>CAZPJE010000381.1:0-9347 GCA_964586725.1 uncultured Steroidobacteraceae bacterium | reverse complement strand
CACGACGGCATGCCGGCTCGGCATGGCGCGCGAGCAATGCACGCCCGAGACGCGCGCCGCGTTGACCGCGTTCGGACGCCAGGCCGGCGACGCGGTGCGCGAGATCGAGTGGTTGTCGCAGGCGGCGCAGCGGGCCAGACTCGGCCTGCTGCCGCTGCCGCTCGACGAACTCGAGGCCGCCGGGTGCAGCCACGAGGCCTTGCAGCAGTCGCCGCTGCCCAACGTGGTCGCCGCCATCCTGCGCGCTCGCCTCGAACGCTGCGCAGCAGCGCTCAGCGCCGCGGCGGCCGCATTGCCGGCACCACTGCGCGCCGAGGCGCGCGCGGGCGTGGTCTGGGGCGCCGCGGCGGCAACGCGCGCTCGCCACTGTGCCGCAGCGCTGCCGAACGAGTATGCTGCCGCGCGTTTCGCGCCGCTGGCGGCGACGCTGGCCGCCTGGCGCGCCGCGCGCGCCGCGATGCGCGGCCGCTTGCCAGCTCCGTTACGCCCGAGGTCCACCGCCGCATGAATGCCCCGCTCGCCAACGCCAACCCGGATTTCGATCCGCGCCAGGTCGTGCTGCCAGCGGATGCGCTGCAGGGTCGCGTGGTGGCCATCACCGGCCCGACGGCGGGCATCGGTCGCGCGCTTGCATTCGCCTGTGTGCTCCATGGCGCCGAGGTGCTGCTGCTCGGGCGCAATCAGCGCAAGCTCGAGGCCCTGCACGCGGAGCTGTGCGCCCTGCCGCCGACGCCGGGTGGCCCCGCGCGCCACGAACCCGTGATCAGCGTGCTCGATCTCGAGCGAGCCGTCGCCGGCGACTACGACGCGATCGCAGACGCGGTCACGCAGCGCTGGGGCCGGCTCGACGGCCTGATCCACAATGCCGGCCTGCTGGGCCAGCTCGCGCCGATCGAGCACTTCGACGTGCCGACCTGGGTCCGCGTCATGCACGTCAACGTCACCGCCGCGTTCGCGCTGACGCAGGTGCTGTTGCCGGCGCTGCGCGCGTCGGCCGATGCCTCGGTGATCTTCTCCGCGAGCGGCGTGGGCCGGCGCGGTCGCGCCTACTGGGGCGCCTACGCGGTGTCGAAGTTCGCGACCGAAGGCTTGATGCAGGTGCTCGCGCACGAGCTCGACACCACGACCGTGCGCGTCAACTCGCTGAATCCGGGGCGTGCCCGCACTGCGATGCGCCGGCAGGCGTACCCGTCGGAAGATCTCGAAACGCTGCCGCTGCCTGAAGCCCTGACGGGCCCCTACCTCGCCTTGCTCAGCGGCGCGGCGCGGGGCGTGACGGGCCGCGCCTTCGACTGCCAGGCTTGACGCCGGCGCGCGGTCCGCGCGAAGGCGGCGGCGACTTCGGCGGCGCGCGTTTCGGCTCGGGTGCCGCGACCGGCGCCGCGGGCTCTTCGGCCGCAGCCGTGGTTTCCGCACCCAGCAGCATCGCCAGTTCCTGCGCCGTCGCGGCACGGAAGCGGCCGCGCGGCAGGTCGCGCGTCAGCCGCAATGTTCCAGCCGCCACACGCAGCACTCGACTGACCACGGCACCCTGACGCTCGAGCAGCTGTCGCACCTGCTTGCCACTCGCGCCGCGCACGACCAGCTGGTACCAGCGGTTGCTGGCCTGTTCGTCGCTTTCGCCGGGTTCGATCGAGATCACCTCGACACGCGTGCCATCGTCGAGCTCGCCCTGCTGCGCGGCCTGCAGTTGCGGCTCCTCGAGCGTGCCGCGAATGCGCGCGCTGAACTCCGATTCGAGCGAGTGGATGCGGCGCTGCAGCTGCTGCGCAATCGCACCATCGGCGGTCGCGAACTCGAGCCCACCGTCGATGCGCGGCATCGGGCTGATCACGGTGAAGCGCCGCCCCGCGCGGCGCGGCAGGCGTTCGAGCAGGCCGTCCGTCAAGGCCTCGCCCGGCGAGCGGTGCAGCACGAACACTTCGGCCGTCGCGGCGGCCGCGCGCGGCCGCGGCAGGCGCACGGCGCGACCATCGATGCGCAGTTCGTCGCGCGGCGTCACGCGCTGCCCAAGCGTCGCGAGTTCGCCGTTGACGGCGACGCGGCCGGCCCGGATCCAGGCCTCGACCTCGCGGCGCGATGCGAGCCCCGCCGCGGCGAGCACTTTCTGCAGGCGTTCCGGCTCGGGCTCGGGGTCCGCGCGGCGCGGCCGGGTGGCCACGCGTCAGTCCTGGTCGCGCGGCGCCGCGACCAGCTCAGGCGCGGCGTCGTCAGCCGCGTGGCGCGGGGAATGGTCGGCGTCGTCATCGGCGCCCGCGGCATCGCTGTCGACTGACGCTTCCGCCGGCGCCGGGTCGGACACATCGGCGCCGCCGTCGGCCGTCTCGGCATCCGCCGTGAACACGCCACTCGTGTCCGCGTTGTCGAGCTGCGTGCCGGGCAGCGGCAGCTGCGGGTTCAGATCCGCCATGTCGCGCAGTTCCGCGAGTGGCGGCAGGTCTTCGAGCGAGCGCAGGCCGAAGTAGTCGAGGAAATCGCGCGTCGTGCCCAGCAGCTCCGGGTGGCCGGGCACGTCGCGATGACCGACCACGCGCACCCAGTTGCGCTCCATCAGGGTCTTGACGATGTTCGGATTGACCGCGACGCCGCGCACCTGCTCGATCTCGGCGCGCGTGATCGGTTGGCGGTAGGCGATCAGCGCCAGCGTCTCGAGCAGCGCGCGCGAGTAACGCTGCGGCCGCTCGGGGAACAGTCGCGCGACTTCCGGCGCGAACTCGCTGCGCACCTGGATGCGATAGCCGCTCGCGACTTCACGCACCTCGATGCTGCGGCCCGCGTAGTCGACCCGCAGTTCTTCGATGGCGCCCAGCAGCGTGGCCTTGTCGGGCCGCGACGCCTCTTCGAACAGCTCGCCCAGATCGGCCAGCGTCAGGGGCCGCCCCGCCGACAGCAGCGAGGCCTCGATGACGTTTCGGATGTAGTTGTCGCTCATGATTCCTCGGCGCGCTCCGCCGGCGCATCGGGCGCGGGCGCAGCGGATTCAGTGGTTCCAGCGGCGTTGTCATCCGCAACGAGTCGCAACTCGGGACGCGGCTGCCCGGCGCGCACGTGCAGCGGGCCATACGCCTCGGTCTGCACCAGGTCGAGCAGGCCCTCGCGGACGAGCTCGAGGATCGCGATGAACGTGACGGTCACGCCCATCCGGCCTTCCTCCGGCTTGAACAGGCGCGTGAACTCGACGAAGGTCGAACTCTCGAGCGTGGAGAGGATGTCGGTCATGCGCGCCCGCACGGACAGCCGCTCGCGCCGCACGTGGTGATGCGCGAACATCTCGGCGCGGGCAACGACGTCGCGGAACGCGAGGATCATCTCCTGCAGCGCCACCTGCGGCAGGGTGCGCGTCTGGCGCTTGACTTCGAGCTCGGCGGCGACGTTCCAGGTGTCGCGCTCGAGCCGCGGCAACCGGTCGATCGACTCGGCGGCGCGCTTGTAGCGCTCGTACTCCTGCAGGCGGCGCACGAGTTCCGCGCGCGGGTCAGCCTCCTCGCCGGCGGCAGCCTCGCTCGAGCGCGGCAGCAGCATGCGCGACTTGATCTCGGCGAGCGTCGCCGCCATCACCATGTACTCGCCGGCGAGTTCGAGCTGCATCTCGGACATCAGCTCGATGTAATTCATGTACTGCTTGGTGATCTCGGCCAGCGGTATGTCGAGGATGTTCAGGTTCTGCCGCCGGATCAGGTACAGCAGCAGGTCGAGCGGCCCCTCGAACGCCTCGAGAAAGACCTCGAGCGCCTGCGGCGGGATGTACAGGTCGCGCGGCAGCTGCGTGACCGGCTCGCCCTGCACGATCGCGAACGGCATCTCGTGCTGCTCGGGGCCGTGCTCCGCACCGGCCGCGGCGCTCGCGCTGCCCGGCTCCGCGACCTGCTCCGCGGCGACCGGCTCGTTGGAGACGACGATCTTGAGTTCGGGCTTGCGCCTGGCCATGTCAGTCCGTCCTCAAGTGCATCGCGCGGCGCACGTCATCGAGCGTCGCGCGCGCTGCTTCGCGCGCCTTCTCGGCGCCTTCGTTCAGGATGTTGCGCACCGCCTCGGGGTTCTCTTCGAACTCGGCCGCGCGCTTGCGCATGCCGCCGATCTCGTCGACCACCTTGTCGATCAGCGGCTTCTTGCATTCGAGGCAGCCGATGCCGGCCGTGCGGCAGCCCTGGTCGACCCATTTGCGGGTCGCGTCGTCGGAGTAGATCTCGTGCAGGTCGAACACCGGGCATTTGGCCGGATCGCCCGGATCGGTGCGGCGCACGCGGGCCGGGTCGGTCTGCATCGTGCGCAGCTTCTGCGCGACGCTGTCCGTATCCTCGCGCAGGCCGATCGTGTTGCCGTACGACTTCGACATCTTCCGACCGTCGAGGCCGGGCAGCTTCGGCGTCCGCGTCAGCAGCGCCTGCGGCTCGGGCAGGATCGCGACGCTGCCTCCCTCGAGGAAGCCGAGCAGCCGTTCGCGGTCGGCCACGGTGATGCGGGCATTGCCCAGCACGATGTCGCGCGCCTTCGCGAGCGCCGCCTGGTCGCCCGCCTCCTGGAACTGCTTGCGCAGCTGGCGGTACAGCGCGCTGTTCTTGCCGCCGAGCTGCTTGATCGCCTTCTCGGCTTTCTCTTCGAACCCCTGCTCGCGCCCGAAGATGTGATTGAAGCGGCGCGCGATCTCGCGCGTGATCTCGACATGCGCGACCTGGTCCTCGCCGACCGGCACGAAATCGGGCCGGTACAGCAGGATGTCGGCCGACTGCAGCAGCGGGTAGCCGAGGAAGCCATAGGTCGCCAGGTCCCGGTCCTTCAGCTCTTCCTGCTGGTCCTTGTAGGTCGGGACGCGCTCGAGCCAGCCCAGCGGCGTGATCATCGACAGCAGCAGATGCAGTTCGGCGTGCTCTGGCACGTGCGACTGCACGAACAGCGTCGCGACGCCCGGGTTCAGGCCGGCCGCGAGCCAGTCGATGACCATCTGGTGCGTGTGCTCCGGGATCTTGCTCGTGTCGTCGTAGCCGGTGGTCAGCGCATGCCAGTCGGCAACGAAGAAAAAGCACTCATGCTGGTACTGCAGATCGACCCAGTTGCGCAGCGCCCCATGGAAGTTGCCGAGGTGCAGCTGGCCGGTCGGTCTCATGCCCGACAGCACCCGGCCGGTCCGAACGACGGCATTCATCGCTCGGCTACTCCGTCGCGAGAAGACATTTCACTCAAGTAAAAATTCGCAAGCATTTGTTTTTTGATGAAATCGCCTCGCAAAGCGAGTCGCGACAGCCCTCCCGCTGCGGAACGCGCCGAAGTATAGCGAACCTCAGGCCGGCAGCCCGAAGGGCGCGACGCTGCCGCGCCCGACGCGGGTGATGACCGGCGGGTTCGCCACCATGTCGACCACCGTGGTGGGCTCGATGCCGCAGTGGCCGCCGTCGAGGATGGCGTCCAGCTCATGGCCCAGCCGCTCGCGGATCTCCTCGCCATCGGTCAGCGGCAGCTCATCGCCCGGCAGCATCAGCGTAGAGGTCATCAGCGGTTCGCCCAGCTCCTGCAGCAGCAACTGCGGCACCGGGTGATCCGGAATGCGCAGGCCGATGGTGCGGCGCTTCTCGTGCTGCAACCGCCGTGGCACCTCGCGGGTCGCGGGCAGCAGGAACGTGTATGGCCCCGGGGTCGCGGCCTTGAGCATCCGGAACTGCCAGGTCTCGACCTTCGCGTAGCGCGCGATCTCGGTCAGGTCGCGGCAGACGAGCGTGAAGTGGTGATGGCGGTCGGCCTTGCGGATCCGGCGAATGCGCTCGAGCGCGTCCTTGTCCCCGATGTGGCAACCGAGCGCGTAGCAGGAGTCGGTCGGATAGGCGATCACGCCACCGCCGCGGACGATGTCGACCGCCTGACGAATCATGCGGATCTGCGGGGTGACAGGATGCAGCGGCAGGTACAGGGTCAAGGGAACCTCGGCGTCTCGGGCCCGGTCCGAAAGGGACGACCCATCCGCTATGATACCGGGCCTCTCCTCCGCCACCCCTGAGTCGACCCCGCGATGAACCCGGCTGACAGAATCGAACGGTTGCGGCACTGCCTCGCGTCGCTCGAACCCAGCGAACTCGAACTGCGGGACGACAGCGCCCTGCACGCCGGTCACGCCGGGGCCCGCGAGGGGGGGCACTTCCACGTTCGGATCGTCTCGCGTAAGTTCGCGGGCCTCGCGCCGCTGGCGCGGCACCGGCTGGTCTATGCGGCGGTCGCCGAGCTGATGGGGCGTGACATCCACGCGTTGTCGATCGACGCTTCCGTTCACTAGATTTTCGTATAGATATCCCTCCT
This sequence comes from uncultured Steroidobacteraceae bacterium, assembly GCA_964586725.1. Classification (GTDB taxonomy): domain Bacteria; phylum Pseudomonadota; class Gammaproteobacteria; order Steroidobacterales; family Steroidobacteraceae; genus UBA964. The sequence continues at coordinate 3,062 of CAZPJE010000381.1, read as the reverse complement.
AACTCATTGAGAAATAAGACATGAAGATTTCCAGAGTTCTGTGTGTCGGCGTCGCGCTGGGCTTGGCGGCCTGCCAGGGTGGCGGCGGTGCTGCCGCGACAGACGCCGCCAAGGATCCGGGCGCCGAAACGGTCGCCACGATCGATGGCAAGAACATCTCGCGCAACCTGCTCGATTTCTACATCAAGGCGGCGAGCGGCGGCCGCGACCCGGCGGAGATCCCGGCGGAACAGCGCAAGGAAGCCCTCGACTCGCTGCTGCGCGGCTTCGCGGTCGCGAACCAGGCCGGCAAGGACAAGGTCGACCAGGAATCCGAAGTCGCGGCGCAGCTCGAGCTGATGCGCCTCGAAGTGCTGCAGCGCGCGGTGCAGGCGAAGTACCTGAAGGACAAGACGCCGACGGAAGCGGAGCTGCGGGCCGAGTACGAGACCCAGATCGCGCAGATGCCGAAGACCGAGTACCGCGCGCGCCATATCCTGGTCCAGACCGAGGAGTTCGCGAAGGTCGCGATCGACCGCATCAACAAGGGCGCGAAGTTCGAAGACATCGCCCGGCGCGACTCGCTCGATGGTTCAAAGGAACGCGGCGGCGACCTCGGCTGGTTCACGCCGCAGACGATGGTCAAGCCGTTCGCAGACGCCGTCATGGCGCTGAAGAAGGGCGAAATGACGCAGACGCCGGTGCAGAGCCAGTTCGGCTGGCATGTCATCAAGCTCGAGGACAGCCGCGACGTGCAGCCGCCGCCGTTCGAGCAGGTCAAGGACCAGCTCGGCAACGTCGTGCTGGCGAAGAAGTTCAAGACCTACGCCGACGACCTCAAGAAGACGGCGAAGATCGAAAACAAGCTCTGATCGCGCACCTGAGCCGGCTACGCCGGACAGGACTGGAACCGGGGGCGGCGCCGCAAGGCTCCGCCCCTTTTCTTTGGCGCGGTCCCCCGCCCGCTTCTCAGGCGTCGGCCGTGGGCAGCAGCCCCGTCTCGAGGATCCGCGCCAGCGCCGCTTCATCGAGCACCGGCACGCCCAGGTCCTGGGCCTTCTGCAGCTTGGAGCCGGCGTCCGCGCCGGCGACGACGAAGTCGGTCTTCTTCGAGACGCTGCCCGACACCTTCGCGCCCAGTGCCCGAAGCCGATCGCCCGCGTCGTCCCGCGACAGACCCTGCAGCGCGCCGGTCAGCACGAAGGTCTTGCCAGCGAGCGGCAACTCGGCGGCGCGCTGCACCGGCAGATCGGGCCAGTGCACGCCGGCGGCCTGCAGCCGATCGACGATGGCCCGGTTGGCCGGATCCGCGAAGAACGCCGTGACGCGGGCGGCGACCACCGGCCCCACGTCCGGCACCTGCTGGATCGCGTCGGCATCGGCGGCCATCAGCGGTGCGAGCGCGCCAAAGTGCTGTGCCAGGGCCAGCGCCGTCGCCTCACCGACGTCGCGGATGCCGAGCGCGAACAGGAACCGCGCGAGGGTGGTGCTGCGGCTGCGTGCGATCGCCGCGAGCACCTTCTCCGCCGACTTCTGCCCCATCCGGTCGAGCTCGGCGAGTTCGGTCGCGGTCAGTTCGTAGATGTCGGCCGGGTCGTCGACCAGCGTGGCGCTGACCAGTTGATCGACGAGCTTGTCCCCCAGGCCCTCGATGTCCATCGCGCGCCGCGACGCGAAGTGCAGGATGCGCTCGCGACGCTGTGCCGCGCAGACGTAACCCCCGCTGCAGCGCGCGACCGCTTCATCCGCCTCGCGCAGCACCGGCGAGCCGCAGACGGGGCACTGCGCCGGCAACGTCACGACGCCCGCATCCGCAGGTCGGCGCTCCGCGATGACGCGCACGACTTCGGGAATCACGTCGCCGGCGCGCCGCACGATCACGCTGTCGCCGATGCGCACGTCCTTGCGCTCGAGCTCGTCCATGTTGTGCAGCGTCGCGTTGCTGACGGTGACGCCACCGACGAACACGGGCGCAAGCCGCGCCACGGGCGTCAGTGCGCCGGTCCGGCCCACCTGGAACTCGACGTCCTCGATGCGCGTCTCGGCCTCCTCGGCCGGGAACTTGTGCGCCACGGCCCAGCGCGGCGCGCGCGAGACGAAGCCGAGCGCCTCGCGATCCGCGCGCAGGTCGACTTTGTAGACCACGCCATCGATCTGGTACGGCAAGCGGGCGCGCTGCGCGCCGATCCGATGGAAGTACTCGAGGCAGCCTTCGACACCGGTGACGCGCGCCGCCTCCGGGCAAGTGCGCAGCCCCCAGTCGCGCAGCGCCTGCGCGAGCTCGCTCTGCCGCTCGGGAACGACACCCCCTTCGATGATTCCCACGGCGTAGAAGAACAGGTCGAGCGGTCGTTCCGCCGTCACCCGCGGATCCAGCTGGCGCAGGCTGCCCGCCGCGGCATTGCGCGGATTGACGAACACCTTTTCGCCCCGCTCCGCCGCGCGGGCATTCATTGCCATGAAGCCCGCCACCGGCATGTAAACCTCGCCGCGCACTTCGAGCAGCGCGGGCGCCGCACCGCGCAGCCGCAGCGGCACGGACTGGATCGTGCGCACGTTCGCCGTGACGTCCTCGCCGGTGACGCCGTCGCCGCGGGTCGCCGCGCGCGCCAGCAGGCCGTGTTCGTAGATCACGCTGATCGCGAGGCCGTCGAGCTTGGGCTCCGCCGCGTAGTCGATGGCTTGATCGCGGCCGAGCCGCTCGCGCACGCGACGGTCGAAGGCGATCACTTCCTCGTCGGAAAAGGCATTGTCCAGCGACAGCATCGGCAGCCGATGCTGCAGGCTCGGGAATGCCGTCGCCGCGCTGCCGCCGACGCGCTGCGTCGGCGAATCGGGCGTCACGAGTCCAGGATGCGCTGCCTCGAGCGCACCCAGTTCACGCAGCAGCAGGTCGAACTCGGCGTCGCTGATCTCGGGATCGTCGAGAACGTGGTACCGATAGTTGTGGTGCGCGATCTGCTCACGCAGCGCGCTGGCGCGCACGGCCGCGGCGGCCGGGACCCCGTCCGTCAAGCGTCGGTCCGCGGGGCCTCGCTGCCCGCGGCCCCATTGCCGGCGGCTCTGCTGCCGGCGGCGACGCC
>CAZPJE010000380.1:0-2914 GCA_964586725.1 uncultured Steroidobacteraceae bacterium | reverse complement strand
CTACTCCGCAGTGGGCCTGACGCTGTCTGGCGAGCTGAGCGATGGGTACTCGTGGAAATCGGTGACCGGTTACCTCGACTACGATGAGCCGCAGTCTTTCCTCGACGTGAACCCGGTACCGATCAGCCCGCCTAATCTCACCATCTCGTTTCCGCAGTACGCCGAGCAGTTGAGCCAGGAAGTGCAGTTGCAGTTCTCGGGCGATCGGGCGAGCTGGGTTGCCGGTGCGTTGTACATGGATGCCGATGAGGGCGAACTGCGCCGCGTCGATATCCTGCCGTTCCTGCCGGGCGCGCTGGACAGCGCCACGGACAATACGGTCAAGACAACGGCCGTGTTCGGCGACATCAACTACAAGCTGACCGATCCACTGCGTCTCAATATCGGATTGCGCTACACGCGGGACAAGGTCAGCAATCGATTCGATGGGCAAGGTGCGTTCGATGGACAGTCGTTCGACCTGTCGAGCACCCAGAGCAAGCTGACGGGTCGCGTGGGACTGGACTACACGACGAGCGGCGGAACCATGTTCTACGCATCGGCGGCCAAGGGCTTTCTTGCCGGATACAACACGGTGGGATTCGATCTGCAGGGAAATCCAGCACCGGCCACGGTCAAGCCAGAGCAGCTGCTTGCGTTCGAAGCTGGGATGAAGTCCTCGCTGCCGGGGGATGCGGGCATCTTCAATCTCGCAGCGTTCTACTACGACTACGAAGACATGCAGGTCCGAGTCGGTCGGATTCCGCTCGACGCGAACGGTAACCCTATTCCGGGGCAGCCGCCCACGTTCACGACGCTCAACGCCGGCAAGGCCGAGATCTATGGCATCGACCTCGAGCTGTCGGGTCGCGTCAGTGATCACGTGAAGCTCGATCTCAATCTCGGCTACCTGGACGCCACCTTCAAGGAGTACGACTCCATCGACGATGCCGGGGCACCCGTTGATTTCTCTGGAAACACGCTGCCGCGTGCGCCCGAGCTCTCGGGCACGGCGGCCGTGACCTTCGACAATTTCGAAATGGGCAGCGCGACGGCGTCGTTGCGACTCGAGTACCAGTACCGCGACGACGCGTTCGACAACGCCGACAACCGGTTTGTGCTGCAGTCCGTCGGGTTCCTGAACGCGATTGCGACGGTTGAGCTCGGGCAATGGAAGCTGTGGGCAGGTGGCCGCAACTTGGCTGACAAGAAGTACTTCGCCTTCTACGACGGTCGGAACTTCGGCTATCCCGGCCAGTTCCGCAGCTGGAACATCGGCGTCAACTACGACTTCCGCTGAAATCAAGGGGCACGGGGGCCAGATCCGGTGTCCACCGGGTCTGGCCCCGCTGTTGCCCGGCTCTGGCGTGGCCGCTGCCGAGCCTGTCTATAATGTAGCCAGCTCGGTGTCGACCCTCCCTTGGAGCATGCATGGCGCGCAAGTCTTCTGCTGAAAGCGGTCTACGGCCCCGTCGTTCAGGGCAGAAGCGGGCGCGCGGGTCGGGCGCGGTCGCGGTGTACGAGGAGCTGCGCCGAGATATCCTTGCCCTGCAGATGGAGCCCGGGACGCTGCTCGATGAGACCGAGCTGGCCGAGCGCTTCAAGCTGTCGCGGAGTCCAGTGCGCGAGGCCCTGATCCGCCTGTCTGCGGAGGGCCTGGTTCAGACGCTCCGCAACCGTAGTTCGATCGTCGCGCCGTTCGACGTAGTCGCGATCCCTAGCTATCTGGACGCGGTGGAGCTTGTTTATCGCTTGACGACCCGTTTGGCTGCCACGAGCCGAACGCCGGCGCAGCTCGCGGAGATCCAGGGAATCCACCGCGAGCACACAGCGGCGACGCGACGTGGGGACCTGTCCGAGATGATCCGGCTGAACCGGGAGTTCCATCTCGCCATCGCCAAGGGCAGCGGCAACTCCTTCTACGTGAACTGGACGCGGCAGTTGCTCGACCAGGGTCAGAGAATCCTCGGTTTGTATCTGCACGACGTGGGTCAGTCCATCGACGAGATGGCAAATCATTGGACCAAGACCCACCTGGCGATGCTGCGTGCCATCGAGACGCAGGATCCGGACGCCGCAGAATTGGCGGCAAGCCGGGACGCCGAGACCATCGCCAACCAGATGAGAGACAAATTCGGCGCGCGACCTTCCAGCGCGCTCGCTCTCGGTGCCCGGGTGCGCTAGCCGATCGATTCCGCCGACTCAGCGGGCCGACAGCGCGAGATGCTTGGCGGTGAGATGGCCGAAAGTGACCGCAGGACCCAGCATGACGCCGGCGGCGGGATAAACACCGTGCATGATGCTGGCGGCGGCGGTGCCCACGGCGTACAGGCCCTCGATAACCTCGCCGGCGGCGCCGACAACCCGGGACTGCGCGTCTACCCGAATGCCGTGCATGGTTCCGATGTCGCCCGGAATGAGGCGAATCGCATACCACGGACCGCTCCTGAGGTCAGCGACGCACGGATTGGGCGCCTGGGTCGCGTCGCCGGCGGCGCGCTCGTACACGGTGCCACCCTTATGGAAGTCGGGATCATGGCCAGCGAGGGCGTGCGTGTTGAAGCGATCGATGGTCCGCGATAGTTCGGTTGCGTCGACATCGATCTGCCGGGCGAGATCAGTGATGGAGCTGGCTCGCTTCAGATAGCCGGACCGCAGGAATGGTTCGATGCGGCCTGGAAACGCTGGCACGCGGCCGAGGCCGTAGCGGCGCAGTGAATCGTGCGAGGCGATGATGAACGCCTCGGTTCGACTGCGATGCGAACCATCCAGGAGCAGGGCACGCTGGAAGTCGTGGTAGTTCAAGGCCTCGTTCGCGAACCGGCGACCCTCGGGATTGACGACGATCACCCCTGGCTTGGCCCGATCGCCGAAATGCGGGAACGGATGCGGCCCACGTCCTCCAAGCGTGACGGTCGACATCGGGGCCCATGCG
>CAZPJE010000379.1:0-2237 GCA_964586725.1 uncultured Steroidobacteraceae bacterium | reverse complement strand
GGCCATATCCAGCGGGGCGGCACTCCGACGGCCCACGATCGCATCCTTGGCACCCGGTTCGGGGTCAAAGCCGCGGAGATGGTGCATGCTGGGGAGTGGGGCATGATGGCCGGCCTCCAAGGCGATGAGATCGCCTCCGTGCCACTCTCGGAGGCGGTCAGTACCTGGAAGCTCGTGCCCCGGGATATGTGGGAGCTCGCGCAGGTCTTCTTCGGGTGACGGACACCTGCGAAGACGTCCTAGAAGGGCGCAAACGACCACCCTCTCTGCGCGAGACGTTGAGCCCTTCGTAGCCCAAGGTGCGTGAGGGCGATGTGGCCGAACGCGGTCCATTCGAGTATCCCGCGGTCGGCCCAGAAGTCGCACGCCCGCTCGACCTCGTTCTCAGAACGGCCCAACTCCATCCGCACCTCGCGGTAGGAGACTGCGCTCTTGGCCTGCCCTCCCGCCATCTCGTAGACAGCGCGCAGGTAATCCCGTTCCAGGCCATCCATGGGCTGCCGCGGGCGCATCGCTCTTCTCCTATCTCCGAACGGTGCAGACGCGTGGCGGTCGTCGTATCCTCTGGTCCCGCCTCATGCCGTACCCGATCGAGTCGCTAGGGGGAACAACTCATTCTTGCCGCTAACCCATGAACGTTTCCTGAACGCCGGCGAGGCGCACTTTGGACGCGCCGTGACCGTGCCCTGCGGGCGGGCAAGACGATGGTATCCTGTCGTCGTGATTGTGCTGGTCATCTGCCGGCAGATCGGATTCGGAGGTCAGGAGCGATGCACTTCAAGATCCGTTTCATGGCGAACATGAAGCTTCTCATGGGCAAAGACGAAACAGAGCTTGAGGTGAGTTCTCCCGCGGAGCCGACCGCCCGAGACGTGCTTCTGGCGCTGGCAGAAGCTGAGAACAAAGATCTCAGCCATCTCCTCGCGGCAGGCGCCGATCGTTCTTGGAGTGCCATACGCGTCGTCCGGAACGGGCGAGTCCTTCACTCCTTGGATATCAAATTGGCGGACGGAGACACGCTCGCGCTGGTGCCCTTGCTGGCCGCAGGATAGACAAACACGCAACCCTCATTCGCTGGAACCATCGACTATAATGGTCGGCATCCACGGTAGCGCCGAAGTGGCGGAATTGGCAGACGCGCTGGACTCAAAATCCAGTGAGGCTCACACCTCGTGCGGGTTCGACCCCCGCCTTCGGCATTATCCACGAAGAAGGACTCCTCCCGCGTCTCGCGAATCATCAGACCAACGCACGAATGATGGCGTGTTGTTTGGGTAGATTTCGTATTGCTATACTGCTACACTTTTGCATATGGACGAGACACACGAAGACAGAGAAAAGCGCTACGCCGAACTTGTGGGCGAGAAGCTCCGCCGCTTGCGCCAGGATCGGGGTTTCAGCCTACAAGAGGTGTGCGGACGCTCGGGCGGCTCGTTCGTGGTGTCGACCCTCAGCGCTTACGAACGTGGCAAACGCAGCCTTAGTCTGGAGCGGCTCTACGAGTTGGCCTCGATCTACGGCCAGTCACCCATGTCCATCTTGGATATCGAAGACGATCCCGAGTTCCAGCGCTCACTCACTCGGAACGGCCCTCTCCGCATCCGCCTCGACAGTCTCGACCGGCTGGCCCCTGAGGAGCGGCGTCCGCTGGAGACGTACCTCGCCTTTCTCCGCGAGCTCCGCAACGACCCATCGCGCGAGATGCTCACCATCCGCAAGGACGATCTCGGCTATCTATCCGGGCTTTACGGCGTACGCCCCCAGGCACTCAAGGACTACCTTGAGAAAGAGGGCGTCCTTCTCACTCAGTAGAGACCGCGCGAAGCCGGTCCGCCTCTCCCCTCGCCGCCGACATGGCCGCCCCGATCTTTTCGAGATGGAGTTCGAGCCCGTTCAACGCGGTCTCCAAGCTCTCACTCCGCGCGACCATGTCGACCAGAGCACTTCCGATGATCACTCCGTCGGCGTAGGTCGCCACCGCGGCGGCCTGCTCGGCGGTCGATACGCCGAATCCCACCGCCAAGGGCAGGTCAGTGTGGCGCCGTAGCCGAGCCACGAACTCAGGGAGGTCGGTTCGCAGCGAAGCCCTGGCCCCGGTGACGCCGGTGGTTGACACGCAGTAGATGAAGCCGGACGCCGAGGCCGCGATGCGGGCCAGCCTCGCGTCCGCGCTGGTGGGAGCCGCCAGCAAGATCACGTCGACACCCCGCGCCCTCGCGGCAGCCTGCAGTCCGGTC
>CAZPJE010000378.1:0-16479 GCA_964586725.1 uncultured Steroidobacteraceae bacterium | reverse complement strand
CAAAAGCCACGCGTAGTACTGGCTTTGATGTTGCGTCAAAAGCTGCTGCGATATCAACGGCGATCCTCCCTGTGTACCTGACCAGATGTGATTCGGTTGCAGACTTGGCGCACGGTCACTCTGCCTCCGGCTTCTTCTTGTTGATGCTCTCAGCGATCCAACTGTCCAGCTCGGAGCGGCGAAACCGCCAAGTGCCTCCAAGCTTGAACGCCGGAATCTCACCCTTTTGGGCGAGGCGATAGACCGTCCGCTTCCCAGCCTTGAGGTACACAGCGACCTCTTCGAGCGTCAGGATCTCGCCATCTGTATCAGTCATCGGGTCGCCTTCGGCTTTGGCCTGCAATGGAATCGGGTTGCCAAGTCTGGCCAATTCTCCCACATTCATGCGTCATCGACTAGGCCAGCGTCCGGGCTTGGGCCGGTGGCAGTAGGGGCAGGCTCGAGGAGCAAGTGGCGGCGTAGCGTGCAGCGGGGTCGGCACGCTGGCTCGGCTGATCGACCCGTCAGGTTTTGGCTGTGAGAGGCGTCTGGCGGTGCGTGGCCAAATCGTCAAAACCGCGCCCTGAAGGTCAAGGCGTTACTATCTGGTTCTGATTGCGGACGCGGGTTCGGTTCCGTGTTCCACCACCAATTGACCCGGAAGCTCCATGCAGGAATGGGCGTAAGCCCATGATTCGAAAGGGCTAGACGGTCAAAGTTCGGGATGGTGCATGGTGCTTCCGTTCCTTGCCAGATCCATGAACCCGGGGCAACAATAGGGGCCACTCCAGCAGCCCGTCAAGGTGTAGCCCCACCATGGCCCTGACCGACACCCAGGCAAAAGCGGCCAAGCCGCGCGAGAAGACCTGGAAGCTCTTCGACACCGGGGGCCTGTACCTCGAGGTCCGGCCGAACGGCGGGAAGTCTTGGCGCTTTCGGTACACGCTGCACGGTAAGGAGAAGAAGCTCGGCTTCGGCATCTACCCGGCCGTCAGTCTCAGGGAGGCCCGCGCCAAGCGCGACGAGGCCCGCACGCAGCTCGCGCGCAAGGTCGACCCGGGCGTGCTTGCCAAGGAAACGCGCCAGCCGACAGCCAGCGCGGCCGACGGCAACTTCGAGGTCGTCGCACGGGAGTGGATGCAGCAGCGATCGGGCGGCGATCCGAAGGCGAAGACCTGGACCGCCGACTACGCGCTCCTCGTGAAGCGCCGGCTTGAGGCAGACGTGTTCCCCTACCTCGGCAGCAAGCCCGTTGGCGCGATCCGCCCGAAGGAGGTCCTCGAGGTCGTGCGGCGCATCGCATCGCGCGGCGCGCTCGAGACGGCCCACCGGGCGATGCAGTCGATCTCGGAGATCTTCCGGTACGCGGTGGCGACCGACCGGGCCGAGAGCGATCCAACGCGGGACCTGCGCGGCGTGGCGCTGCCGCCGGCGAAGACCCGGCACCACGCGGCCGTCACCGAGCCCGAGCACCTGGCAAAGCTGCTGCGCGCTATCAAGGGCTACCGCGGCTCGCCGATCGTGCGGATCGCGCTCCAGCTCGCGCCGCTCGTCTTCGTGCGGCCCGGCGAGCTGCGCCAAGCGCGCTGGCCGGAGTTCCAACTAGACGGCGACGAGCCGACTTGGTCGATCCCCGCCGAGCGGATGAAGATGCGCGAGGCGCACCTGGTGCCGCTCGCGCGCCAGGCGGTCGCGCTGCTGCGCGAGCTGCAGCCGCTCACCGGCAACCGGCCGACGAACGACCTCGTCTTCCGCGGCGCGCGCGACCACGAGCGGCCGATGAGCGAGAACACGCTCAGCATGGCGCTCGAGAGCCTCGGGTACTACAACGCCGAGAACGACCCGCACAGCGAGCCGGTCCCCGCCGAGCGCCGGCACTCGCCGCACGGATTCCGCGCGACCGCGCGCACGCTGCTCGACGAGCGGCTGCGCGAGCGCCCCGACTTGGTCGAGCACCAGCTCGCGCACGCGGTGAAGGATCCGCTCGGGCGGGCCTACAACCGCACGCGGTTCCTGGAGGAGCGGCGGGCGATGATGCAGCGGTGGGCGGACTACTTGGATGAGCTCGCCACCGGGGCGAAGATCATCCCGATGGGTGGCCAGAGGACGGCTCAGGTCGATTCACAGGCTCGCCAGGCGAACCACTCGACCGATACACTTCGCGCCGCACCATGACAACGTCGCTGCTCGGAGTTGGCCTGTACACGATCCCGGAGGCGGCGCGCCTCCTCGGAGCGAAGAAGATCGACGTCCACCGCTGGATGTTCGGGTATGACTACAACGTGCGCGGTGAGAAGCGCCACCAGGACCCGGTCGCCGGCGAGCAGCTCGCGGTCGACGGCGCGAAGGCTCTCACCTTCCACGACTTGCTCGAATTCCGCTTCGTCAACGCACTCCGCGGTTGTGGGGTCAGCCTACAGGCGATCCGGAAGGCGGCCACGAATGCCCGAGAGCTCTTCGACGCCAAGCACCCATTCGTGCTGAAGCGGATCGAGACCGACGGACTCACGATCTTCGCAAATGCCGCCGACGACACTGACGACGAGAAGCTGCTCGACCTCGTCCGCAAGCAATACGGCTTCCGGAGATTCCTCGAGAACGCGTTCATCAAGGGAATCGAGTTCGACGACGACGTCGCTAGCCGCTGGTACCCGGTCGAAAACTCGAAGTCCATCGTACTCGACCCCGAGCGCAGCTTCGGCCGCCCGATCATGTCGAGGTTCGGTATCCCGACCTGGGTGCTATACGAGGCCTACCTGGCCGAGAACAAGGACCGCGGGCGCATCGCACGGATCTACGGGGTGACTCCTCGCGCAGTCGACCAGGCGGTACAGTTCGAGTCCGCCCGGCTGCATTGAAGCTCCTCGTCGATCACAACCTTCCGCCTTCGTGGGCGCCGGCCCTGACCATTCTTTCCGCGAACGAACGACCAGAGGTGCGGGTCGAGTCGATGCGGGAGAAGTTCGGCGAGAGCGCCAAGGACCACGAGTGGATCCCGATGCTCGATGCCGAGGGCGGCTGGTGCGTGCTGTCTCAAGACCGTTTCGGCAAGGGTGACGTCGAGCGAGAGGCGCTGCGGCGATCGAACCTCATCGTCTTCCGCCTGAGCTCGCAGTGGTCGAAGCACAACTACTGGGCGAAGACGCAGGCGCTGCTCCGGTGGTGGCCGGCGATCGTCGAGCAGTCTCAGCGCTACACCGGCCGCACGGTCCTTGAGGTGTCGTTCACCTTCCGCGCGCCGGGCAAGTTCACCGTCGTGCAGAGGATCTAGGCAAGTTCGTCAACGGACCTGGGCAACGACGCCTACGGTGACTTCTGGCGGAACTTTGTAAAGGTCCGGCGGCCGCCATTCACTGCCCCCGGGGCAACTACCCTCGTGTTCGCCCAACTGTCGACGACATCGATGAGGCGCCAACATGTTCCTTCAAGGCCTGAGATTCATGACCGCGGAGGTCAACCAAACGAGATCGCTCGGTTTCGCAGAGCAGATCGGTCGGTACATGCTGAACTTCGGCGCGATCGAATGGATCCCCGAGGCGAACAGCTTCCCTCAGTACCCGTTCCGACCTCCGCGTCGCGGCCGGCGAACGCACCCGCCTTTCGATCTCAGATGAGGACGAACTCGCGGCTCGGGACAATGGTGGACGGGCGACGATCGAGCCGCACATGCGGCTCAAAGTCCTCGGTCGGGACGGCCACGCGGCGGGGCCATGGTCCGGCTGGCGAGCAGGCGCGATCAGCTCGGTGAGGGTGGGCGGCAGGTGTACGGCTGCTCCCGGAGCAACCGAATCGAACTCTGAAAAGTGCCGGAGGGGCCACCGTCGGCTTCACATGCTGAAGCGTTAGGTCCCCTTACTCGTCCCCCGGTAGGATCCGCAATTGCATTCATTCCGCGGCGCCACTCACCGCGATGCTTGAGGCCGCAATGACATCCGACTTTCGGCCAAGGAGTGGCGCGATGGCGACCCTCCTGCTCGCCACCGTGCCCGACGCCGCCACGTTCGGGACCGACCCAATCCCGAAAGACGAGCTCTGGCCCGAGCTCGAGCCCGAGGACTTCGACCTTGGGGAGCTTGCCCTTGAGGAAGCGGACGTCGACGAGGACTCGGCCTTCGCCGTCTGGGAGCTCTACGACCAGCTCTGGCCGGATGGGCTTCTCGTCCCCCTCGAGCAATGCTGCGATGCCGGCGAACTACTGCCCCCCGAGCTGCGCGAGGCTCGCCTGCGGCGCTTTCCGCTCGAACTGGGCGTTCGGCTGGAGGCCGCCATACGCCACATCCCTTCGAAGATGCTTGTGCCCTTCGCGATGCACGTGTACTGGACCTTGCGGTGCAGCCGAGCGAGGCGAACCGGCAATCCCGAACTGGTAATTGAACCTACCCGAAACAGAGCCAGTCGCAGCGAACGATGAAGGCAGGATCCACGTTAGACACCGAGAAGGTTGAAAGGTTCATTGAGCGATGGAAAGGCGTCTCTGCATCGGAGCTGTCCGTCGCCCAGACGTTCACACTGGACCTCTGTGACCTATTGGAAGTGGAGCGGCCGTATCCCACGGCCGAGCAGGACTACATGTTCGAGCGGCCGGTCGTGTTTCATCACGGCGATGGGACGACGAGCGCCGGCCGAATCGACTGCTACAAGCGCGGTCACTTCGTCCTCGAGTCCAAGAAGGTCAAGGCAGGGGCCCATACGAAGGGCTTCGACGATGCCTTGTTGCGCGCTCGTGCTCAGGGCGAAGGGTATGCCCGTGCCCTGCCCGCCAACGAAGGCCGCCCGCCCTTTGTGGTCGTAGTGGACGTCGGTCATGTCGTCGAGGTGTACGCGGAGTTCACCCGAAGCGGCGGTACGTATATCCCCTTCCCGGACCCGAACAGCCATCGTATCCGTCTCGATGATCTGCGCCAGACGGATGTGCTGGACCGGCTGCGCAAGCTGTGGACGGACCCGCTGGCACTGGACCCCGCCCGCGCGAATGCCCGCGTCACCAGAGCCGTCTCCGTCGAGTTGGCAAAGGTCGCCCGTAGCCTGGAGGCGGATGGCCACACGGCACACGATGTTGCGGCATTCCTGAGCCGCTGCCTGTTCTCCATGTTCGCGGAGGACGTGGGCCTGTTACCCGACACGGCCGCCGGAGACGGGGCGTTCAGCGACGTGCTCAAGCGATATCGGGATGACCCTGCGACGTTGCAGCGGATGATGGCTGCCATGTGGAGCGACATGGACCGGGGCGGGTTCAGCCCGGCTCTAGCCAAGGACCTGCGCCGGTTCAACGGCAAGCTGTTCAAGCATCCGACCGCGGACGGCTATGCCCTTCGGCTCAAGCCCGAGCAGATCGACGGCCTACTCGCAGCGGCGCGGTCGAGCTGGCAGGAGGTCGAGCCCTCGATCTTCGGCACGCTCCTTGAACGTGCCTTGGACCCTAGCGAGCGGCATGCATTGGGAGCGCACTACACCCCGCGCGCCTACGTCGAGCGCCTCGTCCTGCCAACGGTGGTCGAGCCCCTGCGGTCGGAATGGGCTGACGCCCAGGCGGCGGCCCTGCTGCTTGCCAACGAGGCCAACGCCCTGGAAGGAAAGCAGCGGGTCGACAAGCTGGCCGAAGCGCGCGCTGAGGTACGGCGCTTTCACCATCGGCTCTGCACGGTTCGGGTGCTCGACCCGGCTTGCGGCAGCGGGAACTTCCTGTACGTCACGCTGGAGCACCTAAAGCGCCTCGAAGGCGAAGTGATGAACCAGCTTGCCGCGCTGGGTGACACACAGTCGAAGCTAGTGATGGAGGGGGAGACGGTCACCCTGCAGCAGCTTCGCGGGATCGAGTTGAACGAGCACGCCGCGGCGCTCGCAGAGTTGGTGCTGTGGATCGGCTATCTCCAGTGGCACATCCGAACCTTCGGCGATGCCAACGTCGCAGAGCCAGTCGTGCACGACTATGGGAACATCGAACACCGAGACGCGGTGCTCGCATATGACGCCCAGGAGCCTATGCGGGATGCGGACGGCCATGTCGTCACTCTGTGGGACGGCATCACCTTCAAGCTTCACCCGTCCACCGGACAGCGAGTGCCAGATGAATCCGCAATCGTGATTCATTGGCAGTACACCAACCCGCGCAAGGCGCAATGGCCGCGGGTCGACTTCATTGTTGGCAATCCGCCCTTCATCGGCAACAAGCGCATGCGAGAAGCGCTAGGCGACGGATACGCGGACGCACTGCGCACTACTTGGCCCGAAGTGCCAGAAAGCGCGGATTTCGTAATGTACTGGTGGCAGAAGGCCGCGGACACGGTACGCACCGGCGGCGCGCAGCGCTTCGGCCTCATCACAACGAACAGCTTGACGATGATCTTCAATCGCCGGGTCATCGAGGCCCAGCAGAATGCGAGCCCTGCCCTCGGCTTGGTGTTTGCAGTGCCGGACCACCCTTGGGTCGATAGCGCCGACGGTGCGGCCGTGCGCATTGCTATGACGGTCGGCGCCGCCGGCCAATGCGAGGGCCGGCTACTTGCTTCGGCCGAGGAGTCGGAGGCGGAGAATGGCGAAGTCGCGGTTCGATTCGACATCCGGCAGGGGATGATTCACCCGGACTTGAAGGTAGGCGCGAACGTTGTCGCAGCCAAGCGCTTGAAGGCGAATGACAAGGTATCTAATCGGGGCGTCATCCCGCATGGAGCAGGCTTCGTCCTGACGCCCGAGCAAGCTGCCGCCCTGGGGCTTGGCAGCGTGCCGAAGCTGGAGGACCACATTCGTCCATACCGCAATGGCCGTGACCTCACTGGACGATCGCGCGGTGTGTTCGTGATCGACTTGGACGGCCTAACTGCGGAGGAAGTGCGCGAACGATTCCCAGCGGTGTTCCAGTGGCTGCTTGAGCGCGTCAAGCCGGACCGCGACCAGAATCCAGAGCAGTACCGGCGTCAGAACTGGTGGCTTTTCGCACGCCGCAATACGGAGTTGCGCTGGGCTTTGCGCGGCCTGAAACGCTACATCGTTACCGGCCAAGTGGCCAAGCATCGGGTCTTTCAGTGGCTCGACGGAAGTGTCCTGCCCGATGACAAGCTCATTGCCATTGCGAGCGATGACGCCCTGCACTTGGGTGTTCTGTCCAGCCAGACCCATACGCATTGGGCGCTAGCAGCCGGAGGGCTACTAGAGGACAGGCCCGTCTACAGTAAGTCCACTTGCTTCGAGGCGTTCCCGTTCCCGGACGGCGACACTGGACTGACTCCGGCGCAGGCGCAGCGCATCCGATCGCTCGCCGAGCAGATCGACGCACATCGCAAGTCCCGACAGGCCGCACATCCCGACGTGACGCTCACCGGCATGTACAACGTACTGGCGAAACTGCGCACGGGCGAAGCCCTTAACGACAAGGAGCGGACCCTCCATGAGCACGGCCTGGTCTCGGTACTGCGCACGCTGCACGACGAGCTGGATGCCGTCGTGCTTGAAGCCTATGGCTGGAGCGACCTGACCCTACCGGCCGCCACCGACACACTGCTCGTTCGATTGGTGGACCTGAACGCGAAGCGGGCCAAAGAGGAAGCGACGGGCACGGTGCGCTGGTTGCGGCCAGACTTCCAGCAACGGGGTGCAGCCGGCGAGCAGGCTGGCATCGAAATCGAGCCGGACGAGGACGACGCGCCGGCACCAGAGCAACCCGCAGCACCGGTCGAGCGAAGGCCGTGGCCGTCAGGCTTACCGGAGCAGATCAAGGCGGTGGCGGGCGTGCTGACTGCCTCGCCGCAGCCGCTTGGACTCGACGCGATTGCCGCATGTTTCAAGGCACGCGGACGGTGGCGAGACCGACTTCCGACAATCCTGGACACCCTCGAAGCCGTCGGCCGTGTACGGAAGGTCGAGGCCGACCGATGGGCAAGCTCGAACGGTCAGTGACTCGCTTCCGCGTCCGACCAATCGCCGATTCGGCCGCAATCGCCTCGAAGCCGGCCGGTGCAACATCCAACGAGTCAACCGTCTCAAGGCCGGCGCTGCCGACCGAGTTAGTCTCCGACTGCCGGCCGGTGGAGGGAGACGCGCTCTCGTCGCGGTAACGTCCCCAAAGCAGTCTGGATCGCAGCGGAGCCGCCCCGCAAGCCTGCAATCACGTTCGGGCCGGCCCGAGCAACTCGACGAGGAACTGCCGCGCCGTCAGGTAGACGCCCGGCCGCTTGCTCTCACGCGGACCGGCAACGTTGAGCCGCTCGAGGGCTACCGTTTCGATCCACCGCGCGACCTTCGCGACGCGATCTACCGGACGTGCATCGTCGTCGAGCTGCACGACCAGGTGCGGCCGCCCTGCCCGCTCGGCGATCCGCACGGTCTCGAGCGTCCCGCCGTCGAGCGGCCCGAGGTTCAGCAATAGCGTCGCGTCGGCGTCGGCGTCGAGCACATTGCGCTTCGTGCGCTGGCGGTAGCCGCTCGACTCGGTCTCTCGCAGCGCGTAGTGCGGCGCGATCACGCCGTCCTCGGCGCACCGATCTGCCGGAAATTAGATGCCGTGCAGCAAGACTGATCTGCTCTTGAGGTGTGAGTCTTTGGGTAAGTAGCGACGACTAGTCAGAAGCGGCGTCAGGATCGTCGACTTCTGATGAGCCACCAAGGCCAAACTCACGTCGAAGGGCGTAGATCGAGTAAACCTGAAAACGCACGCGCTCAGCCGGCTCGCCGTACTGCATCGCAACCGTGTCTTTCAATGGCTGGACAAGGCGGCTATGGGATGCGACGAGGACAATGACGGCTTTAGCAGTCTGAAAGTCTCTCCGGGGCATACGGCCTATCGCAGACCGAACTTGATTGATCGCGCGAGGGACGACGTCGGCAACTTGACTCAGCGAGGTAATGTACTTGACCTCAACAATTGTCAATTCACCGTTCACTTCGTATACCCCATCCGCCGTGTAGCGCGGGGCCAACGCCACGTTGCGGGCAATCGGCACTCCCACTTTGGCCTGCAACGCGCTAATCGCCAGGTTCTCGGCCTCAGATACTTTCGCGAACAACCGCTCACGTTTCTCTTGAGATAGAACCGTCGACGACTCCCACTTGATCGTGGGCTCCTGCGGCAATGGCGTCTGCGCCGGAGTGTCCACCGGGATGTTCGGCGGTGCTGAAGCTTGGGCTTCCAGAAGCTGCAACACTTCTTCTTGCTTCTTCTGAACCTGTTCCTGCGGGCTCGACGCGGGGAACTCGATGGTGCCGACCTTGAACCCTCCACCGCCTTCAATGCGCTTCTGCAAGGCGAGGATTACCGCGCTAATGGGCTTGTGGTAGCGCCAAAGGATGAATGAGATCAGCGCGACCCAAGGAATGGTGTTCCAAAACGCTGCCCACGCGGTCATCGAAGTGCTCGGCTCCTCACCAGGACCGTCACAGTATGAAGTGCGCAAGACCAACTCGGTAGTGCTAGTGGGGGGCCTCGTGCTCGCTCGATTCCGTCATCACGTCTCCTCTTTCATTCCGTCAAGAATGGCCTGCGCGGTGCGCGCGGCCTGTTCGAACGACACCTCGATCGGCATGGCGGCGATACCGCCGCTGTGCTTCAGGTTGAGGGAATCGCCGTAGCGCCTGGGCGCCAACTTCGCGGCCCTCCACTGCGCGCCCGACAACCAGACACGCGCGGCCGCGGGGTCCATCCGACCGGCCTTCACATCCGCCATCACCTCGGCCATCTCATCGTCAAGCGCATCGGCCTGGTGGTCGCGCGCTCGCGCGTAGGCGGCGGCGAACGCTGGGTCGCGCTCGATCCAGGCGAGCACGGTCCTGCGCGCAGGCATGGCCGGGTCCTTGCAGATTGCCAGCAAGGACTCGCCGTCGGCGAGCCGCTCGAAGATCCGCGCTGCCACCGCGGGTGGGCAGCAGGTCACGCCCGCGGCGAGCGCGACGTCGGCGTCGGCCAGCTCCGGATGGACGCCAGTTGGGGCAGCGCGCGGGCGGCCCGTCTCCACGCTGCTTTGGCAGGGGGCGGCGGAGGCCATGTCCGCTGGCGTGCCTCCGGCGCCGCTGCGGCCGACGCGCGCCGCGCGCCCTCGGGGGCCGGCCACCGGCTCGCGCTGCGAGTCGGCGAGCACGTCTGAGGCTGGCGCCGGCGCCCCGGTCGCCGCCGCACGGCGTGCACCGCGTCCGGCCCCCTCAGCCTTCATGGGGGCCCTCCGGAACAACCTCGCTGACCAGCCGGGCAGCCGCGACCAGGATGGCGAGCCGCGCCCCCTCATCACCGCGGTCTGCCAGCGTGAGCTCGCCCTCGACCTCGACCAGGTCGCCGCGGCGCAGGCCCGCGAGCGTCGACACAACCTCGGGTGACCCGCCGATCAGCGCGACCGCGCATGGCGTAGGACGGGTGCACATCATCGCCGGCACGACTATCCAGCTCGCAGCAGCGGGCCCGTCAACGGCCACCGCCGAGCTGGTACGCGCGCGCAGCTGCACGCGCGCCCGCGCACCTTGCGCGACCGCCGCCGACCGGTTCGAACCGCCCTTTCCTTCCGCGTCGTCCTCGCGTACACGCGCGCCCTCGCGGACCCGCGCCTGCGTGCCCACGCGCTCGCACGCGGCATCGACGTTGCCAGGGTTGACCCGCACGGCTTCGTTCATCGCGCCCTTCACGACGCATGCTCCGCCACCGCGATCGCGCCCGGCGCTGGAGCCGGGGCCAGCACCGACGGCGGCTCGCCGACCGCGGACCGCTCGGCCAGCCACGCATCCGGGCAGTGCGCGAACTCGGCGCCCTCGACCGCCGCGAGGTAGTCGTCGATCAGGGCCGCCTGCCCCGAGTCCTGCAACTTGGTCACGGCCGCGACGAGGAAGTCGCGCACGCACCGCTCCTCGGCACGCGCAATCGCCGCCGCGAGCCGGTTGATCCTACGGCGAAGGTCAGTGGTCATGCTCAGGCTCCAATGGGGTGTTCGACGAGATCGTTCGGACCGCGGCGAGTTCGCGACGGCGCGTTCCGCTTGCGAGGCGGGCCGCTGGCGGCTTCGTCGGCGCTGGAATAGGGAAACATCGCCTCGCGGCGCGCCGGCGGCTCTACGGCCGTTCTGACGCGTCGCAGCTGTCTAGCTTCGACGGCGGCCAAGGGTGAGGTCGTGGCGCTCAGGCGGTTCATCGGCACGTCCTCCAAGCCGCGACACCTCGAGAACCGCCGGCACGCCTTGGGCGAGCAGCCCCGACTTTGTGGCGACTGGTGCGATGCCGAAGCTTGATCATCTCCCACCTCCGTTGCTGAACTCATAGATTCGGCCCGCCGCGTCGCGCTGCTGCTCGATGTATCGGCCCGTGACCCGGTCGTAGCGCAGCGGCACCATCCCGATCCGGCCGTGGTGCTTAAAGCGCACCTTCTGCACGTGGATTTGCACTTCGGCCTCGTTGTCGCCGTAGTCGCGCCACACCGAGACGCATTGGTCGGCCTTGTTCCACCAATGCTGCGAGCCCGCGATCATGTCGGGCTTCGGAACGGGAAGCTTGCCGTTCTCGCGCGGCTGCTTCGCCGGGTGCGCGACGATTACGACGTGGACGCTCTCGGCGCGAGCCCATCGGCGCACGTGGCCGAGTGCCTGCGAGACGTAGTCCGTTTCAGGCTCACCGTGGACACGAAGGTGCTTGACCTCGTTCCACGGATCGATGATCGCCATGCGCTTCGCGTCGGGCGCCTGACGCGCGAAGTGCATCATCGAGGCGTCGATGATCTCGCCCAGGTGCAGCGGGTCGTCGCCCGGCTCCATGAACGCGACCCGGTCGCCCAACTCGGCGGCGATCTCGTCGGCGTCATCGATCGTGATGCGTTCGGTCGGGCCTCGGCCGAACGGTCGGCCAGAGACCTTCTCGATCAGCTTCGACAGGTGAACCTCGACCGGAAGATTCTCGGGCGAGTAGTACGCGATCGACCAGCCGTATCCGAGCAGGTTTATCGCCAGCGCGTCGACCCACTCGGACTTTCCAGAGCCCGGCCAGCCAGTCACTACTGTCACGAGCCCAGGGGCGACGGTGTAGAACTCGTCGACCGTGCGCCACCCGGTTGAGTCTCCGCGCGCCAGGTTGGATCGGTACAGGTCGATCAGCCGGGAGCGGAGGGCGTGCGCGGTCCGCAGCGGAACGACGCGCGGCGGGTTGTCGGTCGGGCTCATATCGCGACCTCCGGGTCGCCGTTCGGGCGAAAGTAATGCGGCCCGCATTGCAACCGACCGTCGGGGAGCTGATGCACGGCGAGACCGCCGTTGCGCTCGGAAATCCCGCGCATCACGGCCTCGTCGGGCGTGGCGGCCGAGGGGTGCGCGATGACGATGCCGTTCCCGCGACCGTTTACTCGTAGCGGCTGGCGCAGCTTTGCCCAGTCGCCGCGGATGGCGTTCATGAGCGCCTGGTCCCAGTCGGCGTAGGTCTTGCCGTTGGCCTTCACGTACCCGACGAAGTGCGACAGGTGCTCGTCCAGCCGGTCGAATCGATGCTCGTCCGCCCATGCCTTGACCCGTTCCGACACGCAGAACCCGTCCGGGATGGACGCCTTGCGGGCCGCAGCCTTCCGGGCAGCGACAGAGGCCGAGCCGGTGCTCGGCCGCGTACTGGAATCTGGAAGGGGGAAAGAGGAATCAGCCGGGCCGGTTCTGTGCTCGTCCGGTGCTGGAACTATGCTTGGGACCGTGCAAGCCCTGTGCTCGTCCGGTGCTGGTATCGCGCTCGCCGGTTCGCGGATGTGCGGGTTCTGGTGCTTGGCGAACTTGACGACCTGAATGAACCTCCGCTCTTGGACCTGGTATCGCAGGATGAACCCGCGTCCGTGCAACGCCTCGAGCAGCGCGTCAACATCACAATCGTCGTAAGGCAAGACCTCTGCCTTGATTCGCCGAGGCCGATCCTCGAGCCGACCATCTCTGTCTGCCAGAGTCCATAAGCCGATGAAAAGCAGGCGGCCGAGCGGGTCGATCTCAGCCAACTGGTCGTTCGCGAACAATGACGGCTTTACGTTTCGAGCGCGTGCCACTTAGATCCCCGCGATCCGCTCCAGTTCGAGCATGTAGTGTTCGTATTCGCGGTTGTCGTGTCCGGGGAACCGCGCCTGGTACTGGCGCTTCAAGTGCTCGTAGACCTGCACGGGGTTCCGACCGGCGGCGTGGGCCGCGACCAGGCGCGCATGGTCCATAAACGAATCCACAGGGTCGGGCAGGCGCGCCGTCATTCCGACACCTCCACCGAGCTGGGCAGGTGCGGGCCGGCGCTGATGATGTGCGCGGCCTTGGCCAAGTCCTTCACGATCTGCCGGGCGACGTCCGCCGGATAGGCGACAACCCGCTCGGACAGTCGAAGGGGCGGCACGATGCGACCCGACCTGGTCCACTCGCGCAAGGTGCGTTCGCTGACCCCGACGCGGGCGGCCAGCTCGGCACGGAGCACGAACCCGACGTCGACCATCGGGCGCGCAACCATCCGCTCGAGGCGCGCCCGGCGGCGGTCGGCCGCCTCGCGTCGCTGCTCGAGCGTGCGCACCTTCGCGCCGCTTCCGCGCCGGAGATGCAGCGGGAGGATCTCCCGGCTGCCGCCGTAGTGTTCCGCTTGCTTCATGGGGATTCCGCTCGTCGTGTGACGGGCGAAGCCTGCGGCCGGAACTAGGGCGGAAGTCTAGGGGCGGAACACTTCCGCCCCGGAAACCCGCATGCCTAGGTCATCTCGAGCGCGAGGGCGGAACTCGGACGGAAGCGGAGCTGAAGACGGACTCCCCCGTCGGCAGCGGCGAGGTGGCTTGTCGCCCCCTGCTTACGATGCCGCGAATGGCACGTTCGGATAGGTCGTACCGCTTGGCCAGCGTCTTCGTCGGACTCGAATGAGCACTAGCCCTCATCTCACGATGCGCGTTTCGGATCGCTTCGTCACGAACTTGGCCGTCCAGAAGCTCGTCTTGCGCCTCCGGAGTTGCAGCCTTGGACCCAGGAGCTTGGCTCAATCCAAGTGCGAGCGAACTCTCCCGCGGCCAAGGCCAGACCGTTCGCCACGCATCCGCAATCAGCTGTTCATGATAGGCCAGCATCTCGGCCGATCGACGTGCTTCGATGAGGTCCCTCAGCCGACGCTCAGCATTGCGCCGGAGGTCGACGACCTCCAAGGTCTGGGGACGACGACCCTTAGATTCGCAGATCGCTTCCTCGAGTCGAAGGCACTCCTGTTCGATCTTCCACAGTCTGGCGTAGCCCTCCGGGCACGCATCCGGGCCGATCGGTACAACCCTGGCCCCCAAGCCAGAGCGATCGAGAAGTTCATCGAACGCGCCTCGGTAGGGCGACGATCCTTGTTGGTCGCTCATCGCATCCCTTATGCGATCCCTGAAGAGGAAGTCGCGCCAGGCCGCCAGGGAAGCGACTTTTCGGGGGCCATCCTAGGCGCGGCCCGGAAAGTCTACGTCACCAGCTTTCGGAGCTGCGCCTGGAAGCGATCGTCGGCCCGGGCATGCGTGAGAAGTGACAAGACCGCCCGTGGCGACCGTGGCATCTGGTATCCCGTGACGACGAGCTCGAACCCGCCGCCAACCGCGCAGATCCGCCCGATCAACCCTTCCTTGGTCCGGACCTGGCCCGCCCGCATCGGGAACCGCACCTGGTCGAACAGCCCCGACGCGATGAACTGCTCGCGGGTGCCGGTCCAGCGGACCGGCTCTCCCCCGCCGACCGTCGATCCGGTCGTCCGCACGCCCGACTGCGAGGCGAGCGCACCGAGGGCGAGAAGCCCGACCGGCGCGGGCCCGTCCCAGGTGACGTCGTGCCCCCACAGGGGGCTGCTTAGGAAGCGGCTGCGGCCCTTCAAAGGCTCAGCGTGTGCGGTCATGGTGTCCAGCTTGGCACTAGAGCCGGGATTCGCCCGACGCGAAGTCGAAGGTTGCGATCGTCACGGACGTGACGACCTGCGAACTTGAGGAAGAGGGTGCGGACGCAGGTTCGATTCCGGCGCGCAGGGGTGCGGACAGGGGGGCAACGAGTGGGGCAACGACGCCATGTGAGTGCGCCGTGGACGTGCTCAGGAACAGGCTCCTAGACCGCTCTTCGACATACGCCGGCTCCACCAATCAAGAAGCCCCAACCACTCTCGGTTGGGGCTTTTTTTTCGTCTGATCGCGCCAGAAGCTGCGTGTTGTCGCGGGTTCGTGCGAAAGCCTGCGGACTTCGCCGATCGGCCATCTGGCTCAATCCCCGGCAGCCAGGTATCGGCGCACCGTGTTTCGGGCCACGCCCAGTTCGCGCGCGATCCGCTTCGCACCCCATCCCTTGCGATGCAGTTCAAGCATCGCCGCCACTTCCTCGGGCGTTCGTATCGGCTCGGTTCCCGGAAACCCTCGTTCCGGTCCAGCCTGCCCGACCTGCAGCGTCCTCTCCATCGATTCGACCTCCTTCTCGTCAGAGACAGGGGGTCAGTTCCTCGTGTCGTCCGGGGGTTAGTTTCCGATGTCGCCTGACACTGGTGAGTGGTTCAGCTCGTAACTGGTGCTGCGGCCACCCGCGTCTGATTTGCGCAGGACGCCACGGGCCAGCAAGTCCGTGATGTCGCGCAGCGCGGTGTCCGGCGAACACTTGGCGATCGCCGCCCATTTGCCGCTGGAGAGCTTGCCGTCGAAGCCGTCCAGTAGCCGATTGACCAGCTTCACCTGTCGCTCGTTCAGCGGCGCAGAACCCGGTGCAGCCCAGCGCTGCCAGAACCGCGTCTTGGCCAGCACGGCATCGAGCGTGTGCTGGGCCTGATCGACGGCGCGATGCAGGGTTTCGAGAAACCAGGCGAGCCACTCGGTGACATCGAGTGATTGCTTCTGCGTGCGTTCCAGGATGTCGTAGTAAGCCTTGCGCTCCTGCTGGATCTGCGTCGACAGGCTGTAGAAGCGCTGGGGGCTGCCATCGGCGCGGGCCAGGAACAGGTCGCCGACGGCGCGTGCGATGCGGCCGTTGCCATCGTCAAACGGATGAAGAGTGACGAACCACAGGTGCGCCAGCCCCGCCTTGATCAGCGGTGGTTCGGTCGATTCGCTGTTGGCCCAGGTCAAGAAGCGACGGGTCTCGGATTCCAGGGCGTCGGCCGGCGGTGCTTCGAAATGCACGCGTTGGCGCCCCAGCGGTCCGGAGACCACCTGCATCGGACCCGTGGCATCGTCGCGCCAACCGCCCACTTTGATCCGGACCAAGCCTGAATAGCCGGTGGGGAACAAGGCGGCGTGCCATCCGAACAAGCGATCCCGGGTGACCGGGGCCTTGCTGTTGGCGGTGGCGTCGAGCACCATCTCGACCACGCCTTCGACGTGTCGGTCCACCGGGGCCAGGGCGCCGATGTCCACCCCGAGGCGGCGGGCGATGGAGGAGCGCACGGACTCGACACTGAGTTGCTCGCCCTCGATCTCGCTGGTCTTGACGACGTCTTCGGTCAGCGCCGACAGGCTGGCCTGATCGCGCAGTGCCATTCCGACATCGGCCAGTCGTCCCATCAATAGACCCTGGGCGCGGCTGACGTCGGCCAGCGGCTGGGCCAAGGCAGCGAGGT
>CAZPJE010000377.1:0-5378 GCA_964586725.1 uncultured Steroidobacteraceae bacterium | reverse complement strand
TGCCAGAGGCCAGTCGGTCGAAGCCCTGTAACCCGTCACGCACTGCATCGCGGGCACTCGGATAATATCTAGATATGTCTCTGGCAATCGTTGTTATTGGCCGAAACGAAGGGAAGCGCCTCGTGCGCTGTCTGCAGAGCGTTATCGGCAGCTCGGATATAGTCGTGTACGTCGACTCGGACTCATCCGACGGGAGCGTTGAGCGCGCGGCGCAGATGGGCGCGATCGTAACCTCACTAGACCTGAGTGTCCCGTTCACTGCTGGTCGCGCCCGAAATACGGGCTTCGCAGAAGTGATGCGACGTAAGTCCGAAACCGCCTGGGTGCAGTTCGTCGATGGGGACTGCGAGGTTGCCCCGGAGTGGCTGATTCTTGCCCAGCACTTCCTGATCGCGAACCAAGACGCGGCCGTGGTCTGCGGTCGACGTCGCGAGCGCTTCCCCGAGGCGTCCATCTACAATTTCCTGTGCGACGTAGAATGGAACACGCCAGTGGGCGATGCAGAGGAAAGCGGCGGTGACTTCATGATCCGCAGTGATGTCTTCAAAGCCTGCGGCGGCTTCAACGAGGGGCTCATCGCAGGCGAGGAGCCGGAACTCGGCCACCGCATTCGACGCGCGGGCCATCGCATCGTACGGCTGGATCACCCCATGACGCTGCACGACGCTGCCATGAGCCGCATGGGACAGTGGGCGAGACGATCGATGCGCTCCGGCTATGCCTACGCCGCCAGAGCGGCGATCCACATGCATGACGGCACTCGATACTGCTGGAAGGAGAACGCTCGCATCGTCTTATGGGCAGGCGCCCTCCCCGTCGCGATCGCAGTCCTCTCCTGGCAGGCATCGCCCTGGTTCCTGACACTGGGCCTCGCCTATCCCCTGCAGCACATGCGTCTGTCGAGGACCACAGATCCTCGATACGCGCTTTTCCTGATTCTGGGAAAGTGGCCAGAGCTAGCCGGACAGGCTCTGTTTTGCTGGCGCTGGGCGACGGGCCGAGCCCAGCACATCATCGAGTACAAGTGAGGTCAAGTTGCGCTGGAACTCCAAAGCTGGCGGATCCTATCGACCATCGAGAGTCTTCGAGCGGCTATGATGACTACACGGAATAGAGAGAAGAACCCTCGTCAAATGACAATTCTCGTCACGGGTGGCGCCGGCTTCATCGGCTCTGCTGTCATTCACCACCTTATTGCGCAGCCCGGCGTACAGGTCGTCAATGTCGACAAGCTGACCTACGCCGGAAATCTCGAATCCCTGACCTCCGTCGCTTCCTCCCCCACCTACGCGTTTGAACAGGTCGACATCTGCGATCGGGCGGCCCTGCAGAGGGTGTTCGACCAGTATTCCCCTGATGCGGTGATGCACCTAGCCGCCGAGAGCCATGTCGACCGATCGATAGACGCACCGGATGACTTCCTGCAGACGAATCTCATTGGCACCTTCCAGTTGCTGCAGGCCGCGCTGCGCCATTACCGGGCGCTGCCGCCGGAACGGGCCTCCCGTTTTCGGTTCCTGCACGTGTCGACCGACGAGGTCTATGGCGATCTCGAGGACTCGGGTGGCTTCTTCACCGAGACCACGCCCTACGCCCCCAGTTCCCCCTACTCCGCGACCAAGGCCGGGTCGGATCACCTCGCACGAGCCTGGGGTCGCACTTTCGACCTGCCGGTCATCGTGACGAACTGCTCCAACAACTACGGGCCGCATCAGTTCCCGGAAAAGCTGATCCCGCACATGATCCTGAACGCGCTCGCGGGCAAGCCGCTTCCGGTCTACGGCGATGGCCAGCAGGTGCGCGACTGGCTCTACGTCGACGACCACGCCCGCGCGTTGTGGACGGTCGTCACGCAGGGCAAGGTCGATGAAACCTACAACATCGGCGGCCACAACGAGCAGCGCAACCTCGAGGTCGTGCAGCGCATCTGCGCGCTGCTCGACAAGCTCGCGCCGCAGACGAAGCCCGCTGGCGGTTACGCCTCGCTGATCACCTTCGTCCGCGATCGCCCCGGCCATGACACGCGCTACGCGATCGACGCCAGCAAGATCGAACGCGAACTGGGCTGGAAGCCCGCCGAGACATTCGACAGCGGGCTCGAGAAAACCGTGCGCTGGTATCTCGAGAACCGCCGCTGGTGGCAACGCGTCCTCGATGGCAGCTATCGGCTCGAGCGCATCGGGCAATCGAAGGTGAACACGTGAACCGCCGCGGCATCATCCTCGCCGGCGGCTCGGGCACGCGCCTGCACCCGGTCACGCACGCGGTCTGCAAGCAGTTGCTGCCGATCTACGACAAGCCGATGATCTACTACCCGCTGTCCACGCTGATGCTGGCGGGGATTCGCGAAGTGCTGATCATCTCGACCCCGCAAGACACTCCTCGCTTCGAACAGATGCTAGGCGACGGCTCACGCTGGGGCATGCGCATCGAATACGCCGTGCAGCCCTCGCCCGATGGGCTCGCCCAGGCATTCATCATCGGTGAGCACTTTGTGGGTGGGCACCCGAGTGCGCTCGTCCTCGGCGACAACATGTTCTTCGGCAGCGGCTTCTCGGGCCTGCTGCAGGCTGCGGCCAGCCGTCAAACGGGTGCCACGGTGTTCGCGTATCGGGTCACGAACCCGCAGGCCTTCGGCGTGGTCGCCTTCGATGCGACGGGCAAGGCGACTTCCATCGAAGAGAAGCCCGCGAAACCCAAGAGCCGCTACGCCGTGACGGGACTGTATTTCTACGACGAAAGCGTCGTCGATGTCGCCAAGTCCATCAGGCCTTCGGCCCGCGGCGAGCTCGAGATCACGGACGTGAACAACGTCTACCTGCAGCGTGGCGCACTCGACGTGCAGATCATGGCGCGCGGCATGGCCTGGCTCGACACGGGCACGCACGATTCGCTGCTGGAAGCCGCTCACTTCATCCAGACCCTCGAGAAGCGTCAGGGCCTGAAAGTGGGCTGCCCGGAAGAAATCGCCTGGCGCATGCGCTGGATCAGCGACGCGCAGCTCGAAGCACTCGCGGCCCCGCTCGCCAAGAGTGGCTACGGCCTCTATCTTCGCGAGGTCCTGGAGAGCGGCCGATGAAAGTGCTCGACACCGCGCTTCCCGGGGTCAAGATCATCGAGCCCAAGGTACACGGCGATTCGCGCGGCTTCTTCATCGAGACGTTTCAGGCGCAGCGATACCGCGACATGGCGGGCATCGATCTGCCCTTCGTGCAGGACAACCACTCACGTTCCGCGCGTGGCGTGCTCCGTGGCTTGCATGCCCAGAAGCGTCGTCCGCAGGGCAAGCTCGTGCGTTGCGCACGCGGAGAAGTGTTCGACGTCGCGGTCGACATCAACCCCGCCTCGCCCACCTTCGGCGCCTGGGTGGGCGTCTTCCTGTCCGACGTAAACCACCGCCAGTTCTGGGTACCGCCCGGCTACGGCCATGGTTTCGTCGTGGTCTCGGAGATCGCCGACTTCGAGTACAAGTGCACGGATTTCTACGACCCCTCCGACGAGGTCGGCCTGATCTGGAACGACCCGGAAGTGGCTATCGACTGGCCGATCAAGGACCCGCTGCTGTCGGCCAAGGACCAGAAGCTGCCGGCGCTGGCCGAGCTGCGAGCCGCGCGATGACCACGCTGGTGCTGGGCGCGACCGGCCAGCTCGCGACCCACCTGCGCGAGTTGTGGCCGCAGGCCACGTTCTGGTCCCGGGCCGACGCGGATCTCGCCGATCCACACTCCCTCCGCGCGAAGATCGAGTCGGCCCATCCGACGGCCATCGTGATCGCGGCCGCGTACACGGCCGTCGACAAGGCCGAGTCCGAGCCGGAGCTGGCCTGGCGCGTGAACGCCGAAGCGCCCGCCGAGATCGCCCGCGCCGCTGCGGCACTGGACGTGCCGCTCGTGCACGTGTCGACGGACTACGTGTTCGATGGCACGAAGCCCGACCCGTACCTCGAGTCCGACCCCGTAGCGCCACTGAATGTCTACGGCCGCAGCAAGCTCGGCGGCGAACTGGCCGTGGCCTCGATCGCGAAGCGCTATTGGATCCTGCGGACCAGCTGGGTGTTCAGCGAGCACGGCCACAACTTCGTCAAGACCATGCTGCGACTCGGGCGTGAGCGCGACCGGCTTTCCGTCGTTAACGATCAGATCGGCCGCCCCACGTACGCGGGCGACCTCGCTTGCGTCATCGCCAAGCTACTGGCATCGAGCCCCGGCACCGTTCCCTACGGCCTGCACCATGTCGGCGGGGGCCCGGCCACCACCTGGCATGCGTTCGCAACCGCCATCTTCGCCGCGGCACTCGAACGGGGCCTGATTACCCGCAGCCCCGAGGTGGCGGGTATCCCGACCAGCGCCTATCCGACGCCCGCGCGCCGGCCACTGAGCTCGGTGTTGGCGCCCAGCGCGAGCCTGGATGGAGCCTGTCCGGGACTTCCCGACTGGCAAGCGGGCCTCGGGCACTGCCTCGACGCACTGCAACTGCAAAGCCCCTGAGCAGCCCGTCACGGCCCCCGAAACATGGGGTCCGGTACCATGGCACGCATGGGGATAGCGTCAGATTCCGGTGATCTCGCCGGAATCGTCACGACCGCCTGGACTGAGGCCCTGGCACTCGAGGGCGGCGACCGCGGCGGCAGTTTTCTGTCGCAGGGCGGAGATTCGCTGCGCGCAATGGACTTGCGCGCCCGGCTGCTCGAAGGGCTGGGATACGCGCCAAGTCTGGCGGAGATTCTGAACTGCGCTGGCCTTGCCCAGTTGCTAGAGGCCGTGCGCCCGCAGCGTCGCAAACGGTCGGCTGCATCCTTCCCCGTGCCTGTCCCGGCAGCGAGCCCGGATGGCAGGGATAGCTTCTCGTTCGCACAGGAACGGCTGGCATTCATGCACGAGCTGGCCAGCGCGACGGCCGCGTATCACATCGCCCAGGCCAACCGACTGGTCGGTGCGCTGCAGCCGGACCGGCTACGCGAGGCCTACTTCACCGTCTGCCAGCAGCACCCCGATCTACGCCGCGCGGCGACGCTGGTCAACGGGCGACTGCGGCAGGCGCCGCGACCCGCGCAGCCTCCCGAGTGGCGCGCGCTTGACTGGCCAGTCGGCGGCGATAACGCGGGCATCCAGGACCCGACGGCGGTGCTGGGCCTGCAGGACTGGCTGTGCGAATTCACCAACGCACCGATCGATCTCGAGCGCGGGCCACTGCTGCGTGCCGTGCTGATCCGGCTGTCAGCCCGCGACTCGCTGCTGCTGCTGGTCGCGCACCACGCCGTGCTCGACCAGTGGTCCATGGAGAACCTGCTCGAGGAAATCGCGGCAGCCTATCGGTGCCACTGCCGCGGTGAACCCGTCGCGGTACCGCCCGCCGCGAATTTTGCCGCCTATGCGAAT
>CAZPJE010000376.1:0-8848 GCA_964586725.1 uncultured Steroidobacteraceae bacterium | reverse complement strand
CGCCACCGTCATGCCTCGTTCCCGCACCAGCTTGACTGCCTCGTGCTTGAACTCCGGCGTAAATACACGCCTTCCCATCTGACACCTCCGAGATCATCATCGTACCTAACCTCGGTGTCAGCAGAGGCAGGGGAATCCCAGTACCCACTAATGCACCCGCAGATCGGATATTTCTACCTGAAGTCCTCACTCAGTAGCACGCGTACGGCCCCCTCCCCACCCGAGCTGCGCAGCATGAGCCTCTCGGCCGTGCCAAACCGACTGCAATTGCGGGTGACGGGTTGTGGCGGCATGATCGGGGCATGGATCTTCGATGGGATCGTTAGCTGCCGATCGGAGTAAACATGCGCTGGAAACATCTCGTGACATCGCTAGTCGTTGCTTTGTCGGCTGGCTGCGCCAGCAGCCCACCACAAAGCGATTCATCACGTTGGATAGAGCCGTCGCAAGCCGTGCAACTGGCTGCAGCCTCTCCGACAGTTGGCGTAACGGGCTCTTTCGCGATGACTGTCAAAGCCGTAGGTAGGGCCGATCGGGTGCACCTCAACTCTGAAGAGGATTACCGAGATCAGCGGAACCTGTCCATCGCGTTGGAGTTCACCGCGGCGCAGGAACTCGCGGCGCAGCTTGGCGCACCGCCAGAGATTGCGTTGAAGGGTAAGCAGATCCTCGTCTCTGGCACGGCCAAGCGAGTGAAGATAGTGTTCGTCGCCGACGGGAAGCCGACTGACAAGTACTACTACCAAACGCATGTTGTCGTTACCCAGGCATCGCAGATTCAAGTCCTCTAGCTTGGCCGCCTGGTTCTTACGTCACGTGCGAGTTGTAAGTGACGGGAGCGGGTCTGAGTTGACTAGGGTTGACCGGTGTTAGGTGTCAACCGGCGTCAACAATTGGCCGGCTGGAAGTGTCAAATACTGACCGTGTGCAGCCGGGCGAGCCCAATGCCCTCCATCGAGTCTCCGCTGTCAAAACTTAGCCAGTCTTCGACGCCAACTGGGCCGGAACTCTGGTCAGCCGACAACGTCCGTTCACATCTTCGGCAGATGTGATGTCGCAACGAGGTCACTCCTAATGAGCAGTCCGCTGCACCCCGTTTTCTCGCTCGAGCCGGAGGCGGTGCGTTGCCCGTACCCGCACTATGCGCAGGTTCGCGAGCGTGTGCACCACGATAAGGCGCTCGATGTCTACGTCGTCTCGCGCCACGCTGATGTGGTCGACGTGAACACTCAGCCGGAGGCTTTCTCGAACGCCAATCCGATGGGACCGGCGATCACGGACGCGTTGCAAAGCCTCGGGCGCGTGCTTGCAACGCGGCCACCGGACTTCCAGGCGCGCGCGATGACCGTGCTGCGACGTGGCGATGTGTTGTTCACTGCGGATCCACCGGCGCATTCCCGTCATCGACGCATCCTCAACAAGGCGATGACGCCCAGCGCGGTGCGCGCAATTGAGCCGCTGATCGAATCCCAATGCGCCGCCTTGGCGAGCGCGATAGCGACGACCGAGGCCATCGACCTGATCACCTGCTACGCGACGCCGGCGCCGGTGCAGGCGCTCGCGACGCTGTTGGGCGTTCCGCTCACGCGTTCAGACGATTTTCAGCGTTGGGCAACGGCAATCAATGCCACGATCGGCACGGCGCTGACCGACGCGGAACTGCTCGCCGCCGTCGAGGCGCAGATGGAATTCTGGGATTTCTTTACCGGCGAAATCGAAGCACGCCAGAACTCGCCTGGCACGGACCTGCTCAGCGCCGTCACGCAGGCGCGCAGCGGCACCGATACGCCACTCACGCGGGACGAGATGGTCGGGTTCTGCACCCAGCTCGTGGGTGCCGGCGCGGATACGACGACGAAACTGATCAGCACAGCGGTACTGCTGCTGGCCCGTGACACGACTCTGCAGGCGCAGATGCGTGCGGCCCCCGCCGAGATACCAGCGTTCCTCGAGGAGGTGCTGCGGCTCGAACCACCGGTGCAAGGCATGTTCCGCGTCGCGACCCGAAACGTCGAAGTGGCGGGTGCGCAGATCCCGGCCGGCGCGCTGGTCTGGTCGCTCTACGGGGCGGGCAATCGCGATGCCAGTGTGTTTCCTGCACCGGATACGCTCGACTGGCGCCGCGAAAACCTGCGCCAGCACCTGTCGTTCGGTCACGGGCCGCATCTGTGCATCGGCGCGAATCTGGCTCGGGCCGTGGCGCGGATTGCGGTCCGCACGCTGCTGGCGGAGTTTCGACATATCGACCC
Organism: uncultured Steroidobacteraceae bacterium; assembly: GCA_964586725.1. Taxonomy (GTDB): domain Bacteria; phylum Pseudomonadota; class Gammaproteobacteria; order Steroidobacterales; family Steroidobacteraceae; genus UBA964. The sequence goes on along the minus strand of CAZPJE010000376.1, from coordinate 6,599 downwards.
TGCCGATCCGGCTTTCCTGCCGGACTATGAGCCGAGCTATGTCATGCATGGCATGAAAGCCCTGCCGTTGCGCTTGCAGCGCTGAGGCGGTCTCCAGTACAAAGATAGAATTCGCGCTTCGCGGAACCGCGACGGGACGACACGAGCTTCACCATCTCGGAGTTGCAGGCGGCGGAGCCACGGATTCACCGCATACTCGCACTCGCGGCGAATCACGCGGTCGGGCGGCTCGGGGGGCGCTGCACCCCGACTTCATCGTCGAGCTCTTCCACGCAGTAACGAATCGCAGCGGGAGCGCGCCAATGTGCATGAAGACGCGGAGCCGTCACAGAATTCGTCGACCACACTCAATTCTTTTCGATCGATGCCGATCTACACCCTCGTAGTCAAGTTGCCTTTCGGAGGCATCCCGGCGGCCCGCAGCGAGCCGGCAAGACAACGCAGAGCAGACGGTCAGCGAGATGTTGAAAAAGGTCGCCACGTCCCAGGTCACGGTCGGCATGTACGTCCATTCGGTGGAGGGGTCATGGCTAGGCCATTCGCTTTGGAAAACGCGCTTCGTCATCAAGGATGAAGACACCCTGAAGCGCGTGCATGCCTGCGGTGCCTCTGAACTGTGGATTGACATCGACCAGGGCGTGGACATCGACCAAAGCGTGGACATCGACCCGGCTCCCCCGGTGGCAGCATCGACCGCCCCGGCGATTGCGGCAGCGCCCGCTCCCACGGCCAAGCCAGCGACATCCGTCGCCGATGAACTGAAAGCGGCCGCCCGCATACTCAAGCGCTCGAAGGCGACGGTGACGTCCCTGTTCTCCGCAGCCCGCATGGGCAACGCGGTAGATACGCGCGAGTGCAGCGCGCTTGTCGACCAGGTGGTGACATCCGTGGGGCGTCACTCCGACGCCTTGGTCAGCCTGTGCCGGCTCAAGACCGCCGACGAGTACACCTACATGCACTCGGTGGCGGTGTGCGCACTGATGGTGTCGCTGGGTCGGCAGCTCGGGCTCGACGAGGCGGCCTGTCACAGCGCGGGCATGGCGGGATTGCTGCACGACATCGGCAAATCGGTGATGCCGCAGGATGTGCTGAACAAGCCCGGAAAACTGACTGACGCGGAATTCGCCATCATCAAATCACATGCGGCCCGCGGCCATGAGATTCTGCTGGCGGGCGGCATCGACAGTGCGGATGTACTGAACGTCTGTCGCCACCACCACGAGCGAATCGACGGCAAGGGCTATCCCGACGGCTTGTCAGGCGAGCAGATTTCGCTGCTGGCCCGCATGGGCGCCGTGTGCGATGTCTACGATGCCATCACGTCCAACCGACCCTACAAGCCCGGCTGGGATCCGGCCGAGTCCGTGGCGCGCATGGTGTCGTGGGAAGGTCACTTCGACACGGTAGTGCTGCAGACCTTCATCAAGACGCTGGGGATCTACCCGGTCGGTTCGCTGGTGCGCATGGAGTCCGGCAAGCTCGGCGTGGTCATCGAGCAGAACCGGCACAAGCTCACCGCACCACGCGTCAAGCTGTTCTTCTCGACGAAGACGAACCTGCCGTTTGCGCCCGTGATGGTGGATCTCGCGGACCGGCAGACGCAGGACCGGATCGTCGCGCGTGAGCCGCGGGAGAAGTGGAGCTTTCCTTACCTCGATGACCTGTGGACCGATCAGGTGACCTGAGCACCGAGTCGACGCGTCGCTCGCCGCTCTGATCGGTACGCCCAACTGGCCAGCGCCAGCAATGGCAACACGGCCACATCGATCAACCAGACCCGCTGCAGAGACGGACTCAGGTCCGGCGGCGCGAGCAGTACAAAACCCAGCACCGAAACCCACGCCGCCGCGAGCGCCAACCCCTGCCACACCGGTCGAAACGCGGCCCCCAGCAGCAAGGCCGAGAGCAAGCAAAACAACAGCGCCCGATGCCGCATCAGCAAGTGGAGGTTCGGCTCTTGCAACTGAACGCCGTATAGCTGCTTGAGGGCCGATGCGCCAAGCACGCCCCAAGCAGGCAGCAGATGTATTGCGCCCACAATCAGCAGCACGGCGCTGATCAACAGCCGACGACTCATCGCTTGGGCCACAGCAGATAGGCGAGCAGACCGATCGAACCCGCAACCAGCGTCAGTATCGCCCACGGCCACCAGACTCGGCGCTGTGCGCGGCAGTCCCGCGCGATGAAACCGATGCCGATCAGGCACGCGATGACAAGGTCCACGGTGATCTGCGTGCTGCCAAGGTTCGCGAATCCGCCCTGCCAGATGCCGAGGTAGCCGATCTGCAGCAGCACCCAGAGCGAGAAGGCGGTGAACACGATCGTGACAAGCCAGAGTGAGGGTTTCAGCATGGTCATGGAAGCTCCGTTCAGCGGTGATGCGGCGAACTCTGGTTGCCCTCGCGCTGCACGGCAACGACCTCCGAGGTCATCGGCTTCATCACCGACGTCACGTATCATTCAGCCATGCATCCGCTCACTGCCCTGCGCCGTCAGCGGCGCGTCAGCCAACTGGAGCTCGGTCTGCGTGCGGGAGTCTCGCAGCGGCACCTCAGTTGCATCGAAACCGGACGCGCCCGCCCCTCTCGAAGCACGTTGCTGGCTTTGCTGGACGCGCTCGAAGCGCCGCTCGCGGAGCGCAACGCCGCCTTGCTGGCCGCGGGCCTTGCGCCTGCGTACAGCCACTTCCCACTCGATGCGCCGCAGCTGGAGCCGGCCCGCGAGGCACTGCAGCAGATGTTGCACGCGCCGGGCAGTCCACCCGCACTGGTGCTCGACGCCGAATGGAACCTCGTGATGGCCAACGCCGGTGTGCAGCGCCTGCTGGAACTGCTTGGCCTCGAGATGCCCTCGGCGCCGGCCAATCTGCTGGACTGGTTGCTCGGCAACGGTGGCCTGCGCGGCTGCCTGCTCAATGAAGCCGAAGTCTGTGGCGAGGTATTGGCCCGTGCGCGACGCGAAGCGCTGCACGTGCCCGCACTGGCCGAGCGCTTGCAGCGTCTCGGGAAAGACCTTCCGGCCTGGCCTGCTCCTGCATCGCAAGCGCCGTTGCTGATGACGCGCCTGCGATCCTCAGCAGGTGAGCTGCGACTGTTCTCGATGTTCAGCAGCTTTGGTTCGCCACTGGATGTCACCCTGGCGTCGCTGCGCATCGAGCATCTGTTTGCCGCCGATGCGGTGACCGCCAAAGCGCTGGCAGGCAGCTGAGCAACTAGTGGTTTCGACGTCCGACGGTGAACTCTTGCTCTCTCACGCTTCCTGAAAGCGATGTGGCGTTTGCCGGTCCGCGGTGTCTTGCTCGCGGAATTCCCGCGGCGACTGGCCCGTGGTGCGCTTGAATACCTTGGAGAATCCGAACGCGTCCTGGTAACCGACCGCAATCGCGATCTGTTCCAGTGATTGCCGCGTGTCCGACAACATCTGCATGGCCTTCTGCATGCGCAGGGTACGCAGGTGATTCAACGGCGTGTCACCCATCGCGCTGCGAAAGCGCTCGGCCAGCGCCGAGCGCGAGAGCCCCACTTGCTGCGCCAGTGCTTCCAGCGTCCAGCCGTGGCCCAGGTTGCCATGCATGAGGATGAGCACCTCGCGAATGGAACGGTCGGCGATCGCGTGCTGCCAGCCGGGTCCGCCTGCATTCTCTCGCTGGGCGATCTCACGCAGCGCGAAGGCGAACAGCGCGTCCAGCAGCCCGTGCGTCGCGGACGCGGCGCCCTGGCCTTGTTCTCCGAGCTCGCGATCGAGCAGTCCGATGGTCAGTGACAACGCCGACAGTTGCGGCAGGGTGTGGCGCCGCAGGACGAACCACGACGGCAGGTTGCGAAGAAACGGATGCAACGGGGCATGCCACAGCTGGTAGGCGGCACTGATCACCAGCGTGCTGCCGCTTGGTGGTGATGCGGTGGCCGCTGCGCCCAGTAGCGGCGCAGTCGGCACGATGACGCTGCGCGGGGGCGGCGTTCCGTCCAGCGACAACTGGTGCGAGCAGCCGCGCGCCATCAGCGCCATGTCGCCGGCCTGCAGTTCGAGCGGTGCGTCGAGGTTGGGCGCGTGCACGAAGGCCCGGCCGCGGGTGACGGTGTGCAACCCGAAGCTGCGCTCGCAGGGAAAGCGCAGCGCCGAATCGGGCGTGAGCGCATGCAGATCCAGCAGACGGCGTCGGAGGCCAGCGACGTGAAGGATGTCAGAAAGAATGTCCATATATGAATTCTATGGACGTTTGGACATGAAATCTGTAATTTCATGCATTCCGGTTAATCGCCGCTGGCTTCAGATTGTGGACCTCGACCCACCACCAGGAGCCCGGAATGACCACCACCCTCGTGATCGGCGCGAACGGCCAGATCGGATCCGCCCTTGTATCCCTGCTGCGTGCCGACGGCCAGAGCGTGCGCCGCGCCACCAGCCGTGCCGCAACCGGGGCGGGCGATGTGTCGGTCAACCTCGCCTCAGGCGAAGGCTTGGCCAGCGCACTGAGCGGCGCGAACCAGCTGTTTCTGATGGCGCCGCCCGGCTACGCGAACCAGCACGAGCTGCTGATCCCCGCGATCGACGCAGCCAGGCTGGCTGGCGTGCGCAAGGTGCTCATGCTCTCAGCGCTCGGCGCCAACGCCGACGACAGCATCCCGCTGCGGCGCGCCGAGTTGTACCTGCAGCATTCCGGACTGGACTGGAACGTGATCCGGCCGAACTGGTTCATGCAGAACTTCCACACCTTCTGGCTGCAAGGCATCCAGACACAGGGCCAGATCTTTCTGCCCGTGGGCGATGCCAAGGGCAGCTTCATCGACACGCGCGACATCGCGGCCGTAGCTGCGAGGCTGCTGTCCGGCGATCAGTTCAAGAACGCTGCCTACGACCTGACTGGCAGCGAGGCACTGGACCACACACAAGTGGCGGCCATCCTCTCCAAAGCGGCCGGGAGGACCATCGGCTACACGGATGTCACCGAAGACACGATGCGCCAGGGATTGCTCGGCGCGGGCCTGCCGGCGGACTACGCCGAGTTGCTGCTCGTGCTCCTTGGCGCGTTCAAGGCGGGGCACAGCGCTGGCATCACGCAGGACGTGCAGCGGATCACCGGGCAGGCGCCGATCCGCCTCGAACAGTACGCGCAGGATTTCAGGGCGCACTGGGCTTGAGGCGCGCAATCGCGGGCGGCAGCTACGGACCAGGCTTTCTGACTCGGACGACGCTGTCGTAACGGCGCATCACTGATGTTGCAGAGATACCGTGCACGACGATCGAACAGGCGACGACCGTGAGGACGACCGATATGAGCTCGGTTGCCAGAGCGTACTCGATGGGTTGCCCCACCGCGAAGAACAGGTAGTACAGCGAACCGACGCCGCGAATGCCGAACCACGCGGGGAAGCGATACTGACCGCTGGGCAGATCGCGGCGCCTGATACTGAGCCATACCGCAACCGGTCGCGCGACCCCAAACATCAGCGCGGCGAAGGGGACACCGGTCCACGATCCGCCGATGGTCGAGATCATCACCCCCAGCGCCATCACGATCCCGAACTCCGCAGCACGCTCCAGCTGCTCGCTGAAGTCGAGCAGGGAATGGCTGTCGCCGGCGGCGGCCTCCGTTGCAGCAGGCGCCATGCCGCGCCTTGCGGCAACGGCCGCGGCGAACACGGCGAGGAACGTGTTCGCACCGGCAACCGTTGCCAGACCGAAGGAAATTGCAACCAGACCCAGCAACACGAGACTGCCGGACCGGGTCAGTTCCTCCCGCGACCGCACGAAATGCACTGCAGCGCGCGCCGCCGCGTAGCCACTCAGGTAGCCGATCGCAAGGCCCGCACCGAAGGACCAGACGACGTCCCTCAGCAACCACTCGAAGCCGGCAGTTCCAAGCGTGTGCGCCCCAGCGCGCCTAGACCGAGCAGCACGAACGGGAAGGCGGCACCATCGTTCAACCCGCCTTCTGCGGTCAGGGCAAAGCGCAGACGGTCACGATCGTCCGGATGCCGAGTCTGCACTTCAGAGGCCAGGACCGGATCGGTGGGCGCGAGGATCGCAGCGAACAGCAGCGCCGCGCCAACCGAGTAGTCGAAGATCAATGCCAGTGCTGCGGCGACAAGCGCAATCGTGATCAGCATCGCCGCTGTTGCGAGCCGGATTCCGAGCTTCCAGGCACCCGGCTGCCGTTGTGCGCCCAGCTTGAGTCCCACGGCGAACAGTGAGAGCAGCACGATCGCCTCGCAGACCAGCTCGAGCGCGCCGGCATGACGCTGCGGCTCCAGTTCCAGCCAGTCGAGGCCCGCGGACCCTACCACCACGCCGACCAGTAGATACACAAACGCCGGACTGACCGGTAGCCGGTCCACGTGCCGGGAGAACAGCACCATGCTCGCCAGCAGCAAGCCGGTGCCGATCGCCCACAGACCGGTGGTCATTGCCGTCTAGGCACTCACCTGCATCCGCGAACCCGTGAGCTCACCATGCGCGCCGGCTCTCACGTCATTGACTGCGCGTCCTTGCACGAGCGCCTTTCCGGCCTCCAGCACGAAGCGCAGTCCCGCCGTGCCGGTGACATCCCAGTACTCGAAGAAGTCCATCTCGCAATCGACCAGGACGATGTCCGGGTC
>CAZPJE010000375.1:0-10177 GCA_964586725.1 uncultured Steroidobacteraceae bacterium | reverse complement strand
CGGCGCTCATCGGCAACCTCATCGCCATCGCCCAGACCAACCTCAAGCGCATGCTTGCGTACTCGGCCATCGGCAACGTCGGCTTCATCCTGCTCGGCTTCGTCGCCGGCACGGAGCAGGGCTACGAAGCAGCGCTGTATTACACGATCGTCTACGTGATCATGGCGCTGGGTTCGTTCGGCGTGCTGGTGCTCGCGAGCCGCGCCGGCTTCGAGGCCGACCAGCTCGCGCACTACAAGGGTCTGCACGCGCGAGATCCGATGCTCGCGCTGATGATGATGATGCTGATGTTCTCGACCGCGGGCATCCCGCCGTTCGTCGGGTTCTGGGCCAAGCTGCAGATCTTCCAGGCGCTGTGGGCGACCAACCACGTCGCGCTCGTCATGCTGGCGGCGACCGTGTCGGTGATCGGCGTGTTCTACTACCTGCGCATCGTCAAATTGATGTACTTCGACGACCCCGGCAATCTGCCGGCCGGCGGCGGGGCGATCGCGGTGCGCGCCGCGCTGGGCCTGAACGCGCTGGCGGTGCTGGCGCTGGGTTTGCTGCCGAACGCGCTGTTGACGCTGTGCGCGCGCGTGCTCGGCAGCGGCTGAGGCGCCGCAGCTTCGGGCTTGCGCCCGGCCGCGCAAGCTGTACACTACGCGCCCCTACTGGTGCGGGGTGGAGCAGTCTGGCAGCTCGTCGGGCTCATAACCCGAAGGTCGTAGGTTCAAATCCTACCCCCGCTACCAACTCTAATCCGGGTGGGCCCGCTGTACGCAGCGGGCCCTTTTCGTTTCCGGCGCCAGGAATTCCGTCAAGCCATGCCCAAGTCCCACGCAGAGGCGCCCGCCGCCGCCAGTCCCACGTTCGCTGATCTCGGCCTCAAACCCGAGCTCGTCGCCGCGCTCGAATCAGTGGGCTACGAGACGCCGTCTCCGATCCAGTCGGCGACGATTCCGGTGCTGCTGTCCGGCCAGGACCTGATCGGTCAGGCGCAGACCGGAACCGGCAAGACCGCCGCGTTCGCGTTGCCGATGCTGTCGATGCTGAAGGTGGAGCGGCGCGAGCCGCAGGTCCTCGTGCTGGTGCCGACCCGCGAACTCGCGATCCAGGTCGCGGAGGCTTTCCAGAAGTACGCGGCCCGGTTGCCGGGTCTGCACGTCGTGCCGATCTACGGCGGGCAGAGCTACACGCCGCAGCTGAACGCGCTGCGCCGCGGCACGCAGATCATCGTCGGCACACCCGGCCGGGTCATGGATCACCTCGAACGCGGCACGCTCGACCTGTCGACGATCGGTTTCGTCGTGCTCGACGAGGCTGACGAAATGCTGAAGATGGGATTCGTCGATGCGATCGACGAGATCCTCGGGCGTGTGCCGGCGGAGCGGCAGGTGGCGCTGTTCTCGGCGACGCTGCCGGCGCCGATCCGCCGCATCGCGCAGAAGCACCTGCGCGATCCGCGCGAGGTCACGATCCGGTCGAAGACGACGACCGCGACCAACATCCGCCAGCGCTACTGGCTGGTCGCGGGGATGCACAAGCTCGATGCGCTGACGCGCATCCTCGAGGTCGAACCGTTCGAGGCGATGCTGGTTTTCGCCCGGACGAAGCAGGCGACGGTCGAACTGGTCGAGCGCCTCGAGGCGCGCGGTTTCGCGGCGGCGGCCTTGAACGGCGACATCCTGCAGGCGCAACGCGAGCGTACGGTGGCGGCGCTGAAGGCCGGCAAGATCGACATCGTCGTCGCGACTGACGTGGCCGCCCGCGGCATCGATGTCGAGCGCATCACGCATGTCGTCAATTTCGACGTGCCCCACGACAGCGAGTCCTACGTGCACCGGATTGGCCGCACCGGGCGCGCGGGTCGAAGCGGCGAGGCGATCCTGTTCATCGCTCCCCGCGAGCGCAACATGCTGCGCATCATCGAACGCGCCACGCGGCAGCCGATCGAAGTCATGAACCTGCCGACGATTGCCGAGGTCAACCAGCGGCGCGCGGCCAAGTTCAAGGATGAGATCACGGCGGCCATGATGTCGGCCGATTCGGCCACCTATCGCGCCGTCATCGAAGAGTATCTGCGCGAGACCGACGCCGACGTTCTCGATGTCGCAGCGGCGCTCGCGTCGATGGCCCGCGATGGCAAGGGGCTCGCGCTCGCGCGGCACGAGTCGCCGCCGCCGCCGGCGGGCGACGGCGGATTCGACGCGCCGCCCGCGCACGAACGCGCGCGCGCCGGCGGCAGAGGCGAGGGCCACGCGGGCAAGGGCGAAGGCCACGCGGGCAAGGGCGGCAAGGGCGGTGGCAAGTCACGTCGCCCTGATGTGCCGCAGGCAACCTATCGTCTGGAAGTCGGGCGACGCCATGGCGTGCAGCCCGGCAACATCGTCGGCGCGCTGGCGCACGAAGGCGACCTGCACGGCAGTGAGATCAACGGCGTGGACATCCGCGCCGACTACACGCTGGTGCGGCTCCCGGCGGACCTTTCGCCCAAGGTACTGCAGCACCTGCGCGGCATCCTCGTGCGTGGCCAGCCGCTGCAGATCAGCCGCTTCAAGGGCGAGCGCGACTAGGCCTGCCGGCTCCTGCGAGCGCGAAACCGCGTCCGCGTCGCTTGGCGCGGACTGTCCGATGGCTCAATATTGGATGCTCGCAATCCAACGTTGAGCGCATCGGGTGCTGCCTTGATCAAGTCACAACGATCGTCCTGGCTCGTCGGCGCTTCGGCGTCCGTGGTCGCCGCAATCGCCTGCTTCGCCACGGCTGCGCCGGTCGCAACGGGCGCGGAGCAGGGCAAGCCGCGCGGCCGCATCCTGACCCATGAAGACCTGTGGCTCATGCCGCGCGTCGGCGCGCCGCGCGTCAGCCCGGACGGCCGCTGGGTCGTGGTCGGCGTCGTGGAACCGGCCTACGATGAGAAGCAGCAGCGTTCGGACCTCTGGCTGCTGCCGGCAGATGGCAGTGCGCCCGCGCGGCGGCTGACCAGCACGTTCGGTCGCGAGGCCGATTTCGCCTGGAGTCCGGACAGCCGGCGCCTCGCGTTCAGCGCCCGTCGCGATGGCGACGACGTTGCGCAGATCTACCTGCTGTCGCTCGAGGGCGGCGATGCGCAGCGCCTGACCAACCTCGCCGGCGGCGCGCGCGCGCCCGAGTTCGCACCTGATGGTCGCCGCCTGCTGCTGGTCGGAGAGATGTGGCCGGGCGCCCGGACCGATGCCGACCAGCGTCGACTCGATGCCGAGCGCAAGGCCCGGCCGTGGAATGCGCGCATCTACGACGGCTTTCCGATCCGCAATTGGGACCGCTGGCTCGATGAGAGGCAGTCGCACGTCTTCGTGCTCGATCTGCCTGCGCCCGGGGCGGCGCCGACCGAGCCGCGCAGTCTGTTGGCGGGCACACGCCTGCTGCAGCAGGCCGGCTATTCAGGGCGCCTGACCGACGGCGGACAGTCGCTCGATGCCACTTGGGCGCCGAATGGCGATGCCATCGTGTTCGCGGCCAGCACCGATCGCGACCGCGCCGCCTACGCTTTCACGAGTGCGCAGCTGTTTCGCGTCCCCGTCGAGGGTGGCGAGCCGGTCGCGCTGACGACGGGTCTCGACCAGTGGTCCGACCCGCATTTCAGTCCCGACGGGCGCACGCTGGTGGCGTCGGTCGAGCGGCGCACCGACAAGGTCTACAACAAGGTACAGCTGGCGGTGCTCGATGCCGTGCGTCCGGGCGCGCCGCGTTGGATTACTGCCGCGGCGGACCTGTCGGTTGGCCGCTTCGCCTTCAGTCCCGACTCGCGCGCGGTGTTCTTCCTCGCCGAAGAGGCCGGCCACGAGAAACTGTATCGCGTCGACCTGCGTGACGCGCGCGTGCAGCTCGCGCTGCCGATGGATCGCGGCGTCTATGCCAGCCTGTCGATCGCCGAGCGCGGGCGCGGCAGCCGCGGTGAACCGGTGATCATTGCGACCTGGGAAAGCGCGCAGCGTCCGCCCGAAGTGGTGCGCATCGACCCGGCGAGCGGTTCCCACCGGGAGCTGACGACGTTCACGGCGGCGCGCCTTGCTGGCCTCGATCTGCCGGCGCTCGAGCACTTCTGGTTCACGAGCCAGCGCGGGCGGCGCATCCACAACCTGCTCGTGCGGCCGCCGGGCTTCGATCCCAACAAGAGCTATCCGCTGTTCAATGTCATCCATGGCGGGCCGCATTCGATGTGGCGCGATCAGTGGGTGCTGCGTTGGAACTACCATCTGCTGGCGGCGCGCGGCCATGTGCTGGTGCTGACGAACTACACGGGTTCCACCGGCTTCGGCGAAGCGTTCGCGCAGGCGATCCAGGGCGACCCGCTGCGCACGCCCGGCGAGGAACTGAACGAAGCGGCTGATGCGGCCATCGCGAAGTTTGCGTTCATCGATGGGCGGCGCCAGTGCGCCGGGGGCGCGAGTTATGGCGGCCATCTGTCGAACTGGTTGCAGGGGACGACTACCCGTTATCGATGCCTCGTCAGCCACGCCGGCCTCGTCAATCTCGAAGCCCAGTGGGGCACGAGCGATACGGTTTACGGTCGCGAGATCAACAACGGCGGCCCGGTTTGGGAGCAAGGCCCGGTGTGGAGAGAGCAGAATCCGATCCGCTATGCCGGCCAGTTCGCGACCCCGACGCTGGTGACCATCGGCGAGCTCGATTTCCGCGTTCCTCTCAACAACGTGCTCGAGTACTGGACGGCGCTGCAGCGCCGGCAGGTGCCGAGCCGGCTGGTGGTCTACCCGACCGAGAACCACTGGATCCTGGGGGGCGAGAACAGCCGCCTGTTCTACCGGGAGGTACACGATTGGCTCGACCGCTGGCTGGGGCCGCCCACCCAGACCTGAGCCCCGCCACGGCCATTGACGCGGCGTTTGTGCGCCGACGGCAATTCGCTTACAATCGCGCACCCCGCGCGGGCCCTCGGACCGCAGGAGGGGCTGGTTCGCAAGAATTGGCCGGAAGTGCTTGATTTCAAAAGCCCCCCGAGGGGCTTTTTTATTTTGGGACGCAGTTTTCCGGGAGCGGTGATGGCAGTGGCGGGATTGCGGGATCGACTGATCGCGCTGATCGAGCCGGTTGTCGAGCGACTGGGTTACGAACTGGTGGACGTCGAGTGGGTGACCGGCTCCGGCGGCGGCGTCGTGCGGGTCTATATAGATCAGCCCGATGCGGCGCTGGGCCATGTCGGCATCGACGACTGCGAGCGGACGAGCCGCGAGGTGTCGGCGCTGCTCGATGCAGACGATCCGGTGCCGGGCAACTACTCGCTCGAGGTGTCGTCGCCGGGTTTCGACCGGGTGTTGCGCTTGCCGCGGCACTTCGGCCGTTTCGTTGGGCAGCGGGTGCGGGTGGAGTTGCGTGTTGCGCGTGATGGCAGGCGGCGCTACACGGGCGAGCTGATGCAGGTCGACGCAGGCGGCATCGAGCTCGAAGTGGACCAGTTACCGGTCCGGATTGGCTTCGATGAGATTGAGAAGGCCAGGCTGGTGGGTTGACCCCACCGCGGCGGAGGAAAGATGGAAAAGACGAACAAAGAGATCCTGATGGTGGTCGACGCCGTGTCCAACGAGAAGGGCGTGGACAAGGAGATCATCTTCGAAGCGCTCGAAGCTGCGCTGGCCTCCGCCACCCGCAAGAAGCATGGCGAGGAATGGGACGTGCGCGTCGCCATCAATCGCAAGACCGGCGACTACGATACTTTCCGGCGCTGGAAGGTCTTCGCCGACGATTCCAAGGAACTCGAGATTCCCGAGCACGAGCTGCGCCTCGATGACGCACTCGATGTCGACAAGAGCGCCGTCGTGGGCGGCTTCGTCGAGGAGCCTGTGGAGTCGGTGGCGTTCGGGCGCATCGCTGCCCAGCAGGCCAAGCAGGTCATCGTGCAGAAGGTGCGCGAGGCCGAGCGCGCGCAAGTCGTCGATGCGTACAAGGACCGCGTCGGCACGCTGGTCAGCGGCGTCGTCAAGCGCGTCGATCGCAACGGGATCTTCGTGGATCTGGGCGGCAACGCAGAAGGCTTCGTCGCGCGCACCGACATGATCCCGCGCGAGCTCGTCAAGCCGCAGGATCGCATCAAGGCTTTCCTGCGTGAAGTGCGCTCTGAGCCGCGTGGTCCGCAGCTGTTCCTGACGCGCTCGGCGCCGGAATTCCTGATCGAGCTGTTCAAGCTCGAGGTGCCCGAAGTGGGCCAGGGCCTGATCCAGATTCTGGGCGCGGCCCGCGACCCGGGAGTGCGCGCCAAGATCGCGGTGCGCAGCAACGACCCGCGCATCGATCCCGTCGGCGCCTGCGTCGGCATGCGCGGCTCGCGCGTGCAGGCGGTCTCCAACGAGATCGCCGGCGAGCGCGTCGACATCATCCCGTTCAACGACAACCCGGCGCAGTTCGTCATCAATGCGATGTCGCCGGCGGAGGTCATGTCCATCGTCGTCGACGAAGATTCGCACAGCATGGACATCGCGGTCTCCGAGGAAAAGCTGTCGCAGGCAATCGGCCGCGGCGGCCAGAACATCCGCCTGGCCAGCCAGCTGACCGGCTGGGATCTGAACGTCATGACGGAGTCCGACGCCGAGGCGAAGAGCGAGACAGAGGCGCGCGCGCTGGTCGAGAACTTCATGAAGGCGCTGGACGTCGATGAAGACGTCGCGACGATCCTGGTGCAGGAAGGTTTCTCGACCGTCGAGGAAATCGCCTATGTGCCGCAGTCCGAGCTGTCGGGCATCAACGAGTTCGACGAGGACATGGTCAAGGAGCTGCGCAATCGCGCCCGCGACGTGCTGCTGACGCAGGCCATTGCCAGCGAGGAAAGCCTCGAGTCGCAGCTGCCGGCCGATGACCTGCTGCTGCTCGAGGGCATGCAGCCGGATCTCGCCCTCGCGCTGGCGCGGCGCGGCGTGCGCACGCGCGACGATCTCGCCGACCAGGCCGTCGACGATCTGATGGACATCCAGGGCCTGACGCCGGAAGAGGCGGGCAAGCTCATCATGAAAGCGCGCGAGCACTGGTTCGCGGAGGGACGTGGCTGATGGCTGACGTAACCGTTGCCCAGTTCGCCGAGGTCCTGAAGGTCCCGGTCGACAAACTCATTGCCCAGCTCGACCAGGCGGGCATCAAGGTCGCGGGTCCGAATGATCGGGTCAGCGAGGAAGCCAAGCTCGAGCTGCTGACGCACCTGCGCCGCAGCCACGGGCAGGCCGAGGAGGCGCGAGCCGCCTCCAGCGCGCCCCGCAAGATCACGCTGCAGCGCAAGACCCAGAGCGAGCTGAAGCTGCCGGGCGGCGCGGGCCGCTCGCGCACCGTCAACGTCGAGGTCCGCGTCAAGCGCACCTACGTCAAGCGCGAAGTGCTCGAAGAGAAGGTCAAGTCGCAGCAGGACGAAATCGACGCCAAGAAGCGCGAGGTCGAGGAGCAGGCCAAGGCGGAGCGTGAGCGCGCCGAAGCCGAGCGCCGCGAATCGGAGCGAATCGAGGCCGAGAACCGCCGCCGGGTCGAGGAAGAGGCTCAGTCGCGTCGCGCTGCCGAGGATGCGCGGCGCGCCGCCGAGCAGCAGGCCCGCGACGACGCGGAGCGCGAGAGCGCCCGTCGCAAGACCGCTGAGACGACCCAGGCGCGCGCCCCCGAGGCGCGCGCGCGGGCCGTGGAGCCCGCGCCTGCGGCCGCCACGGACGCCGACAAGCGTCACACGAAGTACGGCCGGGCCGAGTTGCACGTCGCAGGCGATGTCAGCTCGCGACTGAAGAAGCGCCGTCGCGTGCAGGATCGTCGCGCTCCGGTCGGCGTCGAGGCGCGGCATGGTTTCGAGCTGCCCGTCGCACCCATGAAGCGCGAGGTCGCGATCGGCGAGACCGTCACGCCGCAGGAACTGGCGCAGAAGATGGCCGTCAAGGCGACGGAAGTCGTCAAGGTCCTGTTCGGCATGGGCGTGATGGCGACCATCAACCAGCCGGTTGATCAGGATACGGCGGTGCTGGTCGTCGAGGAGATGGGCCACACGCCCAAGCTGCTGAAGGAAAACCAGCTCGAGGACGACCTGCAGGACGGCGAGACCAAGCCCGAGGATCTCAAGCCGCGTCCGCCAGTCGTGACCGTCATGGGTCACGTCGACCACGGCAAGACCTCGCTGCTGGACTACATCCGCAAGGCGAAAGTCGCGGCGGGCGAGGCGGGCGGCATCACGCAGCACATCGGCGCTTATCACGTCGAGACGCCGCGCGGCATCATCACCTTCCTCGACACGCCGGGCCACGCGGCCTTCACGGCGATGCGCGCGCGCGGCGCCAAGGCGACCGATGTCGTCGTGCTCGTCGTCGCGGCCGACGATGGCGTCATGCCGCAGACGATCGAAGCCGTACAGCACGCGAAGGCGGCGGGCGTGCCCATCGTCGTGGCCGTCAACAAGATGGACAAGCCCGACGCCGACCCGGATCGCGTGCGGACCGAGCTGTCCCAGCACGAAGTCATCTCGGAAGAGTGGGGCGGCGACACGATCTTCGTGCCCGTGTCCGCCAAGACCGGCGCCGGCATCGACAAGCTGCTCGATGCGATCCTGCTGCAGTCCGAGGTGCTCGAACTGCGCGCGCCGGAAAGCGGCCGCGCTGCGGGCCTGATCATCGAGTCGTCGATCGAGAAGGGCCGCGGCGCCGTCGCGACGGTGCTCGTCAAGAAGGGCACCCTGAAGATGGGCGACCCGATCATCGCCGGCCAGGAGTTCGGTCGCGTGCGAGCGATGTTCGACGAGGCTGGCAAGGCCGTCGACGAGGCGCGGCCATCGATGCCGGTCGTCGTGCTCGGCTTGTCCGGGTCGCCGAACGCGGGCGATGAGATCGTCGTCGCCGAGAGCGAACGCAAGGCGCGCGAGGTTGCGCTGTACCGGCAGGGCAAGTTCCGAGACGTCAAGCTCGCGAAGCAGGCCGCTGCGGTGGGCGATGTGTTCTCGCAGATGGGCGAAGCCAAGGCGGGCGTCATCGCCGTCATGATCAAGGCCGACGTGCAGGGCAGCTCCGAAGCGCTGCGCGACTCGCTGTCCAAGCTCTCCACCGATGAAGTGCAGGTCAAGGTCATCGCCAGCGGCGTCGGCGGCATCACCGTGTCGGATGTGCAGCTCGCGGCGGCCTCGAGCGCCTTGATAATCGGCTTCAACGTGCGGGCCGACGGCGGCGCGCGCGAAGCCGTCAAGGAAACCGGCGTCGAGATCCGCTACTTCTCCGTCATCTACGAAGCCATCGATGACGTGAAGCAGCGCATGAGCGGCCTGCTGGCGCCTGAGATCAAGGAGCAGATCGTCGGCACGGCGCAGGTCCGCGACGTGTTCCGCTCCAGCAAATTCGGTGTCGTGGCGGGTTGCCTCGTCATCGAAGGCGCTGTCAAGCGCAACAACCCGATCCGCGTGCTGCGCGACAACGTCGTGATCTTCGAGGGGGCACTGGAATCGCTGCGTCGCTTCAAGGACGACGTCGGCGAAGTGCGCGCCGGCACCGAGTGCGGCATCGGCGTCAAGAACTACCAGGACGTGCGGGTCGGCGACCAGATCGAGTGCTTCTCGCGCTTCGAGGTTGCCCGGACGATCCAGTGATGCGCGGCGCACGCGGCAGCAAGAACGCCCGCACGCAGCGCGTCGAGTCGCAGTTGCAGCGCGTCGTCGCGGAGCTGATCTCGCGCGACGTGCGTGATCCGCGCGTCGGCAGCGTCACGATCACGTCTGTCGAGGTTGCGCCCGACATGAGTGCCGCGAAAGTCTATTTCGTGCCCTTCGGCAACGCCCACAGCGTCGCCGAGGTGCAGGAAGGGCTGTCGCGCGCCGCGAGCTTCCTGCGCGGTGAAGTCGGCCGGCGACTCGCGCTGCGGCACGCGCCGCGCCTCGATTTCCGTTTCGACGAGACCATCGAGCGAGGCACGGCGCTGAGTGCGCTGATCAGCTCCGCCGTTCGCGCCGACAGCGCGCGCGCGGGCGAGTCTCCGGCCGCGGCTGCCGACGACGCGGCTTCTGCCCCGGCCGCGCCTGCGGCCGACCTGCCGCCGCGCTGACAGCGGAGGCGCGTCGCGTCATGGCTGCCAGCGCCCCGAGCGGCATCGTGCTGCTCGACAAGCCGCTCGGTTTGTCCTCGCATTCGGCCACGCAGCGGGTCAAGCGACTGCTGCGGGCGAGTCGCGCGGGCCATGTCGGCAGCCTCGATCCGCTGGC
>CAZPJE010000374.1:0-7368 GCA_964586725.1 uncultured Steroidobacteraceae bacterium | reverse complement strand
CCATGCCGACGGGCTGGAAGGCATCCAGCAGATTCTCGGCAACCGCGATTCCTCGCCGGTGCCGCAGGGTTGGACCGTCGGGGGCGCGGCGTACTCCGGGTCGTCAGCCTACGGCGCGGGGACGTCAACGAAGCTGGCGGTACCCGGCGGCATCTACGTTGACGACCAGGTGATGTATCTGGGCGATCGCATCTTCTACACTTTCGGCAAGCAAGGGCCGGTCAGCTTCTTCGGCAGGCTGCGCGTGAGGCTGGGCAATCTCGATCCGGCGGACAGCCCCGACTGGACGGGCCTGAGGGCCCGCAAGGGACAGCTCGAAGCCGGGCTCGGCGCCGTCATCGTGAGCCCGGTGGGGCTGTGGACCACGCGCTACAGCCGCGACGTCAGCGGCCGCAGCCGGGGGACCGAGGTGTTGGTCAACTGGGCTGCGCCGGTCGTCGGCGAGCGTTGGCTGGTCATGCCCGGTATCGGCGCCGTCTGGCGCGGCCAGCGGCTGGCCAACTACTACTTCGGTGGCGTGTCCGAAGCCGAGGCGGCGCCGGGCCGGCCGGCCTACGACGTGGGTAACGCGTGGTCGCTCGTGCCCAGTCTGGTCGCTTCGTACCGCATCGACCCCCAGTGGATCATCGGCGCGGTGCTGAGCTACGAGCGCTTCCCCTCCGCCATCGCCAACAGCCCGCTGATCCAGAAGCCGGGGCGCTACGACGCCCTCATCGGGCTGGGGTATGTATGGCGCTAGGGGCCACGTAACCCGAACGCCCGCTGCGAGGTCCTGGATCGGCACGCAGTGTCCCGAAGCACCTCGCTCCGAGCGTCTCGACCGAGGCCTTCGAAGGCTGCCCGTTCGGTCGCGAACCGGTCCGCGAGTCCCGGCAGACGGCTCCGCTATCCCCCATGAGCAGCGCACGCGCTCGCCGCCCCGCCGCGGCCGCCGGCGCTGACGTTAACGCCGGCCGGCGTCGGCTGCTCACCTCGACCCTGGCGGCTGGTGTGTGGACGCTCGGCCACGCCGCGCAGCCAACGGCGCAGGCGCAGCCCGCCCCCGGGCCCGCAGCGCGCCAAGCGGGCTTCAGCCCGTGGCTGCAGTTTGCGCCCGATAGCAGCGTCACCGTGCTGACCAACGTCGCGGAGATGGGGCAGGGCACCCTCAGCGTGATCGAGCAGATTGCGGCCGAGGAACTCGACGGGGTGTTTGCCTCGGTGCGCGTGCAGCCGGCGCCGCTGGCCCCGCAATTCTTCAACCCCTTCATCGACAACTACGCCACCTTCGGCGTGCTCGGATTCCGTGTCAGCTATGCAGTGCTGGCGCCGGTGTGCGCGGCGGCGCGCCACATGCTGGTGGCGGCCGCCGCGCAGCGCTGGGCGGTGCCGGCGGACGAGTGCAGCACGGCCGACGGTGATGTTCGGCATGCGGCCCGCGTCCGCCGACTGCCCTACGCCGCACTGCTGGACGCGGCGACCGCCCTTACTCCGCCCGACAAGCCGGTGCTGCGCCCGCCGCGCGACTGGACGGTGCTGGGCAGGTCAGTGCCGTACGCCGACCTGCAGGCCAAGACCCGCGGCACCGCGATCTTCGGCATCGATGTGGCGCCGCCGAGGTTGCTGGCGGCCGCCGTCGCGCACGCGCCCACCTTTGGCGGCACGCTCGAGCGGGTCGACCCGGCGCCGGCTCTGGCGGTGCTCGGGGTACGGCAGGTGGGGTCGTTGCCTGCAGCGGTGGCGGTGGTCGCCGATGGTTACTGGGCTGCCCAGCAGGGGCTGGCCGCGCTGCAGCCGCGCTGAACCGACGGCATGCCGCTGGCGCTGGCGGCCGACCTGGCGCACCCTTCGCTGCTCGATCACTCGGGGCCGAGCAACGCAGAGGCGCGGCCGGCGCTGGACTGGTCGGCCTCGATGGGCTGGGCGCGCCAGAGCAACGCGATCCCGGCGATGGACCTGCGCTGGACGCGGGTCGAGGTCGGGGTGCCCTGCGGCTACTGGCGTTCGGTGGGCGCCTCGCAGAACACGTTCTTCTTCGAGCACATGATCGATCTGGCCGCGCGCTCGGCCGGGGTCGATCCGATGGCGTACCGGCGCCGACTGCTGGCGCAGCAGCCACGCGCACTGGCCTTCGTAGACGCATTGGCCGCGGCCGTCGGCCGGGACCGTCCGGCTGTCGCCGGCCGCTACCGTGGCGTGGCGATCCCATCCGCTGGTGACCGCGGCGCGGGTGCCGCCGCTGCAGGTGGTGGTGCTCGGCAACGGCGATCGCCCCGCCGGCATCGGCGAGGAAGGGCCGCCGACGATCGGTCCGGCCATTGCCAATGCACTGCTGGCGGCCAGCGGCACGCCGGTCACCCGACTGCCGCTGACGCGCGCCGGCTGGTCGTTGGCCTAGTCGCTGGTGCCGATCGGCACCATGAGGTCTAGGATTGCGGAAGGACCGGTTCGGCGCGTTCGGCCGCGCTGCGCGCCGGACTTCGGATGAACGGGAGGATCGTCATGCAAGCGATAAATCTTGCCGAGAAGCTGGCGCTGTTCAGTGAGCACTTCAAGCCCCGTACCGTGGGCGAGTTCAACGGGCACGACCTGATGGTTGTCAAGGTGAAGGGACCCTTCGTCTGGCACAAGCACGACGAGACCGACGATTTCTTTCTGGTGCTGAAGGGCCGGCTGACGATCCAGTTGCGGGCCGGGGACGTCACCCTGGGTCCCGGCGAACTGTTCGTCGTGCCCCGGGGTGTGGAACACTGCCCCGTGGCCGAGGAAGAGACCCATGTCCTTCTGATCGAACCGCGGGGCACGTCGAACACCGGCGATGCCGCGACTGCGGCGGCGCGGGTGGTGGTCTAGTCACATCCGGGCGCGTCGGGTTGCTGTGGCCGTTTGCTCGTCAAGCGGCCGGGGCAGGTAATGTCGGCTCTGGGGTCGCGGCGCGCCGCCCGGTGAAGACTATTCTCGGACCCGTGCCGGGCATACAGTCTGACGAAGGACCGACGTCCTACGGCCCACTGACCGCGCTCGAGTCATCGGTCTCCATCCGCACCGTGGCCAGCTCTTGTCGAAGCTGCTCGAGCTCGGACTGGCTATCGCTCTTGAGCGCCCGACCTGGCGTCGGGTCGTGCTGCCCACCGTCGACCTTCTTGACTCAGTCGGCCACGACGCTGCGGTCCACTCCCAGGTCGCTCGCGACGCTGGCTATCGAGTTGCCTGGCGCGGTCGCCATCCGGACCGCCTCACGCTTGAATTCGTAGGTGTGCCTACTGCGGGTTCGCATCCCTCTCTCCTAGACACATGTTGCCATCCAATGTGTCCGGTGAAGCGGTGGCAACCCAGAGGGACATGAGCGCGCCGAGGCGCTCATGCAGGCGGGAGGCCTTCACCGACGGGAGACCTCGCAGAAATGGCAAGCAAGTGAGCTGCACGATGCGACGCAAGGCGAGAGGTGTCCAGCCTGAGTCCGAGCGGTTGCACGGTCGAAGTAAATACCGTTAACATTGCGACATGCCATACGAAATGCCGCGCCTGCAGTCCAGGTCGACCCGGGGTTCACCCCCTCGCGTCAAGCGCTTTCACCATGGAAGCCTGAGACAGACCCTGCTCGATGCCGCGCTCGCCGCTCCGGACATCGAGGGCCTCTCGCTCAACCAGCTTGCCGCTGGTGCAGGTGTGACGCCCGCGGCCATCTACAGGCACTTCGCCAGTCGTGAGGATCTGCTCGGTGAGGTGGCCTGCATCGGTTTCGACCGACTGGAGGCGCGGTTTGCCGAGGTGTTCGACATCGATCGGCCTCCCGCGAGCGCGACCGATGCGCGAGCGCGCCTCGAGGGGCTGGCGCATGCCTACCTTGGATTCGCGGACGACGAACCCGCCCTGTGGCAGCTGATGTTCGGCTCGCAGGCCGCGGCGTACCGCGCGACGGCGCAGCCGATGGCGCGCCGAAACAGCTACGACTACCTGCCTGCCGCGCTGCTGGGCCTGCACCGGTGTGGCGTGGTCGCGCGAGCACCCGACGAGCGCGATGCACTGTTCGCCTGGAGTGCGGTCCACGGCACCGCGATGCTGAGAGCAGGTCGGGTGCCCGCGGCACTCGGTCCGGTGTCGGTGCTGGCCAGCGACGTGGCCGACCGGGTCGTCCGCTCGCTGGGTTGACGATACCCCCCAACGATTGCCTCAAGGAGATCCCATGACAACGCTACCAGCCGCCTCGCTCATGTCCTCGGGGGCGATTGCCCGCAGCGCCAAAGACCGGGCCGACACCGGGTTCCGGGCGCCGTTTGCGGCAGACATCGGCAACCACTATCTGATCGGCCCGTACGGTCCGGTGGTTGAAGAGGTCACGGCGCTTGATTTGCCCGTGACGGGCAGGATTCCGGAAGACCTTGTCGGTCGGTTCATCCGCAATGGGCCCAACCCCATCGAGGTCACGGACCCGGCGAATCACCACTGGTTTCTCGGAGAGGGAATGGTGCATGGCGTCTACCTCCGCGCAGGCACGGCCGAGTGGTATCGAAACCGCTTCGTGCGCAGCCGACTGGTCTGCGATCGGCTCGGCGCACCGTACCCGGCAGGTACGCCCCGCACCCGAGTCGACGTCGTCAACACCCACGTTCAGCGCTTCGGCGGCAAGACGCTGGCCCTGGTCGAGTCCGGTCCGCCGGCGATTTCGCTGTCACATGAGCTCGATACCCTGTCGTACGAAGACTTCCAGGGCACGCTGGCCGGCGCCTTTGCCGCCCACCCTCACCTCGACCCGCTGACGGGAGAGTGGCACGCCGTCACCTACGACTCGGGCGTGAAGAGCGAGGTCCGGCACGTGGTGGTGGGAACCGACGGCAAGGTCCGCCGCTCGGTCGCGATCCCCGTCTCGGACGGGCCCATGGTGCACGACTTCGCCTTCACCCAAGAGTACGTGCTGATCTTCGACCTGCCGGTGGTCTGGAATGACGCCGCGTCTGAGAACGGACACCTGTTCCCCTACCAGTGGTCCGAGGGCCGCGCGGCCCGGGTCGGGCTGCTGCCCCGCGAAGGGGCAGCGACGGACATCATCTGGATCGACGTTCCCCCGTGTTACGTCTTTCACATGGCCAACGCCTTCGACGCTGCCGACGGGACCGTGATGGTCGATCTGGTCGAGTTCAGCAGCATGTTCAGAACGTCGCTGCAAGGCCCTGGCGAGGGTCCGCCGGTCCTGTCACGCTGGGCTCTGGATCCCGTGGCCCGAACCGTCAACAAGAGCGTGCTGTCCGGCAGACCGCGGGAATTCCCGCGTATCGACGAGCGGCTGACAGGTCGTCCGCACCGCTACATCTACGGCGCGGGAATCCAGATGGACCGCGGATCCGCGCTGTGCTTCGACACCCTGACCGGCGTCGACCTGGCGCACGACTTTGGTCCGGGGCGATTCGGATCGGAGTGCGTCTTCGTGCCGAAGTCCGACATCGCCGGCGAAGGCGAGGGCTGGGTGATGACCTATGTGTGGAATGCGCCCACCAACACGTCGGACCTGGTGATCATCGACGCCACCCGTTTCGACGGGCCGCCGCAGGCAGTCGTTCATCTGCCGGTTCGCGTGCCGTTCGGCTTTCACGGCAGTTGGATCGCCGACGGGTCATGAAGTCGCAAGCGATCTGTCGGTTGCGGCTCTCTTCACGATCCGACTCCCGGCATGCACGCGCGACGCATGAAGACTCGCATCACTGAACTGTTTGGCATCGAACACCCAATCATCCAGGGAGGCATGCACTACGTCGGCTTCGCCGAACTCGCCGCCGCGGTCAGCAATGCCGGCGGTCAGCAGCCCGGACTATCCGGGCTACATCCGGACCATCATCGACGGCGGTGTCAAGGCGGTGGAGACGGCCGGTAACAACCCCCAGAAGTGGCCTGCGATGCTTCACGAGGCGGGCGTGAAGGTGATCCACAGATGCACCAGCGTACGTCACTCGATCAAGGCGCAGGCCATTGGGTGCGACGCCGTCAGCGTCGATGGCTTCGAATGTGGCGGCCGCCCGGGCGAGGACGATATCCCCGACTTCATTCTCTTGCCGCGCGCGGCTGATGAACTGAAGATCCCGTTCGTGGCCAGCGGCGGGATGGCCGATGGACGCAGTCTCGTGGCGGCCCTGGCTCTGGGAGCTGAGGGCATCAACATGCATGCTGACGAAGAAGAAGGTCGCTCAGCCTTGCCAGGCGGATCTGGTGCGGCCAGGTCTCGGACGTCTCGTCCGCGCACTCGGCGGGAGGGGCGGCTTGGCAACCATTCCCGTTCGCTCGGGCGACCGCAACGCCATGGCGGTGAGCTTCGACACCGCCCGCCCGAAGGCCTGACATCGGTGGCGGGCGCGAGTCGACTCACGTCGACCCCGCGCCGCATCAGTCGACGCGGATCCAGTACTGATTGCGGTGGAACGGGCCGACGTAGCCGCGCACCTCGAGCTTGCGGCCGGCGTCCTCGACCTTCAGGCGCAGCCGGTACACCTTGCCGTCCGCGGGGTCGAGGATCGTCCCGCCGGTCCAGGTCTCGCCGTCGGCGCGTGCGCCGCGGATGATCTCCAGGCCTTCCACCGGCTTGTCCTTGCGGTCGTCGGAGCACTTTTCGCAGCGCGCGTCGGGCTGGACCGCGGGGTCGAGCGGCTTCTCGATGCGACCGACCAGTGCGCCGCCGCCCTCGCTGATGCGGACCAGCGAGCGCTCCTTGCCGGTCTTGTCGTCGATCGTCTTCCACAGGCCTATCGGGCTGCCCTGTGCGATGGCGAGGGGGGTGGCCAGCGCGCACAGCGCGGCGACAAACGTCTTCTTCATGGCGGGCTCTCCGTGACGGTTAGCAGGCTGTTGAAATGCGGTCCGACAAGAGGCGAATGAGCGCGGTCGGCATCAGTTTTCGGCCGAGGAATGCGCGTGCGCCGACTTGCCGGCCGGGATCGGGCCGGTCAATCGTGGCTGCGTGGCATCGGACAGCGTCGTCGTGCCGTTCGCCGCGGCCCGATTCGCCGTGTTCGGTCTCATTGCACCGCTCCTTGCTTCACCGCTGCCAGCATTCGAGCGATCCGAGCCAGATTGGAGGCCGTCATGGTGAGCTTGAAGTGCTGATCAACTCGTTTGAGGCCGCGGTACGTCGTCTGCCGAATCCGTCCTGCCGTCTTGCCCCAGCCGAAGTGCTCTTCGATCCGCTTTCGGATGACCTGGGAGAGCCGGTAGCCGGTGTGCCGTGTGGTGCGGCCATCGATCGCGCTGCGCCGCCGCGAATCCGAACTGGGCCGTCACGAGGGCGGGCTTGGCAATCGCGCCGATGCCCATGACGGCGAAGCCGGCGATCGCGAGAAGGACAGGAAGGTCTTGCATGGAGTGCACCCACCGGAAAATCGATGTCGACATCGTGTCGGAGCA
>CAZPJE010000373.1:0-5499 GCA_964586725.1 uncultured Steroidobacteraceae bacterium | reverse complement strand
GGTCGCGACGCTCGCCGCTGCGCAGCAGTTCGCGCTCGTGCGCCGCATCCGGATAGCCGAGCTCGACCCGCATCAGGAAGCGGTCGAGCTGCGATTCGGGCAGCGCGAAGGTGCCGAGCTGTTCGGTCGGGTTCTGCGTCGCGACGACGAAGAAAGGCTCTGGCAGCACGTAGGTCTGCCCGTCGGCGCTGACCTGGCGCTCTTCCATGGCTTCGAGCAGCGCGCTCTGCGTGCGCGGGCTCGCGCGGTTGACCTCGTCGGCGAGCAGCAGCTGCGTGAACACCGGCCCCTTGCGGAACTCGAACTGCTGGCTGCCGCGATCGAACACCGACACGCCGATGATGTCGGCGGGCAGCAGGTCGCTGGTGAACTGCACGCGGTTCCAGCCTAGTCCGAACACCTGCGCGAGCGCGTGCGCGAGCGTCGTCTTGCCAACGCCGGGCACGTCTTCGATCAGCAGGTGGCCGCGCGACAGCAGGCAGGCGACGCACAGTCGCAGCTGCTGCGGCTTGCCAAGGATCACGCCATCGAGCGCATCGAGCGCCCGCGCCAGCGATTGCGTCAGGGCGTCTGCCATGCTCAGGATGCCTCGAGCAGCGCGCGGACGCGCGCCGCCTGTTCGTCGAAGCCACGCAGCTGGCCCTCGAAATCGGCGATGCGCGCGTTTTCCTGCGCGACGACGTCGGCGGGGGCATTGCGGACGAAGTTTTCGTTGCCGAGCTTGGCGCGCGCCTTCGCGAGTTCCGCCTCGGCCTTGGCGCGCCGCTTCGCGAGTCGCTCGAGCTCGGCGCGTGCATCGATGAGCCCGGCCATCGGCACCAGCACTTTCATCTCGCCGACGAGTGCCGTCGCCGCCGGCGGCGCAGTCTCGCCGGCGGCGAGCAGCCGCAGCGACTCGAGGCCCGCGAGCCGCTCGAGGAAGGCACGATGCTCGGTCGCGCACTGGCGGTCGGCGCCAGCGGCGTTCTCGAGCAGCACCGGCAGCTTCTTCGCCGGGCTGATGTCCATCTCGCCGCGGATCTGGCGGATGCCGAGCACGACCTGCTGGATCCAGGCGACGTCGCGCTCCGCCGCGGCATCGCGCGGCGCGTCGCTCGAGACCGGCCACGGCGCCGTCATGATGCTGGGCTTGCCGCCCGGCAGCGCCGCGCCGGTCGGCGCCTGGTGGCGGCCGGCATGCGGTGCGACGCGCTGCCAGATCTCCTCGGTGATGTAGGGCATCAGCGGGTGCAGCGCGCGCAGCAGCGTCTCGAGCACGGTCGCGAGCGCGCGGCGCGTGCCGCGCTTCTGCGCGTCGCTGGAATCGGTGGCCTGCAGCACCGGCTTGGTCAGTTCGAGGTACCAGTCGCAGAACGCGTACCAGGTGAACTCATACAGCGCCGTGGCGGCAAAATCGAACCGGTAATCGCGGAACGCGGCATCGACATCGGCCAGCGTCTGGCCGAGGCGCGAGACGATCCAGCGATCGGCGATGCTGAGTTCGGCCGGGCCCGTCAGCAGTTGCGGATCCTGCGGCTGGCCGTCGGCATCCTCGAGCGTCATCAGCGTGAAGCGGGCCGCGTTCCACAGCTTGTTGCAGAAGTTGCGGTAGCCGGCGACGCGCTGCAGGTCGAAGCGGATGTCGGCGCTCTGCGTCGCGAGCGACGCGAAGCTGAAGCGCAGCGCATCGGTGCCGTAGGCCGCGATGCCCTCGGGGTAGGCCTTGCGCGTGGCCTTCTCGATCGAGGGCGCCAGATGCGGCTGCATCAGTCCCGTCGTGCGCTTGCGCAGCAGCGTCGCGAGGTCGATGCCGTCGACGACGTCGAGCGGGTCGATGACGTTGCCCTTCGACTTCGACATCTTCTGGCCTTCCGAATCGCGCACGAGTCCGTGCACGTAGACCTCGCGGAAGGGCACGTCGCCCATGAACTTCAGGCCCATCATGATCATCCGGGCAACCCAGAAGAAGATGATGTCGAAACCCGTGACCAGCACGCTGGTCGGGTAGAACTGCTTCAGTTCCGGCGTCTGCTGCGGCCACCCCAGCGTCGAGAACGGCCACAGCGCCGACGTGAACCAGGTGTCGAGCACGTCGTCGTCCTGGCGCAGCGTGACGCCGGCGGCGAGGCCATGCTTCGCGCGCACCTCGGCCTCATCGCGGCCGACATAGACCTGGCCGGCATCATCGTACCAGGCCGGGATCCGGTGCCCCCACCAGAGCTGGCGGCTGATGCACCAATCCTTGATGTTGCGCATCCACTCGAAGTAGGTGCGCGACCAGTTCTCGGGGACGAAACGGATGTCGCCGTTCTCGACCGCGCGGATCGCAGGTTCCGCGAGCGGCGCGATCTTCACGTACCACTGGTCGGTGAGGTAGGGCTCGATGACGACGCCCGAGCGGTCGCCGCGCGGCACCATCAGCTTGTGCGGTTCGATCTTCTCGAGCAGGCCGAGGCGCTCGAACTCGGCGACGACGCGCTTGCGGCCTTCGAAGCGATCGAGGCCGCGCAGCGCCGCCGGCACGTTGTCGTTCAGCTGTGCCTGCGGCGTGAAGATGTTGATCTGCGGCAGGTTGTGACGCTGGCCGACGTCGTAATCGTTGAAGTCATGCGCCGGCGTGATCTTGACGCAGCCCGTGCCGAAGGCGGGGTCGACATAGCTGTCGGCGATGATCGGGATCAGGCGATCCGCGATCGGCAGGCGAAGCTCGCGGCCGATCAGGTGGCGGTAGCGTTCGTCGTCGGGGTTCACGGCCACGGCGGTATCGCCCAGCATCGTCTCGGGGCGCGTGGTCGCGACGACCAGGTGGCCGCTTCCGTCGGCGAGCGGATAGCGCAGGTGCCACATCGAGCCGTCTTCTTCCTGACTCAGCACCTCGAGATCGGAGACGGCCGTCAGCAGCACTGGGTCCCAGTTCACGAGACGCTTGCCGCGGTAGATCAGGCCATCCGCGTGCAGGCGCACGAAGGCTTCGGTGACGCTCTTCGACAGCCGCTCGTCCATCGTGAAGCAATCGCGCGACCAGTCGAGCGAGGCGCCGAGGCGGCGGAACTGCTGGTTGATGCTGCCGCCCGACTGCGCCTTCCACTGCCATACGCGTTCGAGGAACTGTTCGCGCGTGAAGTCGCTGCGCTGCTTGCCTTCGCTGTTCAGCTGCCGCTCGACGACCATCTGCGTCGCGATGCCGGCATGGTCGGTGCCCGGCTGCCACAGCGTGGGCCGTCCCTGCATGCGGCGATAGCGGGTCAGCGCGTCCATGATCGTGTCCTGGAACGCATGCCCCATGTGCAGCGTGCCGGTCACGTTGGGCGGCGGCACGACGATGCAGTAGCCGTCGCTCGCGGCACCTGTGCGCGGCGCGAACACCTGCGAGGCTTCCCAGTCGGCGTACAGGCGGCGCTCGATATCCTGCGGCGAATAGACCTTGTCCATGCGGGCGCGGGGTCGTTCAGCGCGCTGCGGCGACGCGCAGCAGGTACTCGGTCAGCAGCGCCACCGGGCGGCCCGTGGCCGATTTCTGCGCGCCGGACAGCCAGGCCGTGCCCGCGATGTCGAGGTGCGCCCAGCGCAGTCCCTGCGTGAAGCGCCCGAGGAACGCCGCGGCGGTGATCGCGCCGCCTTCGCGGCCGCCGACGTTGGCGAGGTCGGCGAAGTTGCTCTTGAGCGCGTCCGAGTATTCGTCGGTCAGCGGCATGTGCCAGCCGCGATCGTCGGCGGCGATGCCGCTGTCGACCAGTTCATGCGCGAGCGCCGCGTCGTTGGCGAATACGCCGGTGTGATGACCGCCGAGCGCGATCACGCAGGCGCCGGTGAGCGTCGCGATGTCGATCACGGCGCGGGGCTTGTAGCGCCGCGCGTAGTGCAGCGCATCGCACAGCAGCAGGCGACCTTCGGCGTCGGTGTTGAGGATCTCGACGCTGAGGCCCGCTGCGCTCGTGACGATGTCACCCGGCTTGATCGCGCGGCCGCTCGGCATGTTCTCGGCCGCGGGCACGAGGCCGACGACGTTCAGCGGCAGCTTGAGTTCGGCGACGACGGCCATCATGCCGAGCACGGTCGCCGCCCCCGCCATGTCGAACTTCATTTCGTCCATCGCACCCGGATCTTTCAGCGAGATGCCGCCGGTGTCGAAGGTCACGCCCTTGCCGACCAGCACCACGGGCGCCGAACGATCGCGACCGCCCTGGTGCCGCAGCACGATGAAGCGCGGCGGCTGCTCACTGCCCTGGGCGACGGCGAGGAAGCAGCCCATCTTCTCGCGGCGGATCGCCGCTTCGTCGAGCACCTCGACCGACAGGCTCTCGTAGCGCGCAGCGAGTTCGGTCGCTGCG
The DNA here is from genome assembly GCA_964586725.1 of uncultured Steroidobacteraceae bacterium. Taxonomy (GTDB): domain Bacteria; phylum Pseudomonadota; class Gammaproteobacteria; order Steroidobacterales; family Steroidobacteraceae; genus UBA964. The sequence continues at coordinate 1,189 of CAZPJE010000373.1, read as the reverse complement.
GTTGCGAGGTGCGTGGGCGTGCAGACGTTGCCAGGCAGGTTCGCGAGGTCGCGCGTCGTGCGCAGGCCGACGGCCAGACCCGCGCCCTGCGCGATGCCACGGCGCGCGTTGCGGGCGGCGGCGCCGGCGGGCGCCGCGACCAGCAGCGTGTCGAGCAGCGGCGCCGGCGCCTTGTGCGCGGTCTTGAGGTCGTTGATCCGGTACAGCGAGATCGCCAGCAGTTCGGCGCAGGCGCGGCCGTAGTGCAGGTCGGACAGTTCGCTGCGCGCCGGGCGCTCGAGCGCGAGCGCCGCACGCCGACTGCGCGTCTTGGCGACCGCGCCCAGCGCCGCGAGCGCAGTCTTGCGCCAGCTCGCGCGGGTCACGTTCTTGCCCTGGCCGACGACCAGCACGCGCGTGGCGCGCACGCCGCGCAGGTCGGGCAGCAACAGGTTTTCGCCCGCGCGACCCGTGAGGTCGCCACGTTCGACGAGGCGCGTCAGAGCGCCGCGCGAGGCGCGATCGATGTCGCGCGCGGCCGGCGTCAGTGCGCCGCCCTCGAACACCCCGACGATGACGCAGTCGACCTTGAGGGCCGCGAGGCCCCGTGAAAAGACGTCCAATTGCATGAGTGCGCTCCGCTACGCGTTCGCGTGCGATACTTGAATTCGATGCATTCTAGTGTACCCGATCGGGCGCGACTGCCCGTGCTGCCGGGGGCCATGCCAGCACGATGTTCACGATCCTAGACCGCTACATCCTCCGGGCCATCTTCGGCTCCGTCGCGATGGTGCTGGGGGTGCTCGTGACCCTGGGCGGGCTGTTCCTGTTCCTGTCCCAGCAGGATGACATCGGCACCGGCAGCTTCGATACCGGCGACGCGCTGTGGTTCGTGCTGCTGAACCTGCCGCAGCAGGCCTGGGAGTTCCTGCCGATCGCCGGGCTCATCGGCACGCTGACTGGCCTCGGCATGCTGGCCCGTTCCAGCGAGATCACGGTCATGCGCGCCGCCGGCCTGTCGGTCTGGCGCGTGGCGGCGGCGGCCATGCTGGGCGGCGCGCTGCTCGCCGCGGTGGGTTCCGTCGTAGGCGGCCTGGTCGCGCCGCCGCTGACCCAGGTCGCGAAGCAGCAGAAGGCATTTGCGAAGTTCGCGAACGTCAGCTTCGCCGGCCGTGGCGGCGCGTGGCTGCGCGACGGCGACCTGATCGTC
>CAZPJE010000372.1:0-4485 GCA_964586725.1 uncultured Steroidobacteraceae bacterium | reverse complement strand
CACGGCTTGAGCGGGTTGCGAGCACGGTACTACTCAGTGAGATGCAAGAGCCACTGCCGCCACAGCGCCCACGCCGTGGATTGCGGTTCTTTGAGCGGCCCTCAGCCGGCCAGGGCGAGCGCCAACTTCTGACCGCTATCGTCCGCCAGCGCCAACGCTCGCAGGCGCGACAGCTCCGATGAGGCGTCCGGGTGGCCGACCAGACGTTCCGCAGCCTGACTGAGACGCTCGTAGTTGCGCAGTCCGCGCTCATGCGTATCGCCATAACCTCGGACTAGCTTCTGACATTCGGCCAATTCGACCGCAAGCAGATAGTCGTGCCCGGCCAATCTCTCGACCTGCTCGAGCCATCGCGCGAACCGCATAGATTCCTCGCGGAACCGCAGCGTGCCGCGGCGCCAGCGGCGCATTCCACTGATCACGCGGAGCAGCGCATAGCCGCTGATGGTGCTGGTATGGATCTCACGCCCTTCGGTCAACGCGCCGAGCCAACGGACTGCGGTGGGCGACGCGAGCAACCGGCGACCGAGATTCGCAGGCAGCGTGCCGCAGATTTCCTCGACCCGTGGCTTCATGAACTCCGTCACGCTGACGAGCTGCCCTGCTTTCGCCCGGGCGCTAGCACGTACTCGGCGTTGCCGGTCCGCGCGCGTCTTGAGATCTGCAACGCGGATGGTGTCCTCGAACGACATCCACAATGCCAAACCTCTGGCCACGGCGAGCGTCAGGCGGGCACCGTCATCCGCTCGCCTCGCATCGATGGCGCTGAAGCGGCGCAGCGAGTCCAGATAGGCGCGCACGTGGGTTTCATCCTGATAGTCGAGGAGGCGCGCTGCCGCTGAACCCACGACAGCGCGTGCGGCTGCCGGCAGCTCGGCATCGATGCGAGCTCTCACACTCGGCGGCAGCGGGGACAGCGGAACATCTGCCGCGTCAGGACGGATCGCTTGAGCCGGCGCCTCGTCGCCTCGGTTCGCCCCCGCATCGAACGCCGCCAGATTTCGCTCGACTGCGATTCCGCCCGCGCGGATGGCGTCACGGTACGTTTCGCGGGCGAACGGCAGACCGGCCGCACCTGCGATGGCACCCAGGATCACAGCACTGATCACCGCACTGTGCTGCTCCGCGATCGCCGCCATGTCCATCGCCACGAAACGCCGCGCCTGTTGCGCAGCTTCGGCGAGAATCCGTTCACTGCTAGCTCGCGCGTCGCCAGGGTGAGTCTTTTCGCTGATCGTGTACGCGCGGTGCGTCGAGGCGATCAGCGTCGTGCGACCGGGTGTCACGAGACCGCGCTGCATGACCCGCCCCGCTTCGACGAGTTCAGATGCCACCACAATGTCGACATCGCCCGGACTCGGCATCAAGGCCATGATGGGACGCCGTCCGTCCTCCGGCAGTGCGGACTCGGGAAAGAACTCGAAGTAGTAGATCGTAGCCCCGGTCCGCTGCGCGACGCCGGGTACGGAAGTCGCCTGCACCAGATAGCCCGAGCGCCGAGCGACGTCAGTCAGCCAATTCGAAACGACGCCGCCACCCTGGCCACCGAGCGCTGCGAGCGTCAGCGAGATCGGTCGGACGCCGCTCATGCGGCCTCCTCGAACGAGCGACCACCCATCCATCCGATCACTCGTCGACGCAGCGCATCGAGCCAGCGTTCACGGCGGCTGGGGTTCGAGACGACGTCCAGCCGATAGAAGGACGGGCACAGGACCGCCGCGTGAGCCACCTCCCCGCAGACACCGCAGCCGACGCAGCTGTTGTCCACATGGGCGATCGGCTCCGGTCGCAGCGGGTTCGTAGAGGGCTTGAGGGTGAGCGAAGGGCATCCCGACAGACGGATGCAGGAGTGATCGCCGGTACATAGATCGTCATCGATACCGAAGCGCTGCGTGACCACGCGCTGCCCCGCGGCGGCCCGACGGCGCATCTCTGGCGCGACACGTCGCTGCCGATTCAACTGGCACTCGCCCTCCGCGATGATCACCTTGGGACCCCGGAACGGCGTGCGCATCGCTTCTCGCAGCACCTTCAGCGTCTGCTTCATGTCATAGGTGTGAATGCGCCGCACCCATTCGACGCCGACGCCGCGGACCGCCTTCTCGATCGGGTGCCGCGCCTCCCGACCCTGCATCTCGGCCTGGGACGAGGGAATGTACTGACCGCCCGTGGCGGCGGAGTAGCCGTTGTCGACGATGATCGTCACACCATCATGGCGGTTGAACACCGAATTGCCGATACCGCTGGTGAGGCCGTTGTGCCAGAAGCCGCCATCTCCCATCAGCGAGATCGCGCGCCGGTCCGACACGTTGCTGAGTGCCGCCGCACCGGCCGCACCGAGGCCATAGCCCATGATGCTGGCGCCCATGTCGAACGGCGGCAGTGTCGAGAACGAGTGGCAACCGATGTCCGCACTGACGTGCAGCGGTCCCAGCTCGCGCTGCAGCAATTTCATCGAAGCGAACAGTGGCCTCTCCGGACAGCCCGTGCACAGACCGGATGGCCTTGGCGGCACGTCGGCCGCCAGCATGGTGGCGAGGCGCCCCTTCGCCACCAGCGGCGATTCCTGAGCCGGCGCTACGGGCGCCAGCAGCGTCGGAGCCGGCAGCAACTGCGGAGCGTGCTGCTGCAGGAATCGAGTCAGCCCCTCGATCATCACAGAGGCCGTGTACTCGCCCGCCGCCGGGAAAGGCCCCTTGCCAACGACTTGAGTCACGCTTCTTGCGCTTGCGAGCAGATGACTCAAGGCCTGCTCCAGGAACTCTGGCTGCCCTTCTTCAACGACGAGCACCGCCTGCTTGCCTTCCGCGAAGCGCTGGACTTCCTCCGGGACGAGCGGATAAGTGACGTTCAGCACGTAGATCGGGATCTTCGATTCTCCGAACACATCGGCAAGCCCCAGCCGCTCGAGCCCCCGCAGCAGTGAATTGAACAGGCCGCCCTGGACGACGAGACCGATGTGATCGACGGACCCCGCGCGGAACTCGTTCAGTTGCCGCTCGGCGATGAATCGGACCGCTGCCGGCCAACGCTGCGAGATCTTCTGCTGCTCCTGGGCATAGGTGGAAGGCGGCAGGATGATCTTGTCGTAGGTTCGGACGGGTGAGACGAGCGCATCGCGCACCGTGAACTTCGGTCGCTGGTTGTCCCTCGCGACGAAGCTGCCGTACATGTGGCAGGTCCGGATCCGCATCATCAGCATGACGGGCGTATTGCTGGCTTCGGACAGCTCGAAGCCCTCTTCCACCATTCGGACGATCGTTGGCTGGTCCGGACGAGGGTCGAGAAGCCACATCTGCGACTTCATCGCGAATGCATGCGTTCGCTCCTGCATGATGCTGGCGCCCTCGCCGTAGTCCTCACCCAGCACGATCATCGCGCCGCCTATCACCCCGGCCGACGCGAGATTGGAGAGCGCGTCCGACGCGACATTCGTCCCTACCGTGGACTTCCACGTGACGGCGCCGCGGATCGGATAGTTGATCGACGTCGCGAGCATGGCAGCGGCGGTGGCTTCGCTGGCACTCGACTCGAACACGACGCCAAGCTCTGCGAGCGTCTCGTGCGCATCCGCGAGCACATCCATCAGATGTGAAACCGGTGCACCTTGATAACCGCCGACATACCCGACGCCTGCCTGCAGCAGCGCCTTGGTGACGGCCAATATCGTTTCGCCCTCGAAGCGCTCGCCTGCCGAGAGCTTCAGCGACTCGACTTCCTCCGCAAAAGAACGCTCAGCCACAGGTCACCCCGAAAGAATACTGCTTTCACGGATTTAGTAGATTAATCACGTGAATTGTCAACTTTCTATGGGTCCGTGGATTCGTATATTGCCTCACCATCCGCGCTGGAAGATACTTTCGATACTGGATAGGAAGGCACTGACCAATGACCGGAAAGGCTGACTCGAAGACGCTTGCAGACCCGAGTTCACCCAAGTTCCGGGTCGAGCACTCCCCGTTCTTTCTGATGAACCGGACGATCTCCACGTACGCGTTACGGATGGAGCAAGCTCTGCGTCGAGTCGGGGCGGACATCCCGCGCTGGCGTGTCCTCGTGCTCGCCAGCGAGCGTGGCCCTATCAGCGTCAGTGCGATTGCGGATCTCGCGGTGATTCGACTTTCAACGGCAACCAAAGTGATCCAGCGTCTCGAGCGCGACAGCCTCGTTACCCTACAGCGCAGCAAGCGGGACGCACGCGTCACGGAAGTTCGAATCACGGCCGAAGGCCGTGCAGTAACGCGCCTGGTACGAAGCGCTGCCAGCACGATCTATCGCGAGGCCTTTGCGGGAGTTTCCGCTCGAGAAATTCGTTCGTTCAATGCGCTCTTGGCGCGCGTGCTCTCGAACTTGAGTGGCACGCCACCCCAGCCCAGTCGACCGCCACGCTCCAGCGGACGGCGTTCGGCAGATGCGAAAACAACCCCGCCGAGAATCCGAGGAGCTGCTTAGCCTCATCCAGGGGTACAGCGACTCGCGAGCGAG
>CAZPJE010000371.1:0-3869 GCA_964586725.1 uncultured Steroidobacteraceae bacterium | reverse complement strand
GACGGGCATCACGGGCGAGATCATCTATGTCGACGGCGGTTTCAGCACCGTCGGCATGAGCTTCCCGCAGGAAGCCGAGGGCTGAGCCTTACTCGAACGCCGTCGGGTTCTTCTCGACCTTGGCCTGGCGCCGCAGTTCCTGCACATAGGCCGCCGCATCGCTGCGACCGGCCTGCTGCGCGGCCTGCTGGATCCGCTGCGCGCGCAGCTGCGTGTTGTCGATCTGTGGTGCGACCTTCGCCTGCGTCAGCACCACGACGGCGGCCCCCGCATCCTGATCGAGCGACACCACTTCGACGACTGGCTTGCCCGGCTGCGGCCGGCGCGCTGCGAACGCCGCCTCGAGCACCTTGGCCGATACCGACGGATCGCCCCGACCGACGAAGCGCGGCGCCTCGGCGCTGACGCCGAACGCGCGCGCCACCTCAGGCAGCGCCTCGCCGGCCCGCACGCGCGCGAGCGCAGCATCGGCCGCAGCGCGCGCGGCTTCGCTCGCCTTCTGCTTGCGCAACGCCTCGACCACGGCCTCACGCACTTCAGCCAGCGGCCGGGGTGCAGCCTTGCGATGCTCCAGCACCTTGACGATGACGAAGCGGTCCTCGCCCAACGCGACCGGGCCGCCGACACGGCGCAGGTTCAGCACGGAGTCGCTGAACACGACTTCATCGAGGGCCGGATCGGCACCCAGCGGGGCACCGCCGGCACCACGCAGGTACTGCGGCACGTCGCCGACCGTCAGGCCGATCTCCGTGGCGATCGCCGCGAGATCAGCGCTCGCCGACTCGAGCCGCCGCTCCACCTGCTCCTGCTTTTCGCCGAAGATGTCAGCGACCTTGTCGCGACGGACGGTATCTTCGAGCTGCGGGCGCGCTTCCTCGAAGGTCTGCACCTTCGACGCCTGGATGCCCTCGAGACGAATGATGTGGAAGCCGAACTCGGTCTTGACCAGGCCGCTGGTCTCGCCCTCTTTCATCGCGAACAGCGCCTCGGCGAACGGCCCGACGAAGGCGCTCTTGTCCGACCAGCCCAGATCGCCGCCCTGGCTCGCTGAGCCAGAGTCCTTCGAATACTGCTGTGCCGCCGCGGCGAAATCCTTGCCGGCCTTGACCTCGACCAGCACGCTCTCGGCCTGCTTGCGCGCCGCGGCCTCGTTGCCACCGTCGATGGAGATCAGGATGTGGCGCGAGCGACGGCGCTCGGGCGTGACGTAAATCTCGCGGTTCTGCGCGTACAGATCCTGCAGGTCGGCATCCGTCACCGTGATCGTCGCGGCGACCTGGTCGGCGCGCAGCTCGGCGTACTGCAGGCGCACCGACTCGGGGCTGGTCCACAGCGTCTTGTTCTTCTCGTAGAAGGCGTTGACGGCGGCATCGTCGGTGACCACGGCCGCGGTGTAGCGCTCGGCGGGCAGCAGCAGCCAGGCCAGTTCACGCTGTTCGTCTTCGAGGCTGAAACGGCGCGTCAGCTCGCCCTGGGTCGCGAAGTCCGAGATCACGAGGGCGCGTTCGAGTTCCGCGTTCTGCAGGTCGCGCCGGACGTCGGCGCGGTAACGATCGGGCGTCAGACCCACCTGGGCCAGGCGCGCGAGCGCGAGCTGCTCGTTGTACTTGCCGTCGACCTGGAAGGCCGTTTCCTGCTCGATCGCTTCGCGCAGCCGCGCTGCGTCGACGCGGTAGCCGGCCTCGGTGCTGCGCTCGGAGATCAGCGCGCGGCGCACGAAGGTCTCGAGCAGGTTGTCCTGCAGGACCTTGCGCGTTTCCTCGGGGATGTCGCCGCCGAACTGCTGCTGCCAGCGCGCCTGCTGGTCGCTCCAGGCCTCGCGGACGGAATCGGCACTGACTTCAGTACCGTTGACCTTGACCGCATAGGCGGAAGTGCCCGCGATGTTCATGTCGACGATGCCCGTGGCACCCCAGATCGCGAACACGAGCGCGAGGGGAATCAGGAGCAGATAGGCAACGATCTTCTTGCCCTTCAGCGAATCGCCCATCTTCTGCAGCATGAGTCGGTCTCGAGTGGTTTTCGAATAAACAAACGGCCCGCCGGGGCTACCCGCACGGGCCGATGTGTGTCTGGCGGAGCGGACGGGACTCGAACCCGCGACCCCCGGCGTGACAGGCCGGTATTCTAACCAACTGAACTACCGCTCCGAATCCTGGTGGGTGCTGAGGGGATCGAACCCCCGACCCTCGCCTTGTAAGGGCGACGCTCTACCGCTGAGCTAAGCACCCCCCCGTCAAGGAGGGGGCGAATTCTAGCGGATGATCCCCGGGCATGCCAGCGATCTCAGTGCGCCGCGGGTACCGGTTTGCCATTGCGCCGCCCGCCCCGCCGACGGCCCTTGTCGGCCGCCGGTGCGGCCTGCTTGCCGCCCGAGCCCGCAGGCTGGGCCAGCGGAGTCGGCCGATGCGCCAGGGCGATCTCGAGCACCTCGTCGATCCACTTGACCGGCCGGATATCGAGGTTGCCCTTGATGTTGTCCGGGATCTCGGCGAGGTCCTTTTCGTTGTCGATCGGGATCAGCACCTGGCGGATGCCGCCGCGATGTGCGGCGAGCAGCTTTTCCTTCAGGCCGCCGATCGGCAGCACCTCGCCGCGCAGCGTGATCTCGCCCGTCATCGCGACGTCGGAGCGGACCGGCACCTTGGTCAGCGCCGATACCAGCGCCGTGCACATGCCGATACCGGCCGACGGGCCGTCTTTCGGCGTAGCGCCTTCGGGCATGTGCAGGTGGACATCGAGCTTCTGGTAGAAGTCTGGCTCGAGGCCCAGCAGGCTCGAGCGGCTGCGCACGACCGTCATCGCCGCATCCATCGATTCCTGCATGACTTCGCCGAGCTGGCCGGTGCGCTGCAGCTTGCCCTTGCCGGGCACCACCGCAGCTTCGATGGTCAGCAGTTCGCCACCCACTTCCGTCCAGGCGAGGCCCGTGACCTGGCCGACCCGGTTCTCTTCCTCGGCCTTGCCGTAGCGGAAGCGGCGCACGCCCAGGTACTTGTCGAGGTTCTTCGGCGTGACGGAGACCGCCGCCTTGGCATCCTTCTTCGCCAGCAGCAGCTGCTTGACCGTCTTGCGGCAGATCTTGGCGACCTCGCGCTCGAGGTTGCGCACGCCGGCTTCGCGCGTGTAGTAGCGCACGATGTCGAGCAGCGCGTCGTCGGAGACCTTCAGCTCGCCGCCGTCCAGGCCGTTGTTCTTCATCTGCTTCGGCAGCAGGTAGCGGCGCGCGATGTTGAGCTTCTCGTCTTCCGTGTAGCCCGGCAGGCGAATCACTTCCATGCGATCGAGCAGCGGCGCCGGGATGTTCAGGCTGTTGGCCGTGCAGACGAACATGACCTGCGACAGGTCGAGATCGACCTCGAGGTAGTGGTCGTTGAACGTGGTGTTCTGCTCCGGGTCGAGCACCTCGAGCAGCGCCGACGACGGATCGCCGCGGAAGTCCATCGACATCTTGTCGACTTCGTCGAGCAGGAACAGCGGATTGGACACCGCGGTCTTCGCCATGTTCTGCACGATCTTGCCCGGCAGCGAGCCGATGTAGGTGCGCCGGTGGCCGCGGATCTCGGCTTCGTCACGCACGCCGCCCAGGCTCATGCGGACGAACTTGCGGTTCGTCGCGCGCGCGATGCTCTGGCCGAGGGAGGTCTTGCCGACGCCCGGCGGACCCACGAGGCACAGGATCGGACCCTTGATCTTGTCGACGCGCTGCTGCACGGCGAGGTACTCGACGATGCGTTCCTTGACCTTCTCGAGGCCGTAGTGGTCCTCGTCGAGGACCTGCTGCGCGGTCGCGATGTCGTGGTACACCTTGGTGCGTTTCCGCCACGGCATCTTGACCAGCCAGTCGACATAATTGCGTACGACCGTCG
>CAZPJE010000370.1:0-1995 GCA_964586725.1 uncultured Steroidobacteraceae bacterium | reverse complement strand
CGCCGTCGCCGTCGCTGTCGTCATCCGGATCCGCGATGCCGTCCTCGTCCGTGTCGTGGAATGCCGGGTCGGTCCCCGCGTAGTACTCGTAGAGGTTCACCAGTCCGTCGCCGTCCAGATCGCTCATGGACTGCATCTTCTGGTTTTCGGGCTGGGCGTCGCGGTTGGGGTCCATGCCGTAATACTGCTCAAAGGCGTCGGGCATGCCGTCGAGATCGGCATCCGTGCGCCACGGCGAGTTCAACGGCACCGGGAACACGCGCGGATAGGTCCGCTCGAAGTTCAGGTACGGGTTCGACGGATCGAAGGCGCTCGCGCCCGTGTACTGCCCGAAGTCGATGTTCCCGAACGACGGGCGGAACGTGCCGGCGTACCTCATGTTGCCGCGGTTCATGAAGTCCTCGGCCACGCGCAACGTGTTTACGCGGTTCGTCCAGCGGCCGTCGTCCAGCGGCATGTAGCAGGCGACTTTGCTGCGGATCGAGTCGAGCGGGTCGAATACCGTCGGGGCGTTCTGCCCGGCGTCGACGAGCACGAAGGCCGACCCCAGCAGCCGGCCGTCGCGGTCGCGGTCGTCGGGGGCGAGCACGTCGGGCACCAGATCCGGCTCGTTCGGGTCGACGTCGTCGAAATTGAAGTGTGTGATGACGTTGGCGCCGGCGACACCCCGGAGCCAGCGCTGCTGCACCATCTCGGCGGTGTAGTACTGCCGGTGCAGGCCGATCTCGTCGATGAGACCGTTGAGTCCCTCGCCCGCCTTCAGCGGCCCGGCGCCCAGGGCGCGCAGGTGGTTGATGATCTCGACGCAACCGACCAGCGGGATCAGCGTGCCGTAGCCCTGGACGTTGCGCTCATTGGGCGGCAGGTGCCACGTGATCTGGTTCACGGGCAGCGGCAGGTTCAGGAAGTCCGCCAGGACGCCGTCGACGTACAGGACGACCGGGCCGGCGTTGCCGACGATGTTGGCGGTGAACAGGGCATGGTGCCACTCGCCATCCATGCTCGAGCGGATGTCGGACAGGGTGATCCGGCCCCAACGCTGCACGCTGCACACGCGCAGGTTGTCTCCCTGGTCGAGGATCAGGCGGTCGCGGACATCGAACGTGGCCTCGACCGCGCCATCGGCGCCGATGCCGATGCGGTAGTTGTAGAGCGTCTGGTTGTCGTCGGCCGGGCCTGCCTCGCGCAGAACGATGGCGCCGGGCGAGGTGGCCTTGAACCACGCCTCAACGGTCCAGATGCCGTTGATGGTGTCGAGGCCCTGGCTTTCGCGGTAGAGCATGCCGTCGCCCGTGACGGAAAGCGACCCGCGGCGGGCGGTGTCGGACCCGAACAGCAGCGGCTTCCACATCTTCTCGGCGATTTCCTTCTCGGACAACGCGGATTTCCAGATGCGCACCTCGTCGATGTCGCCCTGGAGTCCGCGCGCCACGATCAGGTCGCCCATCTGCCCGCCGGTCGCCGGCTGCATGCCGGTCACGTCGCGCGAGGCGCGCGAGTCGTCGCGCAACACGCTGAGCTGCCGGTTATTGCCGCCCTTGGGATCGGGGCCGAGGAGCGCGCCGAGCATGGTCCACTGGTTGGTCGTCATGCGCACGTAGCTGGTCGCGCGGTGCTCGCCGCCCATGGAGTCCTGGAAGCGGCCATAGGGATAGCCGTTGCGGTCGATGCCCAGTTCGAAGGTCACGTAACCGTAGGGCTCCGACGCGCGCCGGACCAGGACGATGTCGTTGGTCGTCGGCATGGCGTTGAGGCGCACCGCGGCCTGCAGCGTCCAGTCGGTGAGGTCGAAGCGCGCGCCGGTCTCGTCCACGCCGGGCACGACCTTCGGCACAGCGATGTGGCCCGTGCCGTCGTTGTGGACAAACCGCATGACGTACGGGCTCGAACTGTCGAGCGGATCGGTGCCCTGCTCGATCTCCTCGCAGTAGGTCAGGCCGTCCCCGTCCGTGTCCGCGAGCGCCTCCGCATCCCCGGCGCAGTCGGGGTCGTCGC
>CAZPJE010000369.1:0-3995 GCA_964586725.1 uncultured Steroidobacteraceae bacterium | reverse complement strand
CTCGGCCTCGTGTTGCTGCGCGGGCAGCTCATGGATGAAGTACCCGAAGGCGCAATGCTCAGCGTCTCGATGCCCGCAGCGGAACTGACGCCGCTGCTCGGCACCGAGCTGGATCTTGCGACTTCAAACAGCCCGCAGCTGTCGGTCGCCTCCGGCCCGGCACCGCTGATCGACCAGCTCGCCGCGCGCCTCGCCGCGCAAGGCATCGACTCGCAGCGGGTGCGCATCAACATCGCGGCGCACTCGCGCATGCTCGAGGGCATCCTCGGCCGCTTCCGAAACTACCTGCGCAGCATCAAGCTTGGCGAGCCGAAGCTGCCGATCGTCTCGAACCGCACGGGCCAATGGCTGCCGCCGGCGCGCGCGCGCGACCCGGAGTACTGGGTCGAGCACCTGCGCAACACCGTGCTGTTCGCGGCCAACGTCGACACATTGCTCGAATCGAACGATCGCGTGTTCCTGGAAGTGGGCCCCGGCAATATCCTGGGTTCGTTTGTGCGCCAGAACCCCAAGGCGCCAGCGCAGCGCGTGTTCTCGTCGCTGCGACACCCTGACGATGCCTCCGGCGACGATGTCTATCTGCGCGCGGTGACGGCGCGGCTCTGGGCCGTCGGCGTGCCGGTCAAGCTCGAAGCCCTGTGGACCTCGCCACGCCGCCGCGTGCCGATGCCGACCTACCCGTTCCAGCACCAGAGCTACTGGATCGCGCCGGGCACCTCGGCCGTCCATGCCGCACCGGCTGATGAACGGCCGATGCGTCTCGCCGAGATCGACGACTGGTTCCGCACGCCGCGCTGGGTTCAGCAAGGCATCCTCGAGACCCGCGAAACGCCAGCGACCTGGCTCGTGTTCCAGACCCGTGAACCCGTGGCCGATGGGCTCGTCGAGCGACTGCGCGCGCGTGGCGACACCGTCATCACGGTGCTGTCGGGCGATACTTTCACGCGGATCGACGACAACACGTTCACGATCGCACCTGAAGCGGGCGGCGTCGGTTACAGCGACCTGATCGAAGCACTCGCGGAATCCAACCGCCTGCCCGACTTCGTCCTGCACACCTGGCTGCTGACCTGGGACCAGAGCTTCAGGCCTGGCTCCACGTTCCTGCACCGTAACCAGGAATACGGCTTCTACTCGCTGTTCCACCTGGCGCAGGCGCTGGGCAAAGCCGGCGTGCTCGAGAAGCAGATCCAGTTCATCGTCGCCGGCAGCGGGCTGCTGCGCGTTGCCGATGAAGCCGCGCCGTATCCGGACAAGGCCACCGCGCTGGGGCCGGTTGCGGTCATTCCGCGCGAGTTCCCCAACATTCAGTGCCGCTTCGTCGATGTGTCGTTGCCGCTGGTCGATGCGAAGCGCCGCAAGGCGCCACCGACGCGCGACCCCGGCGCCGCACTCGCGGCGCTGGAACAAGAAATCCATGCAGTGCCCGGCAGCGGCGTGTTCGCCTGGCGCGATGGCGTGCGTTGGCAGCGCCATATCGCGAAATGGCGCGACGCGCGCCGCAGCACGGCGGATGAGCCGCGACTGCGGCAGCAAGGGGTTTACGTCATCACCGGTGGTCTCGGCGGCATTGCCGGGGTGCTCGCCGAGTGGCTCGCGCGGGAGTACCGCGCGAAGCTGGTGCTGCTCGCGCGCACTCCCCTGCCGCAGCGCAACGACTGGAACGACTGGATCGCCCAGAATGGCGCCGACGATTCGATCTCGCGCAGCATCGAGCGCATCCGCCAGCTCGAAGCGCTGGGGGCGCAGGTTCTGCCGATCGCGGCGGATGTCACCGTCGCCGAGCGCATGCATGAGGTCGTCACCGAAGTGCGCTCGGCCTTCGGCGAAATCCACGGCGTGTTCCACGCGGCGGGTGTCATTCGCGACAACCTGATCCAGCTCAAGAGCCAGCGCGACATCGAGGAAGTGTTTTCGGCCAAGGTCTGGGGCACGCTGGTGCTCGACGAAGTGTTCGCGAAATCCCCGCTCGACTTCATGCTGCTGTTCTCCTCGACCAGCTCTTTCATCGCGCCGCAAGGCCAGGTGGACTACGTCGGTGCCAATTCCTTCCTGAACGCCTTCGCCGATGCGCGGCGGGGCGACCGCCCCTACCCGGTCATCGCGCTGAACTGGGGTGTCTGGAAGGGTGTCGGCATGGTCGACACGGGAACCGGCGCCACCACGGACGCGCAGGCGCTCGACATCGATCGTGGCAATGCGACGGCGCACGAGCCGCGCCATCCATTGTTCTCGCGGCATCTCTCCGCGCGCGACGGCGTCGACGCGGTGCACTGGTTCGAGGGCAAGCTCTCGGCCGAGGACGACTGGGTCATCGATGAACACCGGCTGGCCCATGGCGAGGCACTGCTGCCCGGCACGGGATACCTCGAACTGATACGCGGAGGCCTCGCGGAACTGGGCACGGGCACGGGGTGGCAGGTCAGCAACCTGCTGTTCCAGAACCCGCTGTTCGTGCCCGACGGCGCACCGCGCAGCTTCCGTTTGCGCCTGAAGGGCGACGAACGCCGCTGGGAGGCCGACATCTACGCCCGCGCGCCGGGCGCGAGCGACAGCCAGAACCAGTGGCAACTCTGCGCCAGCGCACGAGTCGGGCGTGTCGCCGGCGACGCTCCCGGGCTGCTGCCGATCAGTGATATCGAAGCGCGATGCACGCGCAAGCAGCAGGTTGCAGGGGGCTCGAGCTTCCTGCGCTCGAGGCAGGAAGACCACCTGCGATTCGGCCCGCGCTTCCGCCCGCTGAAGAAGCTTTCACTGGGCGCGAATGAGGCCGTCGCGCATCTGCAACTGCCCGCCGAGTTCGTGGCTGAGCTTGCGCAGTTCGGCCTGCATCCGGGCCTGCTCGACATCGCAACCGGCTGCGCGATGGATCTGATTCCGGGTTATGCGGAACAGGAGGTCACATCCAACCTTTGGGCGCCGCTGATGTATCGCGGCTTCCGCTGCCATGCACCGTTGACTGCTGAAGTAATCAGCTGGCTGAAGCTTTCGCCCTCGAGCGCCCCGCAGAATGGCGTCGTGGCATTCGACATCGTCATCGCCGACCCGAGTGGCAAGTTGCTGGTTGAAGTCGATCAGCTGACGCTGCGCCGGATCGATGGCGTGCTCGCGGCCCCCAAGAGCGGCGTGACTCCCGCGACCACGGCCGAGGGTGCACCCGTCAGCGAAAAGACGAAGCCCTTGTCACCCGGGGAACTCGCGCTGCAGCACAACGTATCGCAGGGCATCGATGCGCAGAGCGGCGTGCGCGCACTGCGCACCGCCCTTGCTGCTAAGGCGCTGCCCTCGACACTCGTCGTTTCGTCGATGGATCTGGCCGCGCTGACCCGACAGGTCGATTCGATCAGCAAAGCCGCCACGGCAAGCTCCGACACCCGCTTCTCGCGACCGCAGCTCGACAGCGACTTCGAGGCGCCACGCGACGAGCTCGAAACCCAGCTGGCGGAACTGTGGGGCAAGTTGCTTGGCGTCGAAGGTGTTGGCATCCGCGACAGTTTCTTCGACCTCGGCGGGCACTCGCTGATCGCCGTACGCCTGTTCAACGAGATCTCCGACAAATTCGACGTCGACCTGCCGATGTCGGTGCTGATGCAATCGCCGACCATTGCCGCGCTCGGCGACCTGATTCGGAGTGAGTCCCCGGAGCTTGCAGGCGCGACGGCGACTGCGAGCGGCGGCACTTCCAAGCCTGCAAAAGGCGCTGCTCTCAAGTACAGATACCTCGTGCCAATGCACATTGGCCCGGTAAGCGATCGTACGCCCCTGTTCGTTGTCGCAGGCATGTTCGGCAACGTCCTGAACTTGAGCCATCTCGCCCACCTCCTTGGCGAGGACCGACCCTTCTACGCGCTGCAGGCCCGCGGGCTCTATGGCGAACTGGAACCGCACGAGACTTTCGAGGAGATGGCGCGGGACTACCTCGCCGAGATCCGACTGGTGCAGCCTCAGGGACCTTATCTGCTCGGTGGGTTCTCGGGCGGCGGGGTTACGGCCTA
>CAZPJE010000368.1:0-6489 GCA_964586725.1 uncultured Steroidobacteraceae bacterium | reverse complement strand
CGGCCTGCTCGGGCGTGATCTCGGCGAACTCGGCCTGCCCAGCGAGGCGGAGTATGTCGCCGCCTACTGCCGCCGGCGCGGACTCGCCGAGCTGCCGCATCTCGACTTCTACCTGGCTTTCTGCATGTTCCGCCTGGCCGCGATCTTCCACGGCATTCGCGGTCGCGTTGCACGCGGCACGGCCGTCAGCCCGCAGGCGCGACGCTACGCGGCGGAAGTGGAGGGCATGGCGGCGCTGGCCTGGCAGCAGGCGCGCCGCGCAGGCGCTGCATGAACGAGAGCGCGACCCCGGTGTTCGTCCTCGAAGGTCTGCGCAAGACCTACGGCGAGGGTGAATCCGCGGTGCACGCGCTGCGCGGGCTCGACCTGCGCGTCGACGCGGGCGAATTGCTGGTGCTGCTCGGCCCCTCGGGCTCGGGCAAGTCGACGCTGCTGAACATCCTGGGCGGGCTCGATCGCCCGAGCGCCGGCACGGCGCGGTTCCACGACCTCGATCTCGCGACGGCGTCCGATGCCGACATCACGCAGTACCGGCGCCATCACGTCGGCTTCGTGTTCCAGTTCTACAACCTGATCGCGAGCCTGACAGCCGAAGAGAACGTCGAGCTCGTGACCGAGATCGCCGATCGCCCGATGGCGGCGCTCGAGGCGCTGGAGCTGGTGGGGCTGGGGCCGCGACGCAACCACTTCCCGGCGCAGCTGTCGGGCGGCGAGCAGCAACGCGTCGCGATCGCGCGCGCGATCGCCAAGCGCCCCAGCGTCCTGCTGTGCGACGAGCCTACCGGCGCGCTCGACGTGGCGACCGGCATTCGCGTGCTCGAATCGATCGTGACCGTCAATGCCCAGCTCGGCACCACGACACTGCTGATCACGCACAATGCCGACATCGCGCGCATTGGCGATCGGGTCGTGCGCTTTGCAGACGGGTTGATCCGCGCTATCGAGCGCAATCCCGTGCGGGTCGCGCCGGCGGAGCTGCACTGGTGATCCGGATCGCACCGCTCGATCGCAAGCTGCTGCGCGACCTCAAGCGCCTGTGGCTGCAGATCATTGCCGTCGGCGCCGTGCTCGGCTGCGGCATCGCGCTTTACGTGATGGCCACCGGCATGTATGCGTCGCTGGAGCGGGCGCGTGACGACTACTACGCGAATGCGCGGATGGCGGATGTCGCGGCCTCGGTCGTCCGTGCGCCCGAACGCGTCACGGGCGCGCTCGAGGCGCTGTCCGGTGTCGATGCCGTCGAAACGCGGGTCAGCGGAGTCGGGCTGGTTGATCTGCCCGGCGTCACCGAACCGGTGTCGGCACGGCTGCTGTCGCTGCCGGTCGATCGCCCGCTGCGGGTCAACGCGCTGACCCTGCGCGCCGGGCGCCTGCCGTCACCGCTGCGGGATACGGAGATCGTCGTCAACGAAGCTTTCGCGGCGGCCAACGGCCTGCGGCCTGGTTCCCGGCTGACGGCCTTGCTGTACGGCAAGCGCCGCGAGCTCGTCGTGGTCGGGATCGGCAGCAGCCCGGAGTTCGTGTTCGCGGTCGCGCCGGGCGAACTGCTGCCGGAACCGAAGCGCTTCGGCGTCTTCTGGATGGGCCGCGACGCACTGGCGCGGGCGTTCGATCTCGACGGCGCGTTCAACGACGTCGTGTTGCGGCTCGCGCGCGATGCGGACGAGCGTGCGGTGATCGACGCGGTCGATGCGATGCTCGCGCGCCACGGTGGCCGCGGCGCCTATGGGCGCGACCGCATGCTGTCGGCGCAGTTCCTCAAGGATGAACTGACTTCGCTGCGCACCATGGCGAGCGTGCTGCCGCCGGTGTTCCTGCTGGTCGCGGTGTTCCTGGTCAACGTCTCGCTGTCGCGCCTGGTCGCGACCGAGCGCTCGAACATCGGCCTGCTGAAGGCTTTCGGTTACGACAACCTCGACGTCGCGCTGCACTACGGCAAGTTCTCGATCGTGTTTGCGCTGACCGGCGCGGCGGTCGGGCTCGCGGTCGGCACCTGGGGCGGGCGCTACATGGCCACCGTGTATCGATCGGTCTACAACCTGCCGGCGCTGGACTTCACGGCAGGGCCGGCGCTCTATGCCGGCGCGCTGGGCGTGGGGCTCGTCGCGGCGCTGATCGGCGCGGCGCGGGCCGTGCGCGATGCGGTCACGCTGCCGCCCGCGGCGGCGCTCGCGCCGCCTGCGCCGACCAGCTTCGGGCGACTCGGCACGAGGGTCGAGCGGGCGGCGCGCCAGCTCGATGCGAAGTCGCGGATGATCGTGCGCCGCATCGTGCGCTTTCCGCGGCGCTCGCTGACGACCGTGCTCGGGCTGGCCTTCGCGCTCGCGCTGCTGGTGTCGTCGCGGCACTTCCCGGAAGTCACCTATCGCATCGTCGAGGTCAACTTCGGCATCGCGCAGCGCATGGACGCCAACGTGACGTTCGCGGAGGTCGCGGACGAGCGCATCCTGCGGGATCTCGCGCACCTGCCCGGCGTGCAGCATGTCGAACCGCTGCGCACGACGTCCGTGATCCTGTCGGCCGGCGCGCGGCGCCAGCGTGATGCCGTGCTCGGCATGCCGGTCGGCGCGGAGCTGAACCGCATCGTCGACGTCAGCCTCAATGTGTTGCAGCCACGCGCCGACGGCCTGACTCTCTCCACCGTGCTCGCGGGCAAGCTTGGCGTGGGCGTCGGCGATGCAGTGCTGCTGCAGGCCACCGACGGACGGCGCCGCGCGGCCACCGTGGCCGTGGTTGCGATCGTCAAGCCCTATGTCGGCGCGCCCGCCTACATGGAGCTCGAGGCGCTGTCGCGGCTGCTCGGCGAGCCGGGACGCGTGACCTCGGCCTACCTGCTGCTGGATGCGCGCGAGCGCGCTCGCTTCAGCGCGGCGGTCAAGGAACTGCCGGCGATCGCCGGCGTGACGTTCGCCGACAATGCCGAGGCATCGCTGATCCAGCTGTTCACGCAGGGCATCGGCTTCTTCTCGGCGATGTTCATCCTGTTCTCGTCGCTGATGGCCGCGGGTGTCGCGTTCTCGGCCGCACGCGTGACGCTGGCCGAACAGGAGCGCGACCTCGCGACGCTGCGCGTGCTGGGTTTCCGCCGCCGCGAGGCCTCCTACGTGCTGCTGGGCGAGATCGGCGCGCTGCTGGTGGTGGCGCTTCCGGTCGGCATGGTCCTCGGCGCCGTGATGACGCGCTGGCTGCTTTCGCAGTTCGAAACGGAATTGTTCTCGTTCCCGCACGTCGTCGATCTGCCGGCCTATGGCTGGTCCATAATCATCGTCACTGCGTCCGTCGCGGTGGCGTCGTTTGCAGTGCGCCGCGGCGTGGATCGCCTTGATCTCGTCGGCGTGCTGAAGTCGAGGGACTGAATGAACTCAACCCCAGCAACGGCGCGCTCGCGCCGCGTCCGCACCCTCTGGACTGTCGCCGCCGCGCTGGTCGTCGCTTTCGTGGCCTACATGTTCTGGCCCCGCCCGCTCGAGGTCGATGTCGTGACCGTGGCGCGGGGCGACGTGCGCGTCGAACTGGTCGACGAGGGCAGGACGCGGATGCACGACGTCTACGTCGTCGGCGCGCCGGTGGCCGGGCGCGTGCTGCGCGTGGCCGTCGAACCCGGCGATACGGTTGCACGGGACGAAGTGGTTGCGCGGATGTCGCGTGCGGCCGCCGGTTTCCTCGACACCCGCAGCGACCTGCAGGCGCGCGCCGCGCTTGCCGCGGCGCAGGCCAATGCGCGCGCCGCGGCCGCGCAGGCGACGCTGGCCGAGCGGGAATTGGTGCGCACGCGCCAGCTCGCTGCCGCGCGGCTGGTGTCCGATGCCGCCATCGATGAGGTCGCCGCACGCGCAGCGGCCGCGCTGGCGACCCAGCAGGCGGCCGAGGCCGAGGTGACGCGCAGCCGCAGCGCGCTGCTCGCCCCCGAACGCGTCGATGGCTCGCTGGTGGCGATCCGTGCGCCGGCGGCGGGGCGGGTGCTGCGCGTGCCGCAGGAGAGCGAAGCGGTGATCGCGGCGGGCACGCCACTGGTCGAGATCGGCGATCCGACGCGTATCGAAGTGGTCGCCGAGTTCCTGTCGCAGGATGCGGTGCGGATGCAGCCCGGCGCTGCGGCAACGATAGACAACTGGGGTGGCCCGCCGCTCGCCGCGCGGGTCGAGCGCGTCGAGCCGGTAGCGCGGACCAAGGTCTCCGCGCTCGGTGTCGAGGAGCAGCGCACCAATGTCATCCTCGAACTGCTGCCCAGCGCCGAGCTTGCTCGTCTGGGGCACGACTTTCGCGTCGATGCGCGCGTCGTCGTCGCCGAACGACGCGACAGCTTGCGCGTGCCGCTGGGTGCGCTGTTCCGCGTCGGCGACCAGTGGTCGGTGTTTCGTGTCGAGTCGGGTCGCGCGCGGCGGGTTGCAGTGACCGTCGCCGAGTCGGATGGGCGCTATCGCGCCATCGTCGAAGGGCTGTCTGCGGGCGACGTCGTGATCGTGTTTCCGAGCAGTTCCGTCGTCGAGGGCGCACGCGTCGCGGCGGCGGCGCCGGGCCCGACCGGATCTGCCGCGGAACCGGCGTCGCAGCGGCCGTAGAAGATCACGTCTAGCGCCACCGGGGAGCGTTGCAGCCAGACGCTGTCCGCGAGCGGGCCGGAGTCTGGGCCGCTGTGCGGAATACCACCCGGGCGCCAGAAGTAGCCACCAGCCGAGTATTCGCCGATGACGGTACGATCCGGCAGGCATTCGGCGAGACGGTAGCTGCCTTCCATCAGATAGCCTTCTTCGACCATGCTGTGCACTTCCCACGGCACCTGCATGCCGCCCGCGAGCTTGACGTACCAGGTGCGCGCGGACGTAAAGGGATCCTTCTTCAGATGCATGACGCGCAGGTCCGCAGTCGCGCCTGCGTCGCGGGCCAGCGTCGCGGGTTGCCAGCGATCCGGCGCGAAGCGCGTGACATAGGGGCCTCGCTGCCGCTGCCGCGCGACGGCAGCGGTATCGTCCGCGGCTGGGTCGATGAACAGCAGTACCGTCGCGCCGGCTTCGCTGCCGAGGCGCGGCGGGCGGGTTGCTGGCGGCACGAAGGCGAAGTCCCAGCGCTCGAGCTGGGTTGCACCGAAACGCAGCGTGCCCCCGAGCACGATCAGCTCCATCGACTGCGGCAGCGACGCGAGGCGCGTGCCGCGCCATTGCGGCGGGATCTCGACCTGGACGGCGAGCCGACCGGAGACTGGATCCTCGCTGAGCAGGCGGGCCCGGGTTCCGGGCCAGCGTGCGAAATCCTTGAGCGGCACGCCAGCACTGGCGACGTATCCGACGAAGCCCGTCCGCGCATCTCGGACAGGCGAGTCTGCGTGCGCCGTGCCGAGTGCGAGGAGGGACGCTGCAATCAAGGCGAATCGCGACATGCGTGCTAGTGTATCGCGATGCCGATGAACCCGTTGTTGCTGTCCCAAGTGGCCGCCATCGCGCGCGCTGCTGGCGACGAGATCATGGGCGTCTACGCGCGCGGCGCGACCCCGGTGCAGCACAAGGCCGACGACTCGCCACTGACCGAGGCCGATCTGCGCGCGCATCGGCTGATCGTCGCGCGCCTCGAAGCACTCGAGCCGCGCTTGCCGGTGCTGTCGGAAGAAGCGAGCGATGTGCCGTTTGCCGTGCGCCAGGGCTGGTCGCGCTACTGGCTCGTCGATCCGCTCGACGGGACGCGCGAGTTCATCTCGCGCAACGGCGAGTTCACCGTCAACATCGCGCTGATCGACGCGCATCGACCCGTGCTCGGCGTCGTGCACGTGCCGGCGCGCAATCATCTGTTCATGGGTGCGGAAGGCCTGGGTGCCTGGTGCAGCGAGGCAGGCGCGCCGCAGCGCGCACTGCACGTGAGCCCCACCAGCGCAGCGCCGCCGCGGGTCGCCGGCAGCCGCTCGCATCGTGGCGATTCGCTGGATGGCTTCCTCGCAGCCGTGGGTGAGCATCAGTTCCTGTCGGTTGGCAGCTCGCTGAAGTTCTGCCTGCTGGCCGCTGGCGAGGCCGATGTCTATCCGCGGCTGGGGCCCACCAGCGAGTGGGACATCGCGGCCGGGCATGCGTTGCTGGCGGCAGCCGGCGGCAGTGTGCTGCAGCTCGATGGCAGCCCGGTCGAGTACAACCACGGCGAGTCGTTGCTCAGTCCGCAGTTCGTCGCGATCGGCGCGACCGACCGGAACTGGCTCGGCCTGCTGCGCGCCGCGCGTTGCAAACCCGTGGCGCCGTCTCTATAAGGCTCGGCATGCCAGCGACAACTGTCCGCGCACTCGATCCAGAGTCCCTGTACCAGATCCATGCGGCGCGTTTCGAAGCCGCGCGCGAGGCCTGCCGCGAGCGCGGCGCATGGAGCGCCTTCCCCGACCAACCAGCGGGATATCCCGACAGCGAAGCCGCGCGTGCCGCCGGCCAGTCGGCCTTCGATGCCGCACTGGTGCAGGATCGCGAGTGCGACCACCCATGCAGTACGCATTGGCTGGGCGAAGAGATATCGCCC
>CAZPJE010000367.1:0-9097 GCA_964586725.1 uncultured Steroidobacteraceae bacterium | reverse complement strand
CGAGGTTTACCTCGAGACGCTGGTGCCGGTGCTAGAGAGCCTCGACCTCGAACTTGCGGGCCGCATTGGCGACTACACGACCGTCGGCGACGTGTTCAGCTGGAAGGCCGGCCTGACCTGGGCGCCGCTCGACGACCTGCGCTTCCGCGCCGTGTATTCGAACGCGACCCGCGCGCCGAACATCGGCGAACTGTTCCAAGGCCCGTCGCAGACCTTCCCGTCTGGCCTCGTGGACCCCTGCGAAGGTATCGGCGCTACCACTGCGCCGCAGGGCACGTCGGCCGCGCGGGCGAGTTACTGCCGCGCACAGCCCGGCTTCGCGGCCAACATCGCCGCGAACATGGGCGTGTTCTTCTCCGACCCGAACCGCGACGTGCAGTCCTACCAGGGCTTCGATCGCGGCAACCCGCTGTTGAACGAAGAAACCGCGAAGACCCTGACCGCGGGCTTCGTCTGGACGCCGGATTTCCTGCCGCGCTTCCAGCTGACACTGGACTGGTTCGACATCGAGATCGAGGACGGCATCGCGCTCGTGCCGCGCCAGTTCATCATCAACCAGTGCGCCGGATCCGGCGGGTCTTCGGACCTGTGCTCGTTCATCACGCGTGAACCGGCCAACCCGGTGCGCGCGCGCAGCCCGGGCACGCTGTACAACATCGACTCGGGTCCGGTGAATGCGGCCGTCATCGAAACGGCGGGTATCGACCTCGCAACGCGCTGGGCGTACACGTTCGAAAACGGCCACACGTTCAACGTCGGCCTCGCCTACACCTACCTCGACAAGCTGAACCTGCAGCCGCTGGCCGGCCAGCCGATCGAGATCAACAAGGGCCAGCTGAACGGCGACGGCCGCCTCGGCGCCGGCTTCGAGCATCGCGCCAACCTGAACCTGGGCTACGAGATCGGCGGCTTCAAGGCGACCTGGCGGATGATCTACCAGAGCTCGATCGTCGACACGCTGCCGGACACGTTGCCAATCGGCGCCTACGTCTACAACGACATGCAGGTGCGCTACAACTGGGGCGACGACGACAAGTACGGCGTCTACTTCGGTGTCGACAACGTGTTCGACAAGAAGCCGCCGCTGGTCGAGCAGAACTTCGCGTCGAACATCACGGGCACGGAGACCGCCGCCGAGTCGTATGACCCGATCGGCCGCTTCATGTACGTGGGTCTCGAGTTCAAGTTCTGAACTGACTCACAGCATCGGGCCGCTGCGGCGGCCACGAGGAAAAGCGGGGCTTCGGCCCCGCTTTTTTTTTCGCCTGCGCCCGGTCGGCGCTAGGCCTGGGCGAGCCCGCGCATGACGCGGGCGGCATCCACGGGCAACCGATCGATAGCTGCCCGCAGCTGCGCAACGAACTTCGGTGGCTGGGCTCGCGCCGCCTTCCATGCCAAACGCAGGTCGCCGGGCCGATCCTCCTCCGGCCAGCGCAGGCACGTTGACCAGCGCGCCGTGCTTCGCCCCGACGACAGCCGGCTGTGCGTCGGCGAACCAGGAGTCGAGGAATCGCACCGGCTCGGCGACCACCTGGAGCGACGGGACGTGCACGGCCCTGGTCGACCCGCCCCAGCATCGGCGTCAGTACGTCTACGATGAGTCGCTCGCTGCGGAAGCGGAACGTGGTCGACGATGCCGTGCGATGCAGTGCGGGCGGCTCGACGAACCGAAGCTCCGACTCCGCGAGCGCATGGTGCAGGCCGATCGGGCGATCGGAGATGCCGATCACAACGTTCCGCTCGGGCGCGACATCGATATCCCGCGTCCGCATCGTGTTCGAGTGCCAGCGGAAGCCCAGCATGCTGCCGTACGGAGAGAATGCATGTGACCCGACGATCACGCCGCTCGCGAGGAATCGGCCCCACCGGTCACCAGCATCGCGACCAGCAACTCGCGGGACGCGAGATCCGGCGTGGCGTTTTTCCACGGCGACTTCTCCCGCTGGATCATCTGTCGCACCGCGTCCGTATCCGGACGCACGGCATGCTGGGTCTTGCGGCGGTCTACTGTCAGCTGCAGGTACCGGTGCTTTAGCTGCGGTTACGGAAGTCGGGTGGAGTCGGAAAGGGGTTTCGTGATGCGCTCGCGCCATTCTGTACGCAGTTTTGGTCGAGACTGCGAATAGGCAGATGCCAGCAGACGTTGGCTTGGTAGTCGGCGTGCTGCTTCCTTAGGTTCAGGGACAGTTGTGGTGAACCGGCCTTTGGCCAGAATCCACCAGGGCCACTTCCCCAACGCCTGCGGCGACGTCGGCACTGCGGCTCAGCAGCTCGAACACCGGCTGATCAGAAGGTCCTGCATACGCCAGTCCCGGGAAGTCACTGTCCTGTCCCGCTGCCGCACCCGAAGGGCTTGGCCCGCTGTCCTCGCGTACGGGCACCCTGCCGCCGACAACCAAAAAAAAGGGGCAGTCGGATGACTGCCCCTTCTTAGGACTGCCGCTCGGCGGCAATCGTCCAGGCCTGCTTCAGAGCTTGACCTTCACGCCAGCGAAGAACGAGCGACCGAACACGTCGTAGTAGCCCGGAATCGTGTCGAGCGCCTGCGTGCCCGAAGAGCTCGTCGCGAAGAACGGCGGTTCCGTATCGAACACGTTGGTGATGCCGAGATAGAACTCGGTTTCCTCGGCGTTGAACAACGGGCGCTGATAGGAGACGCGGAGATTGTGATACATCTCCGACGAGACACCTGGGTAGTTGCTGAAGAACGGGCTCATCTTCGCGCTACCGATGTAGCGGACGTTCCAGTTCACAGCCACATCACGCAGGCTCCAGCTGAGGTCGAGATTCGCAGTCGTCTCGATGTAACCCTGATCGGACGTCGAGCCACCGGCGAAGCCCAGCAGGTCGACGCGCGGGGCCGTGGCATTGGTATACAGGTCGGCGCGGTCATACCGCGTGACGAGCAACTTGGCTCCGCCCTTGCCCCAGCTACCGAAGTCATGGCTGTACTGCACGTTGAGGTCGTAGCCCGCGATGTCCTGCGTCGCGAGGTTCGCCGTCGTGTCATTGACCGCCGTCAGCACGTAGGTCGCACCCGGCACCTGCGGGTTGGTACCGCGGGTGATCAGGTTGCAGTCCTGGCGATTAACGGTGTCATAGCACCGATTGGCAAGAATCTGGCGACCCACCGTGCCGATGATGCCCTCGACGTCGATCTCAAAGCGATCGAGCGACACGGAGAAGCCCGGCAGAGCGGAGGGATTGACCACGAATCCGAACGTGACCGAGCGGCTCTCTTCGGGATTAAGGTTCGGATTGCGACCGACGAAGCCCGCGACGCTCTGCTCAACGCTAAGGGGCGCCACATAGCCTGCCGCGACGCCGTCCGTGTTGCAGTTGGCGGCGCGCGTGGCGTTGGCGGTGCGCCGTGCAGGCGTGCCGCACGGATCAGCAACGACTCCGAACGTCTGCGAGCCACCGACGAGATCGTCGACCAGCGGGGCACGAACGGAGCGGGCGACCATCGCACGGAAGCGCACGTCTTCGATCGGTGCCCAGTCGCCGCCGATCTTCCAAGTATCGTAAGAGATGGACTTGGCAAGATAGTCAGCGTCCGTGCTGCGGAACGCGCCTTCCAGCGACAGCGACTTCGCGAACGGCATATCGGCCAGCAGGGGCACGAGGACCTCGGCGAACACTTCGCTGGTCTTCGTTTCTACCAGCCGTTGGTCGAGGATCTGATTGCTCGTCACCAGGCCAGCGTTGATCGACTCGTCGTAATCAAGGAAACCCGACGACTTGCGGCGCTCCACGCCGATTGCCGCACGGACATCACCCGCCGGCAGCGTGAACGGGCTACCCGAAACGAAGCCGATCGTGTTCTCGAGCAGCGATTCGCCGGCCTGGCCCGCGGTAACGGTCAGGTAGTCGACCATCGCAGGCGTGTAATCGGCGAAGGGGTTGATGGGGACGCAACCCAAGGCACGGGCAGCAGGATCCACGCAGCGGAACTGGCCCGGGACACCCGGCACTGGCTCAACACGCAGACCGTTATAGAGGCGGTCTGTGCCGACCAAACCCTCGGTCAAGCTGCTCAGCGTCGTACGTCCATAGACATGCGACACCTCCCAATTGAAGTCCTTGCCGAGGGCCTGGAAATCACCCTTCAGACCACCGACAACTCGTAACGACTGGCGGTCGTTCGTGGAACCACGCAGTCCGAGCTGATTGAAGCGCTGCTGCCAGTTGATTGCCGTACCGGTCGGAAAGTTGGCCTGGTAGGCCGTCAGCACCGATGCCGGAATGAACGGGTTGTTGATCGGGATCGACGCCTGGAGCCCCGGCACGCCGGGGCCACCACCCACGAGATTGCCGGCCGCCGTCGATTGGAACGGCTGCCCCTCGATGGTGTTTCTGGTCTTGGACTGTCCGTAGTTCGCTTCGACGAAAGCGGTGACTCGCTCGCCCAGCGCATACTCACCCTCAGCGGCCAGCAGGACTCGCTTCGTCGGGATGGCGATGTTGCGAGCAGCGTTGCGGTTGTAGCCGTCGACGGTGACGTCGAACGGCACGAACGCGCCATTGCGGCGCGCGAGAAAGCCACCGCCGGCAGCGCCGCCGACCTGGAAGCGGCCACCAAGCCCTACGACAGAGTAGGCGGCAGGGCCTCGGATCTGGGCACCCGGAGGAAACCACGCGAAGTCTTCGGCGCAGATGAAGCGATCAGCGCAGGACACCAGACCCTGGTTATCCAGCTGGACGGTGATCAGGCCACGCCCTTTCTCGGCAAACTCGCCGCCGACCAACATGTAACCCGACGGGTTCTTGTTGTCGCCTTCTCCGCTCTCGCCGTAGCTGGCGCCAAACTCGATACCCTGGAAGTTCTTCTTCGTGATGATGTTCACGACGCCGGCCACTGCGTCGGCGCCGTAGACTGCGGCCGCGCCTCCGGTGATCACTTCCACGCGCTCAATGTTGGCGGTCGGGATCGTGTTGAAGTCGACGGCACCGGTCGTTGGCGTGCCACTGGGCGCGCGGCGGCCGTTGATCAGCGTCAGAGTACGATCGCTGCCCAGGTTGCGCAGATTCGCTTCATTGAGGCCAGCAGACACAGATCCGGAAAACGCGGACTGCGTGCGCGAGCTGCCGAAAGCCGGCGCGAAAGACGGCAGCGTGGTCGCAAGGTCAGCGAAGTTCTCGACGCCGAGCGCGTCGAAAGCCTCTGCGCCCACCACGACGGTCGGCACCGAGGCCTCGATGTCCGGGCGCGCAATGCGCGAGCCGGTCACGATCACTTCTTCGAGGCCGCCCGCGCTCGCAGCTTCCTGAGACAAGGCAGGTGCCGCGCCCAATCCGCCCAAAGAGAGAACCGTTCCAAGTCCGAGCGCGCAACCCGCGTTTCGGAACAGGGTCCGACGATTTGTAGTCATTTTGATATCTCGCTCCCGTTCATGAGCCGGTCTACCGGAGCGCCGTTGACGCACCACGGTGACGGCCACTTCAGGCTTCCGGGTCGATAGACAGCCCGCTAATGAAGCCCACCCCTTGTGAACGAGCCGCAAACCCGATGACAAATCAGCGGGTGCGGCTCGAATGTGGTGACGAGGATACAGGAAGCGGCTGGACTACGCAGCAAACGCGGAACCGAGCCCGGCATTCAACCGAGATATGCTGCCTTTTCGCGCCCGAGACGCGGCCGTGAGCGGTTCAGCCAGCCAGGCGACCGCACGAACCCTGGTGTTGCCACAGCGCAACACTCAGTGTTGTAGTGCGAACTCCCAGTGTCGGCACTGGTGAATTCCGGGCGGCGCCCCCCTGGCGGGCTGGGCGGCGAGCTGGATGGGGTCGGCGGCGAACGAGCGGTCCATCATCAGGGGTCTCGTCGGTTCGCACAATCCATGTTCCTTGCTCTCCAATCACGGCGCGTCCCTGCACCGTTTGCCGCGCCCCCCCACCGTTTGCCAGTGGGGCGCACGCCCGAAAACCTGCGGTAGCCACGCCAATCTAGCCATCGGCCTGAATTCAGAAAAATCGTTTATTCTGTCGATATAGTTCGGAAAACTCGAAGGTCTGCCCGCGATGCGCCACCTCAACTACAACCACCTGCTGTATTTCTGGAGCGTGGTCCGCGAGGGCGGCGTCGCAGCGGCGGCCACGTCGCTGCACGTGACGCCGCAGACCATCAGCGGCCAGATCAAGCTGCTAGAGGAGCAACTCGGCGGCGCGCTGTTCGAGAAGCAGGGCCGCCGCCTCGCGCCCACCGACCTCGGTCGCCTGACCTACGGCTATGCCGATGAGATCTTCTCGCGCGGCCTGGAGCTCGCGAGCGTGCTGCGCGGTGCGCTGCCGCGGGGCCTGCGCTCGGTGACGATTGGCGTGTCGGACGTCGTGCCGAAGCTCGTGACCTGGCGCGTGCTCGCACCGCTGCTGGAGCCGGGACAGGACGAGGCGCGCCCGTTCCGCGTCGTCTGCCACGAGGGCGCGCTGGATTCGCTGCTCGCCGACCTGGCAGCGCATCGGCTCGATCTCGTGCTGTCGGCCAGCGCGGCGCCGCATGAGTCGGGGCTGAAGGTGTTCAATCACCTGCTGGGCGAATCGGAACTGGCGTTCTTCGCGGCGCCGAAGCTCGCCGCGCGGCTGCGCGCGCCGTTTCCGCAATGCCTGCACCAGGCACCCATGCTGATGCCCACCGATCGCGCCGCCTCGCGGCGCGTGGTCGAAACCTGGTTCGAGTCGCTGGGTATCACGCCGACGATCGTCGGCGAGTTCGACGACAGCGCGCTGATCAAGACGCTGGGCCAGCACGGCGTCGGCGTGTTCGTGGCGCCCGTCGCCATCGCCACCGAGCTGACTCGCGAGCAGGGCGTGCGGGAGATCGGGCGCGCAGCGGAGTTGCGCGCGCGTTTCTACGCGATCTCGACGGAACGGCGCATCAAGCACCCCGCGGTCGCGATGATCACGACGGTCGCCCGGAACGCGCTGTTCAACGCGGTGCCCACGGCGATGCCCGCCGTCGGCGCCGAGGCGCCGCTCAGGCCGACTGCCGCGCCATCGCCTCGACGCCCTGCTCGACCTGCAAGGTGAGATCGCCCTCGAGGCCGAGCCGCGCGGCCAGCAGATCGAGGTAAGCGCGCTCGGCCCGGCTCGCCGGCGCCACGACGAACACCGACGCGGCGTAAATCTCGAGCGCGAGTTCGCGCGAGCCCACGCCGCGCACGACGGCTTCCATGTCCATCGGCTGGGTCAGCAGGCGCAGCACTTCGTCCTGGTCCTGTTGCGGCAGGTTCGCCTCGCGCAGCTTGTCGAAGACGCGATCGCGCTCGGTCGCATCGACGACGCCGTCGGCCTTCGAGGCGGCGACCATCGCCTGGATCACGCGCAGCGCACTGGAGGCGTTGCCGCTGGCTTCGAGGTCGAACGAGGCCGGCAGCGCTTGCGGCGTGGTCGGCGGCGACCAGCTCGCACCGAGGCCGGCGAGGCTGCCCGCGCCGGGCGCAGGCGCGGCGGCGCCCGGCATGCCGGCACCGGCCGTCTTCTGCGCCTGGTTCTTCTGCCAGGCCTGGTAGGCGACGTAGCCGATCGCGGCGAGACCGCCGTACTTCAGCATCTTCTTGCCGCTGCCGCCGCCACCGCGGCCGGTCAGAACATTGCCGAGCACGCTGCCCGCGAGGCCGCCCATCGCGGCGCCAGCGGCAGGGTTCTTGGTCAGCATTTCGATGAGCTTCTTGGTATCCATTTGGCGATCATATCCGACATGGACGACGGCAATAAATTCCCTACTCACAGGGTCTTCGGGGCAGCCAGAATGCCCCCGGAGACTCTTCGCATGCACCGACGCCTCCCACGCCACGCCGCCGCTCCCGCCGCTCCCGCCGTCGCACCGGCCCCGGCCGCAGCGCGCGCCTCATTGCTGCTTGCGATCGCCGCCGGTGCCGCCGCGCTGCTGCCGGGCGGTGCCCGGGCGCAGACGGCGACGATGGACGTCGTCGTCACCGACGGCGGCGCGCCCGTGGCCGAGCGCGAGATCGAGCTGCGCGACGTGGCCAGCGGGCGGCGACTGCAGCTGCGCACCAATGCACAGGGTGTCGCGCGCAGCGCCGCATTGCCGGCCGCGGGCGAATACGAGGTCTGGATCGGCGGCGAGCGCCGGCTGGCCGCGCAGACCCTGCGCAGCAACGAGGCGCGCACGCTGGCGATCGAACTCGCCACCCTGGCCGAGGTGCGCGTGCAGGCGCGCCGCGCGGCGATTGCGATCAACGCCGCGAATGCCGAGGTCTCGGCCGCGCTGTCGGCGCGTGAGATCTCGCAGCTGCCGATCGAGGCGCGCGACCTCGTGCGCTCGCTCGTGCGGCTGCCGAATGTCGTCGCGTCCACCGGCTTCTACCCCGAAGCGCCCGGCATCGCGATCAACGGCGCGAACGGCCTGTATGCGCAGTACCTGATCGACGGCCTCGACAACAACGAGAATTTCCTCGGCGGGCAGAAATTCCCGATCTCGAGCGGCGCGGCGCGCGACGTCGCGGTGCTCGCGTCGTCGTATTCGGTCGAGTACGGCCGCACCGGCAATGGCGTCGTCAACGTCACCTCGCGCAGCGGCAGCAATGAACTCGCCGGCGAGGTGTTCTACCTGATGCGCCCGGGCCAGCCGCTCGATTCGTCCTCGCCCTACCCGCTGCGCGACCTGACGGGCAACACGCTGCGCGACGGTTTCCAGCGCGACCAGTACGGCTTCGGTCTCGGTGGCGCGCTGCAACCCGATCGCACCTTCTTCCACGTGAACGCCGAATACACGCGCGATCGCAAGGACAACCGCCTCGTCTCGCCCGCGCTCGGCATTGCCGCGACGGTGCCGGGCGAGAACACGAGCCTGCTGCTGGCGGCGAAGCTCGATCACGTGCTCAGCGACGCGTGGCGTGTCGCGCTGCGCGTGAACGCCGGCGATGTGACGATCGAGCGCCAGGGCGGCGGGCTCGATGGCGGCGCGACCTTTCCGTCGGCCGGTACGGCACAGGATCGGCTCTCGCTGCTGGTGGCCGCGTCCGCACTCTACGACGCGGGCACCTTCACGGCCCAGACGCAACTGGCTGCGAGCCGCTTCCGCTGGGACTACGGCCGCGCGCTGGGCGGCCCGGGCCCGCAGGTGGTGGTCGAGGAC
>CAZPJE010000366.1:0-2450 GCA_964586725.1 uncultured Steroidobacteraceae bacterium | reverse complement strand
TCAGTCTGAAGCGGCCATTCGACACCGCTCTATGCGTGGAGGCTAGCCGACAACCCCAAGAAACTCCGCCACGATCACCACCTCCCCTTCGCTCTCCGGCCGTATCTCGATCGGCCCGAATCGCGGATCATCGCTGTCCGGCGAAAGCGTCACGATCGAATGCCGCCACCCCGTGTCCTCATCCACCACCTTCTCGCTCGAATACACCTTCACCGTATAGCTCCCCCCCAGCTCCGGATCCGAAATCGATCGGTGCTGGGCGACAACGACCTTCCCCTGCCGCGTCCCCTGGGGATTCGCCCGGAACAGGCACCACGCCCCATCGGGAATCCGCCGATTCATCGAGGCACCCGTCACCTGCGCGATGAACAACCCCTCCTTCGGCCTGACCCAGTCCGGCGGCTCCACCCACGTCGCGGCATCCAGGTCGAACTCGCCACTGCCCCCGAACGCGCCCGCAGCGAACTGCAGCTCGACCACCGGCAGCGCCTCCCGCCAGCGCGTCGCGGGGTCCGGGGCGACCACCTTCAGCGGAATCACGTTGCTCGGGCGGGCCTCGGGTTGCGGCGCAACTTCCTCGACGTCCCAGGATAAGAGCCGCGACCGGAACCACGCCGCGGTCTCCGGGTCGGTGCAGTACACCCAGCACCCCTTCATCCCGCGGGTCATCAGCGTGCGATAGGTGTTCTTCACGATCTGGTCGGCCTGCGCACGCATGCCGTCCGGATCGACCTTCATGAGCTTCTTCCAGCCCTTCAGGGACTGATCCGACGACGCGCGGAGCTCGGGCCGCGTCACCACCTGTCCGTTCCGAACCACGAGGTCCGGCCCGACGATCACGCCCACCACGTCCAGCTCCAACCCCTGGCAGGTGTGGATGCAGCCGACTTCCTCGACCGACTCCGCCGCGATGATCCACAGGCTGCCGTCCCGATCGAGGTTCCATCGGCGCCAGTAGCCGTGCTCGGGCATCACGATGTCGAACTGGTCTGGCTTCTTCTTGCTGACCCACTTCCAGCAGTAGCCGGCGACGACTCGTGCCTTGTTCGCGACGCGATTGCGCTCGATGATCGCCGCATGCAGCGCGGCGGGCGAGTCGAAGACCCTGAAGTCGAACTCGCTGGTGTCGAGCGACTCGTTCGCGGTCGGCCTCACCTGAAGGGTGTCGTCGAGCCAGGCGAGGTAGCCGTCCGAGCCCTCGCATCGGAACTGTGATGCGAGGGCTGCCTTGGTCACTCGCGCGCCGAGCGTCGCGGCCCAATCTTGCAGCGCCGCCCGCCGGCCGATGTCCTGCAGCGTGACGCGCTGGTCGTCGTCGACGAAGAAGATCACGCACTTCGCTGCGGCGATGATCTCCTTGGCCTGGTGGTCGCCGAGGTTGCGGTAGAGGCCCGACTTCTCGTTGAGGCGATGGGCCTCGTCCACGATCAGCACGTCCCAGCTTTCGGGCTCGGCGTTCACGAACGAGCCCGAGCCGGAGAACAGGTTGCGGATCCGCGTGGCCGTCATCTGGCCCGTCAGCTTCGCCTCGTACACGGCGCGCGGAGCGGCGTTCTTGGAGACGTACCGGCAGACGAGCCCGGCCTGCGTGAGCGTCGCCAGCAGGTTGATCGCGAGCACGGTCTTGCCGGTACCCGGCCCGCCCTCCACGATCAGCACCTGCTTCAGGCCGGACTCGGCCTTGCGCGCGGCCGCGAGCGCGGTCTCGAAGACGAGCTTCTGGTCGTCGATCAGGACGAACTCGCGCTTGCCCTCGAGCATGGCCACGAGGCTGTCGGCCAGCATCTTCGAAGGCCGGATCTTCCCGCCGTCGATCCGCCAGATCGTTTCGCCGCGGTCGCCCGTCCGCACCCAGCGGCGGATGAAGGCGCGCAGCTTGTCGCGCTCGGCGTCGCCGCGCAGGAACAGCGGTGCGCGCTCGACGTACCGCGCATAGAACGGGTCGTCGATGACGCCGTCCGGCTCGTAGTTGTGCAGGTAGGCGCAGGGCTCGAGCCGGATGCCGCCGGTGTGCACCGCGTCGTTGAAGTCCTCCAGCAGCGCGGCGTACGACCACGCCTGGTACGACGGGTGGCTGACCTCCTGCTCGCCGCCCGCGAAGCGGGTGACGACGATGCCGTCCTTCTCGGTGCGGCGCGCCTCGGCCCACTGCTTGAGCTCGACGATGACGATCCGGTCGGTACCGTGGTCGTCACGGCCGCTGAGGATGTAGTCGATCCGCTTGGCGGTCTGCGGGATCGAGTACTCGATCGCGACGCCCGCGTCGTCGGGAATGGCGTCGTCGTTGAGCACCTTCGCCATGCACAGCAGCGACTCTTTCCATGCCCTGACTTCAGCGGCGCCGACCATGCGGCCAGCGCGCTGCTTCATCGCGTCGAGAATCACGGTCTCGATGTCGCGCCGCTGAAGTCAGGGCATGGAAAGAGTCGCTGCTGTGCATGGCGAAGGTG
>CAZPJE010000365.1:0-7311 GCA_964586725.1 uncultured Steroidobacteraceae bacterium | reverse complement strand
GATCCCGTCGAGCATCGAGAAGCGCATCTCGGCCGAAGCGCGCACTGCGGCGATCGCCCGGCCCTGCAGTTCCGCCGTCGCCGCATAGCGCGCCGTGAGTTCGAGCCCGATGTGCGCGTGCTCGGTGTCGCCCTCGATATGGACATGGAAGAACTCCATGTCATCCTCGCTGAAACCCATCTTGCGCATGGCGTCGACGTACTTCGGGTACAGCGTCGGCAGCTGCCCTTCGAGCGCCACCATGATGCCCGCGCAGGATTCACCCAGCGGACGGACGCTCGACAGCTCCCAGATCCAAGAGCGCATCGCGCGCGTGGTCGGCAGGATCTCGCCCGCCTCCTCGGCGCGCAGGATGCGCTCGTCGCTGACACCGCAGGCGCGCGCGAACTTGCGCAGCAGGTCCGGATGCCGCTTGCCGGGCGCGTGCGGCATCTCTTCGCCGAGCAGGTTCTCGAGCAGGTGCTGGCGGGCATCGAGGTCGGGCAGCCGCGCGAACAGGGCCGCGAACTGCTGCGGTATCGGGTCGATGTAGTAGAAGTGCTGGATGGCCCAGTCACCGAGTTGCGCGCGAGAGAGCTCTCCCGCTGCCCACGCACGGCTGAACGCGTGACCGCCGCCGTGCTTGGGGAGACGCGCGGACTCGAGCGCAGCATAGAACTCGGCTTGATTCATCGGCTTCTGCATGACCCCGTACTCCTAGGCAATCGTCTCTGTGGTTCGAATCACTGCGGCGACTGAGCCGCGACTTTGAACTGTTGGTGGCAGCGAGGGCAACAGGCGGGTGCCGCCTCGGGCCGCAGCATGACCGGACTGGCTGGAAACCAGGTGTCGCACGCCGGGCAAGCGACCCAGGCGGTGTTGCCCCGCTTCTCCCAGGGCGCGCCCGGCGCATAGCGCAGGACTGCCGCGGACTTGGCTTTCGCGTCGCTCATGCGCGCGGCCATTTGTCGCCCGCGCTGCCGACAGCGCCGAGCCACTCGCGCGCGCGCCGCGCAGCGTCGGTCGGAACCGTCGCGACCGGCGGAACCATCCGCGGCGCGCCGGGGCGCGGCGGCGGCGGCATGGTCGCGTCGATGCCGATCTTCGACGCGGTGCCCGCGCCTTCAGGCAGCGACGGGTCGAGATTGGAACCGGAGAGCCCATCGACGATGATCGAGTCGCGGGACCACTGGACGCGGGTCGCGAGCGCCCACAGCACCGACTGCGGCGCGAACAGGTCCACATCGGCATCGACCGCCACGACGGTCTTCAGGCGGCGGTACGCGAGCGCTGCGGTCAGGGCATCGCGCGCCTCGCCGCGCGCGGGATCCCGCAGCTGCAGGTAGGCATGGAACCGCCGTCCCTCTGTGGGCACGTGCACGTTGACCAGCGAGGGCGCCACCGCCTTGACCAGCTGGTAGACCTTGCCCTCCATCGCCATGTTGTCTGGCACGAGCATGTCGGTAAGACCGGAGCCGTAGTCGTGATAGAGGGCGTCGCGGCGCATCGTGATGCAACGGACGTCGACGACCGGAGCCTGCACCTGCGCGCCGAGATAGCCGGTGTACTCGCCGAAAGGCCCGTCGGCGTGCATCTGGTCCGGGTACGCGTATCCCTCGATGACGATCTCGGCATCGGCCGGCACCATGATGCGCTCGCCGTGCAGCAACGAAGGCACGACGCGCAGCGCCTCACCCAGCACGCCGCCCGCCGCAGCCCAGTGGCTCTCCGGGTAGCGCAGCTTGGCCTGGGTGCCGAGCAGCACCGCCGGGTGATGCCCGATCCAGAACGCCACCGGACACGGCTCGCCGCGCGCCCAGAACTTGCGCAGGTTGCGCATGTTGTGGGTGGTCGGATACGGGAACCACGTCATGCGCTGCGGCCCGAGCACCCAGCAACGCTGGATCGCCGTGTTGTCGATGCCGCTATCCGGATCGAACGTGGTCGCATGCGCGGCGGTCAGGTAGGGGCCGGGCTCGAGTTCATGCTGGGTCAGCACGGGCAGGCGCTGCAGGTCGGCCTCTGCCCCTTGCCAGACCACCTGCTGCACGGGGGCATTGGCTGCGGACACACGCAGCGGCTCGATCCCGGCAGCGCTGCGCGCAGCGAACCAGGCCGCGGTCTGGCGGTGATCCGGGATGCCGAGAGCACTTGCCGTCAATTCGCGGCTCGCCGTCAGGTTGGTCACGACGCCGATGGGCGTCGCCCGGCCCGCGAGGTCGGGCACCCGGGTGGCGCGCAGGATCGGGAACCGCCCGGCAGCATCGAGCTCGTGCTGGAGCGCAGTCAGGTCATGCCGCGCCGACAACGGCGCATCGATGCGCCATATCGCAGCGGAATTGTGCTCGAGAAAACTACGCAGATCGCGCATGCATGGCCTGTCGGGCTTCGCAATGCGCCCTGTGGTCATTATAGTGGCATGATGACTCGGCCGCACGCCATCGTGAGGCGGCTTTTGTCGCTACTGACCGGCGCGCGCGCCCGTCAGCGGCCGTTTTCGGAGGCAAGGCACCATGGTCCGCAGCGTCACCCATGAAATGCTGCCGCAGGCGACTGCGGCGGAAGCCACGCGGCAGCAGTTTATTGTCGCGTTCAAGCAGGCCTTGAACCGCGGCATGCGCACGACGAACCGGCGCCTCTTCGAGCAGGTCGTTGCGCCGCGCTTCGCCGCCGAGCACGGTCACGCGCCGGCGACGCGCGAGGAGATCCGCGCCGCGATGTATGCGGATCCCGCCTATCGCAGCTGGTCCGCGCTGCACCGAGCCGCCCAAGAGCAGATGTGGATCGCGGTCGGCGACAGCATCTTCCGTGAGCGCGAGCGGCTCGCGCAGACGGCGTCGCGGCTCGATGATCCCGCCACCCGGCGCGGCAGCCTGGAGCTCGACCCGGACTTCGTCCCGCCGCGCGGCGTGACCGCCGTCGACATCCACCTGCAGACCGGCGGCTACGCGATGGACCTCGGCGATGGCGACTGCTCGGCCGGCGCGCTCTACGAGTGCGGCGGCAATCTGTACGCGTTCGGCCAGGGCATGAGCCGCACGGACAGCAAGGCCGCGCACGTGCAACGCTACATCGCCGAGCATTTCCCGCAGCTGAAGCCGCGGCGCATCCTCGACATGGGATGCTCGGCAGGCTCCGCCAGCGTGCCCTACGCGCAGGCCTTCCCGGATGCCGAGGTCCATGCGATAGATGTCGGCTCAGGGATGCTGCGCTACGCCCATGCGCGCGCGGAGTCACTCGGCGCCGCGGTGCACTTCCACCAGCGCGACTGCGCCGACACGAAATTCCCGGACGGCTGGTTCGACCTGATCGTCTCGCACAACATGATGCACGAGATCTCGGATGCGACCCGCCGCGGCATGCTGCGCGAGAGCTGGCGCCTGCTCGCGCCAGGCGGTGTCTGCGTCCACCAGGATGTGCCGTTGCGTTTCGCCGGTCTCAGCGAGTTCGAGCGCTTCGAGCTGTCCTGGGACACGCTCAACAACAACGAGCCGTATTGGGAGGTCTACGCTAACGCCGACCTCGCGCGCGATCTCGCCGCGGCGGGCGTGCCCGCCGACCGTTCGCACGTCGGGCACCTGCCCGCCCGCCAGGGCACGCTGCCATGGTACGTTGCCGCCTTCAGCAAGCCGGACGCCTGAGCGCGTCGCCCGGCGAGGAACCCAGATGAATGCCGTCACGATCACCCGCGAATTTCCGGTCAATCCGCACGTCACCAGCCTGATCGACGGGCAAGCCGTCGTCGCCAAGGCTGCCGGCGAGGACATACCGGTCGTCAACCCCACGACCGAACAGGTCGTCAGCCAGCTGCGCGAGGCAGATGCGGATGAGGTCGATGCAGCAGTCCGCTCGGCGCGCGCGGCCTTCGATCGTGGCCCGTGGCCGCGCATGGACATCAACGAACGCAAGGACATCCTCTACGCGATTCGCGATCACCTGCGAAAGAACGCCGAGGAACTCGCCTACCTCGAGTGCCTGAACACCGGCTTGCCGCTGCAGAGCGTCCGCATCCACGTGCAGCGCATGGCGCGCAACTTCGAGTTTTTCGCCGAGGTGGCCAGCACCGTCCATGGCGAGACCTACACACAGACCAAGGGCTACCTGACTTATGTCACGCGCGAGCCCAAGGGCGTCGCGGCGGCGATCGCCCCGTGGAACGCGCCGCTCGCGCTGGCCTCGATGCGCATTGCCACCTGCATCAGCTGGGGCAACACCTGCGTGCTCAAGCCGTCGGAATACACGCCGCTGTCGATGCGCCGGATGGTGGAGATTTTCCACGAAGCGGGACTGCCGCCCGGCGTCGTGAACCTCGTCAACGGACGCGGCGCGGTGACCGGCAACGCGCTGGTCTCGCATCCCGGCATCGACATGGTGGGCTTCACCGGCGGCACCGGCACCGGCCGCGCGATCGCCGCGACGGCGGGCAAGAACCTCAAGCCCATCGCACTCGAGTTGGGCGGCAAGAGCGCGAACATCATCTTCGACAGCGCCAACATCGAGCGCGCGCTCGATGGCGCACTCGCCGGCATATTCGCCAACAACGGCCAGCAGTGCCTGGCCGGGTCGCGGATCCTGGTGCAGCGCTCGATCTCGAAGCAGTTCGTCGAGCAGTTCGTCGAACGCGCCCGCCGGATCCGGATCGGCGACCCGATGCTGCCCTCGACCGAAGTCGGCCCGCTGGCGTTCCGCCAGCACATGGAGCGCGTGCTGTCCTACGTGGACGTCGCGAAGGCCGATGGCGCGAAGCTGCTGACCGGCGGACGCCGCGCAGCGGGCATGGCGAAGGGCTGGTTCATCGAACCCACGGCCGTCATGGCCCCCGACAACGATGCCCGCGTCTGCCAGGAGGAGATCTTCGGACCCTTCGCGACGCTGCTCGAATTCGACACGCTCGACGATGCGATCCGCATCGCCAACGAATCGAAGTTCGGGCTGGTCAACTATGTCTGGTCGGAAGATCTCAACACCGTCATGCGCTGCTCGCGTGACATCCGCGCCGGCACGGTCTGGGTCAACACCCCGATGATGCGCGAACTGCGCGCGCCGTTCGGCGGCTACAAGGAGTCAGGCATCGGCCGCGACGGCCCGTTCTCGAGCCTGGATTTCTTCACCGAATTGAAGGCGACCATCATCCCGATCGACGCACCCGCGATGCACCGCTACGGCGCTTGACGGCCGCGCGCGCCGGCTTCGGTGCCGCTGCCGACGGACGGCGCAGGCCGGGAAAGCGATTCGACAAGCCGACGCTGCCGCCCTTGACGTTCTGGATGAAGTTCACCAGCACGCCGTTGGGGTCGCGCAAGGTCATCTCCAGCGATTCGACGCCATGCGCCTTGATGGCCAGGCGCGTCGGCGGACACAGCACCGTGAGCCCAAGCTGTTTGGCGCCGCGATGAATCTGCCGCACATCTGGCGTGTGGAACACCAGACAGGCTTCGCCGCGATTGACGCGGTCGATGTTCGGGTGGGTGTTGTCATCGGGTGACGGATTGGTCAGCTCGAACAGGCCGACCATGCCCCAGTCCACGTTGCCGGACTGCAGGATGATCCAGCGCGTCGAGCACGGCGGCATGCCCAGCAGCTGATACAGAGCCGGAATCTCGGCGCCCGCGCTGCCCTGGATCCAGACGTTCATGCCGAGCACGCCGTGGTAGAAGGCCAGCGAGCGATCCATGTCGCGCACGATGATCGCCGTGCGCTTCAACGGCGTGACGGGTGGCGCGGCTGAAGGCCGTTTCGATTTCTTTGAACTCGGCATGGTCGAACTCCGTGGCAGGTGTCGCGGCGTAGTGGATCACATGATACCCACGGGTCTCCGACCATGGGCACTGCGCTGCTCAGGTCGCATCGAGGAACGCGGCCAGCATCGCGG
The DNA here is from genome assembly GCA_964586725.1 of uncultured Steroidobacteraceae bacterium. Classification (GTDB taxonomy): domain Bacteria; phylum Pseudomonadota; class Gammaproteobacteria; order Steroidobacterales; family Steroidobacteraceae; genus UBA964. The sequence continues at coordinate 1,460 of CAZPJE010000365.1, read as the reverse complement.
CCTTGGCAGCAGGCCCTGGTTGCGCCGCGTCGTCCCAGATCAGGCTGCGACTGCCCGGCAGCAGGCTGGCCGCGGTCGCGACGCCGGTCTTGAGCGGGTCGGAGGCATCGGCCATCACGAGCGTCGGCAGGCGCAGCAGCGGCAGCCGCACCGCATCGGGATGCGCGAACGCAGCGCGATACGCGAGATGGTAGGTGCGAATCGACTTCAGCACCTCGACCGTCAGGTTGTGCATGGTGTCGGCGCCGGGCGGCGCGATGCTGCGCAGGTGAGCCACATCGCGGCGGAAGTACGGGAAGAACCAGCCCTGGTCGCGCACGAAATGCCAGGCCCAGTGGAACTGCGTGCCGAAGGCGTCCGGTTCGACATGCGGCGCGTAATGGGCCAGGAAATCCTGTTTGTCCTGTGGCGAGAACATCGCGATGCCGTCGAGGATCATCCGGCCGAACCGGTCGGGCCGGGCGAGTGCCATCTCGGTGACGATATGCGCGCCGGTATGGCTGCCATAGAGGTCCACCTTGTCGATGCCGAGCGCGTCCATGACGCGCAGGCTCGCCTCTGCGTAGTACTCGATGTCGGGCGCGGCCAGCGCGGGCGGCGCCGAATCGCCGTTCCCGAGCGTATCCGGCGCGATAACGACCCGGTTCCGCCCCAGTTCGCGCATCAGCGGCACGAGCGTCACGGACGAGGCCGGCGAGGCGTGCACCATCCACAGCGGACGCGCGTCGCCACTGCCGCCGCGCCGGTAGTGCGCCTGCCCTTCCGCAATGGAGACGAAGCCGCGCAGGATTTGCGCCGGTGAATTCAGCTGCTGCATAGTCGCACTCCTCATTGTTCCAGACAGACGGTAGCTCGCATGATCGACCTGCACACCACACCGACCGCCAACGGTTTCAAGGCCTCCATCATGCTGGAGGAAACCGGCCTGCCCTATCGCGTCATCAACTACAACCTCGTGGCGGGCGACCAGAAGAAGCCCGAGTTCCTCGCGCTGAATCCGGTCGGCCGCGTGCCTGCGATCGTCGATCATGGCGTCGAGGGCGGTGACGAACCACTGCCGGTGTATGGCTCGGCGGCGATCCTGCTCTACCTCGCCGAGAAATCGCAGCGCTTCCTGCCCGATCGCCCGCGCCCGCGCGCCAAGGTATTCGAGTGGATCGGCATCGTCGCGAGCGACATCGGCCCCGCCTACAGCGGGCAATTCGTCTTCAACATCGTCGCGCAGGAGAAAAACCCCTGGGCGATCGACTTCTACAACAACCTGTGCAACCGGATGATCGCGACGATGGAACTGCAGCTGTCGAAGTCACGTTTCCTTGCCGGCGAGGACTACACCATCGCCGACATGATCGCGTATCCGGTCGCGGCGGTGTCGATGCTGCGCTGGCCCGGCAACCTCGACGGCCATCCGCACATCGCGCGCTGGACGGCCGACGTCGGCGCGCGACCGGCGGTTCAGC
>CAZPJE010000364.1:0-4326 GCA_964586725.1 uncultured Steroidobacteraceae bacterium | reverse complement strand
GGCCGGCATCTTCGGCGACGCCCAGCCGCCCATCGCCATCAAAACCCGATCCGACGCCCCGCTGACGGCCAGCCACGACGCGAACGTATGGCGCAGGTCGTGCCAGCGGGTCTGCACCCCGGCGCGCTTCAGGGCCTTGCGGAACGCCTTCGTGTTGAAAGTCCCGCGGATCGGCTGCCCGTCGTAGGTGAACACGTGGTCGACGCCCTCGATGCGCGGCTGCCCCTTCAGCACCTCAACAGCCAGATCCGACAGCGGCGCACCGTGCGCGCGCTTCGTCTTGTAGTGGCTTGAGGGGATCCACGCATGGCGCGTCTCGAGGTTCACCCGTGACCAGGTCAGGTCGCGGACGTTCGCCATCCGCCAGCCCGTCAGCACGCTGAACAGCGCCGGCCCGCGCAGGTGCTCGGGCAGCTCGCGCAGCACCGCGCCGCACTGCTCCGCCGACAGCCAGGCGGGCTCGCGCTCGGCGATGTGCGCCATCGGCACGGGCGGGCAGTGCGTAAGCCAGCCCCACCTGACGCACGCCTTCAGCACGCCGCGGAACACCGCCATGATCCGGTTCGCGCTGGCCGGCTGCTGATCCCGCTCGACGTACTCGCGCGCGGCGCGGCACACATCGGCGTTGATCGCTGCGACCGGGATCGCGTTGATGCGCTCGAAGAAGGTCAGGGCGTACTCGTTCCGCGTTCGCGTCGAATCCCGCCACGCCGCCTCTCGCTTGAACCTGACGACGGCCTCGCGCCAGGTGTAGACCGCCTCGCCTAAGTAGGCTTGCCGCCAGTAACGAGCTCGAAGCGCCGTCTCGAATTCTTCCGCGCGCTGTCGGTCTGTCGTGCCGGCGCTGCGGCGAATTGATCGACGGCCCACCTTGAATCGCACCCACCAGGGGCCGCCGGCCGTTCGCTTGTAGAGTGCCATTCTCCCCTCACGTAGGCGCGCAGCTGCTCGTACTCAAACAACCAGCGCCGCCCCACCTTCCTCGCCGGCACCGCGCCGGCAGCGGCCAGCCGTCGCACAGTATCTGCATTGCAGTGCAGAACGCCAGCAGCGTCCTCCGCAGTGAGAAACTCGGACCAGGCTGAGCGGGATTCACTCACGAGCTGCTGATGCGTCGGGAGCTGTGCTCCCTGGCAACGTCTCCAGTTTATCGACGAGTTCGTTAATCTCGATCTGGTACGTCATCGCAAGCGCCGCCTTTCCGAGCACATCGGCGCGCAGGCGCTCGATGTCGTCGGCGGCTTCGCGACAGTCCGCATAACTGACTGCGGGCACTAACCGCAGCCGCTCCACGATGTCAGTCATGGCGCACCTCTACCGCTGCTGTGTAGTCCCACTCGCGCAGGCCGTCCGGCGCGGTCGCGTCCACCTTCGTCCAAAAGCTGGCCCTGCCGCCGCGTCAGCTTCGGCACTTCGCCAGTCATCGCATGAACCTCCGATAGATCGCCTCGACGCGCGCTGCGGTGCGCACCGAGCAGGTGTCGCGGCGGACCTGCAGCTTCGGCCAGCGCGCTTTGCTGCCGAGCAGCCGCGAAAGCCCCGCCTTCGTGAACCCCTCCTCGAGCAGCGCGTCGAGCCGGCGCCAGGTCTGCCGCGCTGACACGACCGCGCTGTCGGGTGCGCAGGCCTTCGTGACCGCGAGGATCTTGCGCTCGGTGCGCGCGCGGATCTTGTGCTTACGGCCGTTGCGTATGTCGTGAAGGACGGACTCGGCCACATCCGTGGCAGCGGCGAACGACCGTCGCCCGACGCCGAGCCGGGCCAGTTTCAGCATGTGCCGCCGCGCTCGGTCGGCCGAGACGATCCCGTTCCAGTCGCCGGCCTCTCGCGCTGCCTTGCGCTCGCGCTCATAGTCCGAGTTCGCCCGCCGGCACTTGAAGCACCGGCACCCGCCCAGGTACTTCAGCCGGTCGCCGTGCGAGCGTGTGATTGCCAGCTCGGCAACCGGCCGCAGCCCGCGCGCGGCTGGGTGCACCACACAAGGACGGCCACTGGATTGCTGACGCAGGTTCATTTAGTGGAGTTGCAACGAGCATCAACTTTTATCGCTGCAGCATCGATGTCTTTCGCCAAAAGACGCAACACGACCGCTGCACTTCCCATCTGTGATGCATCGCCGTCATTCGGGGCAGCGAGCGATGTTTGGATATACGACTGAACCAACTCGCGAACACTGAACGTTTTTTCATACTCATCGCCGGCGCACGGCAAGTACAGAACTATCTGGTCGTCGATCCATTGCAATTGCGCATCGTTGATCAGGTCTTTGAGAGCCTGCTCATATGACTGTTCGTGATCAGAACGCGCCGTTTCAACCAGTAGGTTGACCAGACGTACAACATCGGCGGCTGTGTTTTTCAATGTCATTTCTTAATCCCTCGAGGGCCCGGTGGTGGACTCGCGCGCGCCGATCCGCAGTTCACCAAGGTCTGTAGCTTGCAATCCGGCCTCACGCTGTACGCGCGCAATCTTGATCTCGCTGTAGAACGATTCGTTGATCTGCTGCGCCAGCTTCGTGATTCGGCTCGCCTTGTCCAAGTCCACGATCCCGTTCTTGACTCCGATTGCCATGTCGACCAGGAATTCGCGCAGTTGCCCCGTTGTCTTTAGCTTTGCGGCCATCTCGTATGCTCCTTTGAATTTGGTTGGTTAATCTTCGAATCTCTCTGCATTCGTACCATCTATTCGAAACAGGTCTCAGCTTGTTCCAGCAACCTATGCAAACTGTTGTTGGAAAAACTTTTCGGCGCTCCGAAATGTCCCATGCGTATAAATCGTTTCGATAACTGATTGTCCGCTTCGACCCTACCGTGCCGCATTCTTCGCAAGTCTTCAGTGGCGAAAATGGAGCGCGTGCGTTGCTCACGTCTTCAAATTGCTCGGCGAGGCATGAGCAAATGTCACACCTTCCGCGATGCACCCAGTTAGATGGGCCGTAATGGTTGCAGTCCACGCACCGCCGTATGGGAGTGCACTCTTCTCCGCTATGCTTGTTGCAAAGCTGAAGCCATGAGTCTCGTGAGCGCCATGCGCGTTTTAGGCACCGCCGATACATAGCCGAACCTGGAAACTCTGGCACCAGCGCCTCGCATTGCTCATCGCCGGGTTCCAGAACGTCCTGCTGAAATCGGCGATGGAATAAATCGTCTGAGCCGACCATCATTCTCAGACGTGACCACCGTTCACCAGCTGCGACTCGCAGGATATTGCGCGGAACGATCATCGCGCCCCGCCGAACGGATACCAGCGCACGCCGAGACGCACTGAATCCTCGCCATCGTCTTCGCGCGTGCCGAGCGCTGACTCGTGGCGCAGCTCCCCGAACAGGCGCAGACCCGGCCGCAGCTCGTGCTCGAGGCCGACCGCAATCGTCCCGTATGGGTTCTTCGTGACCGTTCGCTCATAGAGCCAGTGCGTAAACGGTGGCGGCGGTGGCGGCTGCTCGCGGAGCGCCATCACCGAACCCTCGACGTACAACCCGCAGAGCAAGCAGGCGATGAGAGTTGTCATCAGCTGATCTCCTTCGCAGGGTTACTGGAAGATGCCGGCTGTCGCCTTATGAAAAACTCGCCTCGCTTCGACAAGCTTCGTAAGCGGATCATTGATCTGAATGCGATTCAATCCAAAGTTCGCCGGGTTGAACGCAACCCAAGCGCGCGAGAAAGTTGCCGCTGCGCCGGTGCCACCATTGGAGTTTGGACCCTCGGTTACCTGCTTATAGAACGAAACCGTGACCGGCGCAGCGCCGGAAAGATCGCCCTCGATGCCGCGCCGGATTAGCTCCAATACGTCAGGGAAGCTATCCGTGCTCTTTGCCTCGGACAGTTTCAACAGAGCGGCCGAACAGACCACGGCGCTTGAAGTTTTTCGGCCGGCTCTGGCGCGCGCGAAGTCGTAGATGGCGCTTATCTCAGCACTGAAGCACTCCAGAAGAATTTCTATTTCGTGCGTCTGAGCTTTGTTGATCTGCAGCATCATGCGGAGCATGGTTGTGCACCAGGTAGTCGAGCGTCGCTCCGTGTTGAGCAACTCAGAGATCGAACGCGCTGCGACGCCAGCATCCATCGCCTTGTACAGATCGTCGTCGACCTCGCTGGCGACCATGATCGGCACCGTCATGTTGGCTTTCACGATCGCGCGCAGGCGGTGTTGCCCGTCGAGCAGCCGGCCGGACTTGCCGATGGCGATGCCCTGATGAGTAACGCGCCACTGCCCGCTAGTGATAATGCGGGCGAGAAAGTCTACGTGTGTCCGGCGCAGCTTCCTGTTTCCCTCGTTGTTCTCCAGCCAAGCTGCTGCGTCGGCCGGTGAAACCATCCGCTGAAA
>CAZPJE010000363.1:0-11383 GCA_964586725.1 uncultured Steroidobacteraceae bacterium | reverse complement strand
GATAGCTTGGCCCGAACAACCTGTAGATGGCGGCATGCAGGAAGGTTGTGCCCGGAGGCCAAAATGCGAATGGGTCGTTCTTATTCCAACCAAACACGCCGAAGTCTGCCAACGTTCGAGCAAAGGCATCATAGGCGGCCGAATCAGAAACCGGTACTACTGGAACCGCAATCGCCCACAGGATGCGCAGTAAGGCAGCGATCACAATTGCGGAAAGGATTGAGCGATTACGGATTTCCAGCATTGACCTTTGCTCTAGCGGGTTACAGGTGGAGTCTCGTGGCAGCCACGAGAATTAGAGCGGTGAACGTCGCGGTCACCCATGTCTCTGGATCCTTTATCGCGAAAAAAATCGGGTCGTCGTCCATGTAGCCGCGTGTCGTAACGACCCAGAGACGTGTAACCCATAACAGCAGCAGCGGCGCAATCAGCCACAAGATTTCTGGCGTCGCATACAGCTCGGTCACATCGGGGCTGTTGATGTAGAGCGCAAGCACCAGCACGGCAAGGTAGCCACTCGTCGCCCCCATGATTTGCAGGATCGGTATGTCCTCAACGGCATACTCGCGACCTCGGATATGGCTCGATGGCGATCCAATTGTAGCCTGCCTCCTCTGCAGTTCGATCAATTCGGCTACGCGCTTGACCATCGCTAGGCAAAGGAAGATGAACATCGAAAAAGCAAGCAACCAAAATGATAGCGCCAACCCTGTCGCCCAGGCGCCGGCGATCACGCGCAGTGTGTAGAGCCCGGCAAGGAGCAGTACGTCTAGGCTCGCTACACTCTTCAGGCGGAAAGAGTACAGGAGCGTTGCTATCAGATAGCAGGCGAGCGCAATCTGGAACGCTAACGGAAGCAGCAATGCGATGACGAGGCCCGCCAGCAGCATCAAGACGCAAGCAACGACGCCTGCTTGGACCGAGATCGTTCCCGCCGCGAAAGGGCGCGCGCGCTTCTTCGAATGGTGTCGGTCCGCGTCGAGATCGAACAGATCATTGATGATGTATGTTGCAGATGCGCATAGGCCCATAGCGATGAAGGCCGCGAGAGCCGTACCCAGAGCTCTCGGGTCCAGCACTTGGTGCGCCGTGATCAACGGCACGAACAACAACGCGTTCTTTGCCCATTGGTGAATTCGTATTGCCTTAAGCCAGCGTCGCAGGGCGTTACGCCCGCGGTCTACGGAGATGTGGCGGTGGGGTTTGCCGAGCGCCTCAACTGCCGAGACGACTGCCGGCGCCGCATCGACCGTGACAGCAGCGGCAGCGCTCCGCCAGATCGGCAGGTCTACCGAGCCATTGGCGACATACTCGTAGCGACCCGCGCCAAGTTGCTCGTTCAGTCTTTCCGCTTTGCGGGCGCCAGTCAGGTTGGTCCGTTCGTCGGTGGCAAGAATCGCGTCGAACAGACGCAGATGTGCTTGCACTCGTTGCGCGTGAACCTGATGGCTGCCGGTGACGAGCCAGACCGCGCGGCCACTTGCGCGCGCCCGATTGATCAGTGCCAGCACCTCGTCGTTGTATGGCAGCACGCTCGCATCGATTGCGGCTCGCCTGGCCAGTTGGGACTTGAGATGTGCTTTGCCGCGTAACAACCAGATGGGCAGGAGCAACAGTATCCAAGGCTCGCGTTTGATTGCGGCGAGGAGGTTCTCCTGAAATAGGTCGGAACGGACCAGGGTGCCGTCGAGGTCGACGCAAAGCGTCAGCGATTCAGGGGTCGCCTCAGGAGGCTGCATACGTCACGCGGGATTGATCCATTTTGATGACACGGTGCATCGACAGGGCCGAATCTGTCTAGTAGCGTTCGGGATGCGCGTCGTTGCAAGTCTTATACGCTAATCGAGTACCGAGCAAGTTGCCGTGAAACGGGTTCCAGAACAGTCTGTCACGCTGGCCGTCGCCATCGTGACGTGGCGTGCGGCAGAGTTGACTATCGACGCGCTGCGCTCGATCGCGGCGACGGCGTCGTCGAATCTGGCTTTTGTTGTCTATGTCGTCGACAACGATTCTGGCGACGGCACCGCCGATCGCATCGAGCAGGCGATCCGCGAGCAGGGCTGGTCCTGGGCCACGCTGATTCGGGCCGAGCGAAATGGCGGCTTTGCCTACGGCAATAATCTCGCGATCCGCGCGGCGCTCGCCGACTGTCCGCAGTTGCGGTACGTGCTGCTGCTGAACCCGGATACCCTCGTTCGACCGGGTGCGTTCCGGATTCTGGTCGACTTCCTCGATGCCCACCCAAAGGTCGGGATTGCGGGCGGCCGCAGTGAGGATCCGGATGCAACGCCGCAGCATTGCTGCTTCAGCCTTCTGACTTTGCCGAGCGAGTTCGGCACCTACCTGCGGATCGGAATCGTCGATCGGTTGCTGGGGCGGTGGGCTACCCGAGTCGGCATCCCTGAGGAACCCACGCGCGTCGGCTGGGTGTCGGGTGCGCACATGATGATCCGCCGCGAGGTCATCGATGCCATCGGCTTGATGGATGAAGGCTACTTCCTCTATTTCGAAGAAACCGACTACACGCTGCGCGCAGCGCGGGCAGGTTGGGAATGCTGGCACGTGCCGGCGAGCCGCATCGTGCACCTCGTGGGGCAGAGCAGCGGCGTGACGCTGCGTGATGGCAAGCCGCGCCGCCTGCCGAAGTACTGGTTCGAGTCGCGCCGCCGATATTTCGTACTGAATTACGGCCGCGCCTATGCTGCGCTGACGGACATCGTCGTGCTGGCGGCGTACGGCACATGGCGGTTGCGACGACTGCTGCAGCGCAAGCCGGATACCGATCCGCCGCACTTTGCGAGCGACCTGCTGCGCCACAGCGCGCTGCTGAACGGCCGCGGTTCGCTGGAGCCGCGGCGAACCGCGTTGTGACCGCGCGCCTGCGCAGTGGGCTGGCGATCTGGGTCGTACTGCTGCTGCTCGCGGCGACGATCTGGTTAGGCGCTGCGGGTGCGCTGGCCAGCATCCACGAGAGCTGGACGGCGATCTACGGACCGTTTGCGCACGGCTACGTGATCCTGGTCCTCGCGCTGGTGCTTGTCTGGCGGCTCTGGCGCCGCGATCCGCCGCGCCGCTTCGAAACCTGGTGGGCGCCGCTCGCGTTGCTCGCTGCCGCGACCGCTGCGCTTTGGGCGATGGAACTCGTGTTCCTGAATTCGGCGCGACAGGTGCTGGTGCCCGTGATTGTCTGGTCCGCAGCGGCCACGGTGCTCGGCAAATCTGCGGGCAGGGTTCTGCTCTGGCCGCTGGCGTTCCTGTACTTCGCACTGCCGCAGTGGTGGGTCATCAACACACCGTTGCAGGAGCTGACGGCCGCAGTCGCCAATGCGCTGGTCTGGTTGACGGGCGTCCCGGCGTATGTTGAGGACAACAGCTTCCACCTGCCCGCGGGCATCGTCGAAGTCGCGAACGGTTGCAGCGGACTCAACTATCTCGTCGTCGCGCTGGCGCTGGCGCTGTTCCAGGGGCTTTCGTACCTGCAGTCCTGGCGGCTGCGCTGGCGACTGCTGGCGGCTGCAGCGGTGGTTGCGTTGCTGTCGAACTGGCTGCGGGTCTATGCGTTGATCTTGATCGGTTACGCCACCGACATGCAGCACTACCTGATTCGCGTCGATCACCTGTACTTCGGCTGGGTGCTGTTCCTCGTCTGCATGTGGCCGGTGTTCGTCTATGCGGCCCGGCTCGAGCACAGCGAAGCGCGTCCCGTGGTCACGACTCCGTTGCTGGCCGGCGAGCCGACCGGCGCACAGATCGCGATGTCGCCGTGGGCCGTGCTCGCCTGCGCATTGCTGATCACCGGGCCGGTGCTTCTCGATGGGCCGGGTCGCGACGATGCGGCACGTACCAGCTCGCTGCCGCCCCTGCCCATTTCTGAAACGGGCGATCTGATTGCGCTGGCATCGCCTGTCGAGCGAACAGCATGGTCAGTGGACGGTGTCGGCGTCGAGTTCGGGCGCTGGCAGATCCCGCGGCAGACGCGTGCGGTGCACCTGAACGGCGATCCGGTCGAGGTCTTTGCCGCGCAGGATGCCGCGGGCTGGCGCATCGAGGGCGCGGGGGTGGCGTGGACGGAACTGTCGCGGGCGTCGGGCCTGCCCGGTGCATTGAACCCTGGGCAGCTGCTGGCCCGTGTCGGGTATCGCGTCGCGGGTACGCCGCTGGCGATGGGCGGCAGTCGCTTCAAACTGGCACTGCTGACGGGCGGGTTGCGGGGACGCCGCGATGCGGAGGTCTGGGTGCTCCTGACGCCCTGCAAGCCGGACTGCGCCTCTGGCCGCCAGCGGCTCGATGCGGCCATGCCCCGAATAGGGGTTTGGATGGGGTCCCAGACCGGGGCGGTACTGTGACTGAACGCACAATCTGACCAACTGTAAGGATTTGGCGACAGGAATTGTATAGAATACCGACAGTGTATTCGGTGGGTTTTACAGTTTCTGGCGGTTCATGAGCCCCATCCTGGCTGGAATCAGTTTTCTGGGTGCGGCCGGCGCGTTCATCGCGCTCGCGCTGTACCTGCGCCCGTCGCGCTTCGCGGTCGGGGCACCGCGGCTGCGGCTGCGGGTGGCCGCGCTCGGCACCGCGATCTGGGCGCTGCTGGCCTGGGCGGCCTATGCCGGCCAGATCGTCGACACTGGTGTCATCCTGCTGCTCGAACTGGGCTTGCTCTCGCTCTGGCTGTGGCAGCTCGAGTCCTTCGCCGAGTGGCAGGGGCAGCCGCGCTGGTTCCGCCTGCTGCTGCGGTGGGGCGCGCCGGGAGTCGTGGCGGTCGGCGCTTTCGCGCTTGCGATGCCTATGGCGCCGGATGCGGTCGACCTCATCGTGCGCGTGCTCGGCATCGCGGGCCTGCTGTGGTCGGTACTCGGCGTGTTTGCCCTCGAGCAGATCTACCGCAATGCCGCGACCAATGCGCGGCTCGCGCTGCGCTGGTTCTGCCTGGGTGTCGGCGGTTTGTTCGTCGTCGAACTGATCAGCTTCGCTGAGCTGTTGCTGTTCGGGGGCGTGCCGGTGGTGCTCTGGGTGGCGCGTGGCGTGCTGTTCGCGGGTTGCGCGCTCGCGCTGCTGCGTGGTGCGCGCCACATGCCCGACTGGTCGGTGGGCGTCGCGTTCTCGCGCCAGGCGGCATTCTACACTACGTCGTTCGTCGCGATCGGCGGCTATCTCGTGTTGCTGAGCCTGGTCGGCGTGTCGCTGGGCTCGCTGCCCACCGGCGGGTACGAGGTGACGCAGACCCTGCTCTGGTCGCTGGGCCTGGTGGCGCTCGCGTTCGCGCTGTTCTCCGAAGCACTGCGGCGCCGGCTGCGCGTGTTCGTTGCGTCGCACTTCTTCGCCCAGCGTTACGATTATCGCGCCGAGTGGTTGCGCTTCATCCGCACGTTGTCCGAGCGTGATGCAACCGACCCGCTGCCGCAGCGGGCGATCCGCGCGCTGGCGCAGATCGTCGAGAGCCCGAGCGGCGTGCTGTGGAAGCGCAGCGACGACGGCGCGTCGTTCACGTGTGCGCAGGCCTGGCCGGCGCCTGAGTCCGCCATGGCTGCGCCGCGTTCCGCACCCATCGACGCCGCAGATCCGTTGCCGGCGTTTCTCGAGCGCAGTGGCTGGCTGATAGACCTGCGAGAGCTTGCTCAGGCGCCGCGCATCTACGACGGGTTCGCACTCGAGGCCGCGCCCTATGCCGATGATCCTGCCGCGCTGATCGTGCCGCTGCTGCAGGGCGAGGCGCTGTACGGCTGGGTGGTCTTGTCGCGTGCGCCCACGCTCGGCGATTTGAACTTCGAAGACCGCGACCTGCTGAAGACGGCGGGGCGCCAGATTGCGGTGCACCTGTCGCAGTACGACGCGGATGCGAAACTGTCGGAGGCGCAGCAGTTCGAGGCCTACAACCGCATGACGGCGTTCGTCATGCACGACCTCAAGAACGTCGCCGCGCAGCTCAAGCTGATTTCGCAGAACGCCGAGCGGCATCGCCGCAACCCCGAGTTCATCGACGACGCGATGCGCACCATAGGGTCGTCGGCGGCGCGGATGACCAAGCTGATCGCCCAGCTCGCTGCCGGCGCGCAGGGCGTCGAGCCGCAGCCCGCGACGATGCAGACCGTGGATCTGGCGACGCTCGCCGAGCGTGCGGCGCTGCGCTGCGGTGGGCGCGCGCCCGTGCCACAAGTCGTGGCGCAGGCACGCCCGACGGTGTTCGTCGAGGCGGAGCGTCTGGCCAGCGTCATCGAGCACGCGATCCGCAATGCGCAGGATGCGACGCCCGAGAGCGGCGAGATCGTCGTCGAGGTGGCCATGCTCGAGCGGCAGCCGGTGCTCGCGATTGTCGACAACGGTTGTGGCATGGATGCGGCCTTCCTGCGCGATCGGCTGTTTCGGCCGTTCGACACCACCAAGGGTGCGCGCGGCATGGGCATAGGCGCATTCCAGATCCGCGAGTACCTGCGCAGCCTGGGTGGGCGCGTCGACGTGCAGTCGACCCCCGGTCGCGGCACACGTTTCGAAATGTGGTTTCCGGTCCAGGTGCGCGACGCCCTGGCGCTGAAAGCCGGCTGAGCCGGGAGCGGCACATGATCATGCAGGAAGACAGTCGATACCGCCGGTTGCTGATCGTCGAGGACGATCCGGAGCTGCGCGCGCAACTGCGCTGGAGCTTCGAGGGCTATGAGGTGCTGTTCGCGGAGAACCGCAGCGAGGCAATTGCCGCCGTGCGTCGGTTCGAGCCTGCCGTGGTGCTGCAGGACCTGGGCCTGCCGCCGGATGCGGAAGGTGCGACGGAGGGCTTCGCGACGCTGACCGAAATCATGGAGATCGCGCCGCGGACCAAGGTCATTGTCGTCACGGGAAACCACGATCGCGATCGCGCCGTGCGCGCGGTGGCGATGGGCGCCTATGATTTCTATGAAAAGCCGGTCGATGTCGACGCGCTGCGACTGATCGTCGGTCGCGCGTTCCACATCGCGCGCCTCGAGGCCGAGGTCGACCAGCTGCGCCAGCGTCATGCGCCGGACAGCTTCCACGGCATCATCGCAGCGGACCGCGCGATGCTCGCCGTCTGCCGGATGATCGAGAAGATCGCGCCGGCGGACGTGGCGGCGCTGATCCTCGGCGAGAGCGGTACCGGCAAGGAGCTGATCGCGCGCGCGATCCACGAACTCAGCGCGCGGCGCGACAAGCGCTTCATCGCGATCAACTGCGCTGCGATCCCCGAGCAACTGCTCGAATCGGAACTGTTCGGCTACGAGAAGGGCGCCTTTACTGGCGCGACCAAGACGACGCTGGGCAAGGTCGAGTACGCGAACGGCGGCACGCTGTTCCTCGACGAGATCGGCGACATGCCGTTGTCGCTGCAGGCGAAGCTGCTGCGCTTCCTGCAGAACAAGGTGATCGAGCGCGTGGGCGGGCGGCAGGAGATTCCCGTCGACGTGCGCATCATCGCGGCGACCAACCAGAACCTCGAGACCTTCATCCGCGAGCAGCGCTTCCGGCAGGATCTGTTCTACCGGATCAGTGAAGTGACGATCAACCTGCCGCCGCTGCGCGAGCGACCGGGTGATGTCATGGCGCTCGCGCATGCTTTTCTCGCGCGCCACTCGCAGGGCGGGGCGGGTCGCGCGAAGAAGGGTTTCACCGACGATGCCATCACGGCGCTGACCAGCCACAGCTGGCCGGGCAACGTCCGCGAGCTCGAGAACAAGGTCAAGGTGGCTTGCCTGCTGGGCGATGAAGCGCTGGTATCCGCAGCGGATCTGTCGCTGCTCGGCTCTAGCACGGCCGGGCTGCCGCTGAACCTCAAGGAAGTCCGCAACCGCACCGAGCGCGACGCTGTCACGCGGGCGATGTCGGCGACCGCGGGCAACATATCGAAGGCGGCAGAACTGCTCGGCGTGTCGCGACCGACGCTATATGACCTGCTCGCCCGGCATGGGCTCGTGGCCGAATCGCGCAGTGAGGCAGTTCTAGACGCTCCGACGGCCGCCGGGGAGACTCGATGACCTGGTGGACGACAACGTCCAGATTTCTGCTGGTCGCGGCGCTGTGTGCCGTGCTGGGCGCCTGCGCGCGCAGTGTCGACCCCGTCGACGCACTGCCTGAGGCGCAGGCGATGATCGATCGCGGCGAGGCCGGTGAGGCGCGGGTACTGCTGAAGAACGTGCTGGTCAAACACCCGGACGCGGTCGCCGCGCGCTTCCTGCTGGCGCGCATTGCGCTCGATGGCGGCGACGCGCGGGCCGCGGACGATGAACTCGCGGCCGTGCCGCGCGATGCGGCGCTGGATGGCGACTCGCTCTACACGCGCGCCCGCACTGACGTCATGCTCGGTCGGCATCGCGAGGTCCTCCAGCTGCTCGACGACGGTGCGCCGTCACTGTCGGTAACTCAGCGGGCCCGTCTGCGTGCTTCGGCGCTGCGTGCGGCAGGTGTGCCCGCCGATGCCATCCCGGAGTTGCGCGCCGCGCTGGCTGCGACTCCGGCCGATGCGCTGTTGGTGACGGACCTGGCCAATGCGCTTGCCGCAGTCGGCAACCTGCAGCAGGCAACGCGTGAGCTCGATGCGTTCATCGCGACGAATCCCAGGGCGGCGGATGCGTTGCTGGCGCGCGGTGAACTGCGTTTGCGGGGCGGTTCGGCCGAGACCGCGCTGCAGGATCTGCGCGCCGCGTCGTCGCAGGCGCCCGCCAGCTGGCCGCTGGTGTCGCGCATGACAGCCGAGCTGCTGGTCGGTGAAGCACTCCTCGCGCAGGGTTCCGCCACCGATGCCCGCGCGCAATTGGCGCAGATCGAACGCGTGCTGCCGGGCTCGGTGGGCGCACAGTTTCTGGGGGCGCGCATTGCCTTGTTCGAGGGGCGCGCGGGCGAAGCCAGCGACGCACTGCAGCAGATCGACGAAGCCATGCCCGGCGACCCGCGCGTGCAGTACCTGTTGGTCGAGTCGCTCGTGCGTGGCGGCAATCTCGTGCGTGCTACCGAGGTGCTGCGGCGGCGCGTGCAAGCTAACCCGGACGAGTTGCAGGCCCGCAGCCTGCTGGCGCGCCTGCTGCTGGAGCAGAGTCGCCCCGATCAGGTCGTCGAACTGCTCGATGATGTCGAGACCCGCTCTGCCGCGCAGGATGCGCAGGTGGAGGGTCTGCTGGCGGCGGCGCGCAGCGCACGCGCCCAGGCCGGCGCGTCGATCGCGACGCTCGCCGGGAAGCTGAAGGAGAACCGCGGCGATCCGGCGTTGCGAGCCGAACTTGCGGCGGCGCATCTGGCGAACGGTGACCCGACCCAGGCGCTTGCGATACTGCGCGAGGGTCGCGGCACGACGCTGCCCGACTTCAGCCAGGCGCCGAGCCTGGCGGTGGCGACCGAGGTGGGTTCGCTGCGGGCGCTGCGTAACGAGCGAGAGTTGACGCTGCTGATCGAGCGTCTGGTAGGTGGCGCGCCGGTGGCGACGCTGCTGGCCGCCAGCGATGCCGCGCAGGGCGGCGCGCGCAACGAGGCTGCCGCACGCCTCGTCGATGCGGTGCTGCAGCGCGAGCCGCGCAATGTCGAGGCCTTGCTGCGGCGCGCGAACCTCGCCTTCCTCGACCGTCGCTATGCGGACGCGCGCGCCGCGCTGCAGCAGCTCATTGAACTCGAGCCGCGCCGGCTCGATTTGCGACTCGCACTGGCCAGGGTGGGGGAGGCCGAGGGCAAGCTCGATGAAGCGCGCGGTGCCCTGCGCGGCGCGGTCAAGGCCGACGCAGCTGCACTCGAGCCGGCACTCGCGCTCGCTGCGCTCGAGCTGCGCGCAGGCGCGCTGCCGGCCGCGTTGCAGGTCATCGATGGGTTGATTGCCGCGGCGCCGGCGGACGGCAAGGCGGCCGCTGCAGCCGGGCAGCTGTTGCTCGCTGCCAGGCGGCCTGAAGAGGCCAGGCTGCGCTTTGGCAAGGCTCGCGATCAGGCCCAGGACAGCGCCGAGCATTGGTTCGGCCTCGGGCGCGCGCAACTCGCCGCCAGCGACGCCAGCGCGGCCCGCGAGTCGTTCACGCGGGCCGTCGCGCTGCGGCCAGAGTGGCTGGAAGCCAATGCGTTGGCCGTGCGCCTGGCGTTGTCGCAGCGCGAGACTGAGGCGGCGCGCCGCATGACGGATGCCCTTCAGGCGCGCTTGCCGCAGCATCCGCTCGGGTGGTTGCTCGCGGGGCAGGTCGCAGCGGCGGAACGGCGCGCCGAGGATGCGAGTCGCGCGTTTGCGCAGTCCTATGCGTTGCGCCCGACGGCGGTCGCAGCACTTAGCGATTTCGAGGTGCGCGCCGCGGCCGGGTTATCGCGTCCGGAGCTGCCACTGCAAACCTGGCTCGCGCGTGAGCCGCGCGACCTGAATGCGCGCCGTGCGCTCGCGGATCATCTGCTGCGCGGCGGCCGTGACGCCGAGGCGCGCCGCCAGCTAGAGGCGCTGCTGGCCCAGGCGCCGAATGACCTCGCTGCGCTCAACAACCTGGCCTGGGTGCTGGCACCGACCAACATTGCAATGGCGGAATCGCTGGCGCGGCGGGCCTATGCGATTGCGCCTGACAATGGCGCCGTGGCCGACACACTTGGTTGGGTGCTGGTCCAGGCAGGTGAGTTTGGCGAAGCCCGCGACCTGCTCGCCAAAGCGGTAGCAGCGCTCCCCGACGAACGAAGCGTGCGGTATCACTACGCCACGGCGCTGCATCGGGCGGGGGATCATGCGGGTGCGCGCCAGCATCTCGAGCGTGCGCTGGCCGGCAACACGAATTTCAAGGAACGCGCCCAGGCACAGAAGCTGGCGCAGGAGTTGGCAAGATGAAGAAGTGGCTATGCCTGTTGTGGTTGGGTGGTATCGCGTCACACGCGTGGGCGCAGTCGACCGCTCCCGCCAACCCTGCCGTGCCCGCTGCGCCGCCACCGATGGTGGCTGCGGGCGTTGTGGCCGAGGACTACATCATCGGGCCCGGGGATTCGCTGCAGGTATTCGTCTGGCGCAATCCGGAGCTGTCGGTGACGGTGCCGGTGCGCCCCGATGGCAAGATCTCGACGCCGCTGGTCGAGAACATGGTCGCGATCGGCAAGTCGCCGTCGCAACTGGCGCGCGATATCGAGACGGTGCTGTCAGAGTTCGTGCGCGCGCCGCAGGTCAATATCATCGTCGGCAATGCCGTCAGCACCTTCAGCCAGGTCAAGGTGGTAGGCCAGGTGCGCACGCCGCAGGCGCTGCCCTACCGCGAGGGCCTGCGAGTGCTCGACGTCGTGCTCGCGACCGGCGGACTCACGGAGTTCGCGGCGGCCAATCGCGCCAAGATCGTCCGGGTCATCAACGGCAAGAACACGGAAATCCGCGTCAAGCTCGGCAACCTGATGAACAAAGGCGACCTGGCGCAGAACCACGAGCTGAAGCCGGGCGACGTCT
>CAZPJE010000362.1:0-24469 GCA_964586725.1 uncultured Steroidobacteraceae bacterium | reverse complement strand
CAGCAACGCGTTGCGCGCCGGGTCGAGGCCCGGCGGCAGTTCGGCGCCGCACACGATGCCCGCCGCCTGCAGCGCGGCGAGCCGCGACGCCATGTCCTCGGCGGTGAACACCAGCATGGGCTGGTCGCAGGTCCGCGGCCGGTGCAGCGCGAGCGACACGCCGTTGCCGGTGATCGGCCGGTGCAGCCACGGCGTTTCCTCGAGGTCGAGCGCGACGAAGCCGAGCTGTTCCCAGAACGCCGCGACGCCGTCGAAATCCGTGCACGGCAGGCTGAACTCGCTGAAGTGGCCGCACAGCGTCGCGCTGGCGGCGTCGCGCTCGGTCGGGAACCAGGTGCGCGCCTCGAGGATCGTGACCATCTGTCCCGCAGGATCGCGAAAGCCGATCTCGTTGAAGCAGTCGTCGCCGGTCTTCGCGAACGCGAGCTTGATGCCGAGCGCGGTGAATTCGCTGGCATGCCGCGCGATGTCGGTGCGCACGAAGGTCACCGACGGCGACGGAAAACGGTACTGATGCAGCCCGAGGAAGATGCGACCGTCGGTCAGCACGCCGTAGGGGTGCGGCCAGGTGTCGCCGGTGCGGCACTGCGAGAAGCCGAGTCGCTCGTAGAACTCCACCGACGCGCGGATGTCCGTCGTCGTGATGCTGATCTCGTGGAACTGGCCGAGCATGCCGTCGGGCGCGCGCCGCCGCTCAGTCGTCGCGGCCGGCCGGGCCGCCCGGCGCCACGGCCGAGCCGGTCAGCCAGCGCACCGGCGCCGGCGTCCAGCCGGCAACGTGCTGCGACACGAGGTCGGCCAGCGCGGTGGCGTGATCGCGCCGCGAGTTCAGCGCCGGCACGTACTCAAAGCGCGTGCCGCCGGCTTCGAGGAAGCGCTCGCGATTCTCGATCGCGATTTCCTCGAGCGTTTCGAGGCAGTCGACCGAGAAGCCCGGACAGACCACCGTGACGTCGCGGACGCCGCGGGTCGGCAACGTTTCGAGCACTTCATCCGTGTAGGGCTTGAGCCATCGGCCCGGACCGTACTTCGACTGGAACGAGACCGTCCAGGAGCCGTCGGGCAGGTTGAGCTCCTCGGCGAGCAGCCGAGCCGACTTGTGGCACTTGCAGAAGTACGGGTCGCCCTTGCGGAAGTACTTCTCGGGGATGCCGTGGAAGGACATCAGCAGATGCTCGGTCTGGCCGTGCACCTGCCAGTGCTCGCGCACGCTGGCCGCGAGCGCACTGATGTAGCCCGGTGACTCGTGGTACTCGTTGATGAAGCGCAGTTCCGGCACCCAGCGCCAGCGGCGCAGTTCGGCCGTGACCTGATCGAACACGGGTGCGGTCGCCGCGCCGGAGTACTGCGGGAACAGCGGCAGCACCAGCACGCGCGTCGCGCCGGCGGCGCGCAGGCGGTCCAGCGCCTGCGGCACGGACGGATTCGCGTACAGCATGCCGAGCTCGATGGCGATCGGCGCGATGACGCGCTTGGAGAGTTCGGCCGCGAGCTGCACGCGCAGCTGCGACATGTGCAGCAGCAGCGGCGAACCATCGGCGGTCCAGATGCTGCGGTACTTGCGCGCGCTGCGGAACGGCCGCGTGCGCAGGATGATGCCATGCAGCAGCGGCAGCCACAGCAGGCGCGGCAGTTCGACGACGCGCGGATCGCCGAGCAGACGGCCGAGGAAGCGCCGCACGTCGCGGACGCTCGGCGAGTCCGGCGTGCCGGAATTGACGAGCAGCACGCCGAGGCGCTCTGTGGACTCGTGGTTGAAGTCGCCGGTGCCGAGGTAGCGCATGCGCGGACGATACCGGAGGCGATCTGGTACCGCTACCCGCAACAACCCCTAGCCGCAATTACCCCTAGCCCGGTTTCGCATGCCCGACGATGCGCAGCGAACCCAGCGACAACAGCGACAGCGCTGCGCAGAATGCCAGCACCGGCACGGGCGTGTTCGTCGGCGCGAATGCCATCGCCTGCACCGACAGCGCCGTGACGGCCTGCTGCGAGAAGCCGAGCAGGCTCGACGCCACGCCGGCGTTCGCCGGCGACAGCTGCACGGCCGTCGCCATCACGTGCGGCAGCGCGAGCCCCTGGCCGATCGCAAGCGGCAGCATCGGCAGGAACCAGAACACCGGGTGCGTGAAGCCGAGCAGCACGCAGCCGAGCGCGACCACCGCGGAGGCCGCCTGCAACTGCGCGCCAATGCGCGCGAGGCGGGCCATGTTCAGCGCGCTGCCGCGCCGCGACACGTACAGGTTGCCGGCGAAGTAGCCGGCGGAGATCAGCAGGCACCACAATCCGAATTCGGTGGCGGGCCGATCGAACATCTCCGCCATGACATACGGCGCGATCGAGATGAAGACCAGGTAGACGGCGTAGATCACGCTGGAGTCGAGCGCGCAGGCGAAGAACAGGCGGTTGCGCAGCACGGTGGCCGATGCGCGGGCGATGCCGCCGAAGGTGCGCGCGCTCTCCGATGGCACGCGCGTCTCGGGCAGCGCGCGCCAGGCTGCGATCAGCGTCACGCAGCCTGCGGCCAGCAGTATCAGGAACACCGACTGCCAGCCGAAGTACTCGGCGCCGATGCCGCCGAGGTAGGGCGAGATCGTCGTGCCCATCATCATGAACAGCGTCTGATTGGCGAGCGCGCGCGCGAGCCGCCAGTCGCGATAGGTGTCGCCGATCACGGCCCTCGCGACCACCAGCGCCATCGAAGAACCGAGCGCCTGGATCACGCGTCCGGTCACGAGCGCCGACATCGTCGGCGCAGCGGCGCACATCAGCGTGCCGACGAGGAACAGCAGCAGGCCACCGAGCATCGCGGGCCGACGGCCGTAGCGATCCGACAGCGGACCACCGACCAGGATGCCCGCGGCAAACGCCATCAGCGATGAACTGATGACGGTCTGCGTGGCGGCGGTGGAGACGGCGAAATCCGCGCGGATGATCGGCAGCGCCGGCAGCACCAGCAGGGTTGCGACCGGACCCAGCGCGCTGCAGCTCGCCAGCAGCAGCAGCAGGCCGCGGTCGTTGCGCGGCGCTGCGGCGTCGCTCGCCGCCGGTTCGTTCACGCCGACAGGCCGCCGACGCAGACGTACTTGATTTCGGTGTAGTCGAGCAGGCCCTGGCGTCCGCCTTCGCGACCGATGCCGGATTCCTTCATGCCGCCGAACGGCGCGACTTCGGTCGAGATCAGGCCGGTGTTGACGCCGACGAGGCCGTAGTCGAGCGCTTCCTGCACGCGCCAGGAGCGCGCAAGGTCGCGCGTGAAGAAATAGGCGGCGAGGCCAAACTCGGTGTCGTTGGCCATGCGGATCGCGTCGGCTTCGTGCTCGAAGCGGAACAGCGGCGCGACCGGGCCGAACGTTTCCTCGCGTGCGACGCGCATCGCGGGCGTTACGCCCGTGATGATCGTCGGCTCGAAGAAGTTGCCGCCGAGCGCATGCCGCTTGCCGCCCAGCACGATCTTCGCGCCCTTGGCCACGGCATCGGCGATGTGCGACTCGACCTTGGCGACCGCGCGCGCATCGATCAGCGGGCCCTGCTCGGTCGCGCCCTTCAGGCCATCGCCGACGCGCAGTTTCGCGACGGCCTCCGCCAGCTTGCTGGCGAACGCATCGTAGATGCCGGCCTGCACGTAGATGCGATTCGCGCAGACGCAGGTCTGGCCGGTGTTGCGGTACTTGCTCGCGATCGCGCCCTGCACGGCGGCGTCGAGGTCGGCGTCGTCGAAGACGATGAACGGCGCGTTGCCGCCGAGCTCCAGCGACAGCTTCTTCAGCGTGCCGGCGCACTGCGCCATCAGCGTCTTGCCGACGGCGGTCGAGCCCGTGAAACTGAGCTTGCGCACGATCGGGTTCGACGTCAGCTCGCCGCCGATCGCCGCGGCGTCACCGGTGACGATGCTGAGCACGCCCGCCGGCAGGCCGGCCCGCAGCCCGAGCTCCGTCAGCGCCAGCGCCGAGAACGGCGTCTGCGGCGCGGGCTTCACGATCATCGTGCAGCCGGCCGCCAGCGCAGCGCCCGCTTTGCGCGTGATCATCGCCGCCGGGAAGTTCCACGGGGTGATCGCCGCCGCCACGCCGATCGGCTGGCGCGTCGCCATGAGGCGCCGGTCGGTCGCGAAGGTCGGGATCACCTCGCCATAGACGCGCCGCGCTTCCTCGGCGAACCACTCGAAGAACGCTGCCGCATACACGACTTCGCCGCGCGCCTCGGCCAGCGGCTTGCCCTGCTCGGCGGTCATCAGCGTCGCCAGGTCATCGGCATTCGCGTGCATCAGCTCGGCCCAGCGCCGCAGGATCTGCGCGCGGTCCTTCGGCAGTTTCGCGCGCCATGCGGGCAAGGCGGCTGCCGCGGCGTCGATCGCGCGCCGCGTCTCGGCGCCGCCCATCACCGGTACGCTGCCGACGCGCTCGCCGCTCGCCGGGTTCAGGATGTAGACGCGCGCGCCCGAATCCGCATCGCACCAGCTGCCGCCGATGTGCGCCTGCTGCTTCAGCAGCCCGGTGTCCTTCATCTGCATGGCCTTCAACCCAGGTGTTCGGTGAAGAAATCGAGCGTGCGCTGCAGCGCGAGCTCGGCGCTGGGCTGGTCGTAGTCGGCGCGTTCGTTGCAGTTGAAGCCGTGTCCCGCGGGATAAAGGTGGAAGATGCCGTTGGGATGCGCGGCGCGGACCTTGTCGACGTCCGTCAGCGGGATGTGGCCGTCCCGCTCGCCGTAGTGGAACATCATCGGCTTGCCGGGCGTGCCGATGCCGAGGTTCTGTGTGATCGGGCCGCCGTAATACGACACCGCGCAGGCGACCGGCAGTTCGCAGGCCGCGAGCCACGCGAGGTAGCCGCCCCAGCAGTAGCCGACCGCGCCGACCTTGCCGGCGTGGCGCACGGTGGCGAACGCGGCCGACAGGTCCGCGACCGCATGTTCGCGCTTGCTCTGCAGCATGTAGCCGATGCCTTCCTGCATGCCGGCCGGGGTGTAGTCGAGCTCGATGCCGCGGCGGATGCGATCGAACATCGCTGGCGCGATCGCGACGTAGCCGCGCGCGGCGTAGTCGTCGGTGACGGCGCGGATGTGGCGGTTCACGCCGAAGATTTCCTGCGCGACGATCACCGCGCCGCGCGGCCGTCCCGCCGGGGCGGAGAGCCAGGCCTGAAACTCGTGCCCGTCGCGGGCCATCAGTGTCGTGAATTCGCCCATCGGGGACTCCGTGCGGGGTGACAAAGGGCGCAGAGAATACCGCGTCCCGCCGCATGCCAGCCACGCCGGATCGGTGTCGTGACCGCAACGGCTCCCGGGCGCAGGAAGTGCTGTGGGCGGGCGGGGAATCCGTCGATTCTGCCGCGGCCGGGCCGATCAGGCGGGCGTGACGACCTGGTCGATGGCGCCGAACAGGCTGGCGCCGGCCGCGTCGAACATTTCGATGCGGACGCGGTCGCCGAACTGCAGGAACGGCGTGCGCGGCGCGCCATGCTCGATCTGCTCGAGCGTGCGTAGCTCGGCCAGGCAGCTGGAGCCGCGGCTGCGGTCGTAGTTCGACACCGTGCCGGAGCCGACGACGGTGCCGGCGCCGGCGCGCCGCGTCTTCGTGATGTGCGCGATCAGGTCGGCGAAGCTGAAGGTCATGTCGGTGCCCGCATCGGGTTGGCCGAACAGCGCGCCGTTGATGTGACTGACCAGCGGCCGGTGCACGCGCGCGTCGCGCCACGCCGCGCCGAGTTCATCAGGCGTGATTGCCACCGGCGAGAAACCGGTAGCGGGCTTCGATTGATAGAACCCGAAGCCCTTGGCGAGTTCGGCCGGGATCAGGTTGCGCAACGACCAGTCGTTGACGAGCACCAGCAGCTGGATGTGTGCGAGCGCGTCGGCCGGCGTGGTGCCCATCGGCACGTCGTCGGTGATGACGGCGACCTCGGCCTCGAGGTCGATGCCGTGCGCTTCGCTGACGAAGCGTGCCGGGTCGCAGGCGCCCAGCAGATCGTCCGAGCCGCCCTGGTAGACGAGCGGGTCGGTCCAGAACGACGGCGGCATGTCGGCGCCGCGCGCCTTGCGCACGAGTTCGACGTGGTTCACGTAGGCGCTGCCATCGACCCAGTGATGCGCGCGCGGCAGCGGCGCGGCGCAGGCGGCGGGGTCGAACGGCAACTCGGCCTCGACGTGGCCATGCTCGAGCGCCTGGGCGACGGCGCGCAGCGCCGGCGCGGCGCGAACCCAGTCATCGAGCGCATCCTGCAGCGTGGCGGCGATCTGCGGCACGGCGACGCAGCGCTGCAGCGCTCGATCGACGACGACCAGCCGGCCGTCGCGTCCGGCGCGCAGGCTCGCCAGCTTCACGCGCCCCTCCAGCTGTCCACGTAGCCCGTCCACTCGACTGCGTTCGCGCCGGCTTCGACCACGAGCGCATCGCGCGTGTCGATCATCACGGCGATTTCATCGGTCGCCGCCTTGGGTTGGGACAGCGCGTTCTGCAGCGCCTTCGGATGCGGCCCGTGCGTGAATCCGGCTGGATGCAGCGTCGCCATGCCCGGATGGATGTTGTCGCGGCTGAAGAAGTTGCCGGCGTGATAGAACAGCAGCTCGTCGTAGTCGTCGTTGTTGTGGAAGAACGGTACCTTGAGCGCGCCCGGGTCGGTCTCGAACGGCCGCGGCACGAAGGTGCAGACGACGAAGCGCTCGGCGACGAAGGTCGTGTGCGCGGACGGCGGCAGGTGGTAGCGATGGCTCATCAGCGGCCGGATGTCGCGCACGTTGATGCGCGCGACGCACAGGTCGCCGTGCCAGCCGGTCGCATCCAGCGGGTTGAACGGGTAAGTGATGGTCGAGATCGCGTTGCCGCGCTTGACCTCGACGCGCCACGGCAGGTCGGGCGCCGCGGCGTCGCGCTGCTGCTGCGCGCGGAACGCCGCGTCCATCGCGGGCGTGTCGAGCATCGCCGCGTCGAAGATCGCATGCGCGCCGAGCAGGCCCTTGTCGGGCAGGCAGTAGCTCGAGTTCGTCGCCTCCACCAGCAGCAGCGCGAGCGGCACCGTGGGCTCGACGCGCCACATCGTGCCGCGCGGGATCAGCACGTAGTCGCCGGCGGCCAGCGTCAGGTGGCCGTAGTCGCAATGCAACTCGCCGCCGCCCTCGTGCACGAACAGCAGTTCGTCGCCATCGGCATTGCGCGCCAGCGCAGGCATCGGCGCCGCGCAACGCCAGAAGCGGATGCGCGTCGCCGCATTGCCGAACAGCGGCGTCGCCCGCCAGGGCGATGCTCCAACTGGCGGCAGTTTCGTCAGATCGAAGGCGCGCGGCTGCAGCGGCCCCTCGAACGCGGTCCAGCCGGTCGGCGGGTGGCGGTGATACAGGTGCGAAGCAGGGCCGAAGAAGCCTTCCTTGCTGATCTCCCGCTCGTAGGTGCCGGGCGGCAGGTCCGCGTGGGCCTGGCGCGAGGCCTGGCCCTCGACCCTGGGAAAGCGGATCCACTGTTTCATGTCGGGAATTTAGTTTCAGATGAAACTAATTGCAAGGGATCGGCCCGGCCGGGATCGCGGCCCGACCCGGATTCCTGCGCCGGTTCCGGTGTCAGGCGCGCTCGAGGATCGCGGTGACGCCCATGCCGCCCGCGGTGCAGACCGAGATCAGGCCGCGCCGGGCGCCGGGGGTCGTGGCCAGCAGCTTGGCCAGCGTCGCGACGATGCGCGTGCCGGTGGCGGCGAACGGATGCCCGACTGCGATGCTGCTGCCGTTCACGTTGAGCTTCGCGCGATCGATGCTGCCGAGCGCCGCGGGCAGGCCGAGGCGCTCGCGACAGAACTCGGCGGATTCCCAGGCGCGCAGCGTGCACAGTACCTGCGCCGCGAAGGCTTCGTGGATCTCGTAGAAGTCGAAATCCTGCAGCGTCAGCCCCGCGTCGCGCAGCATCGCCGGCACGGCGTAGGCGGGCGCCATCAGCAGGCCTTCATGGCCGGCGGCGAAATCGACGGCCCAGGTCTTGCCGAAGCTCAGCCACGCCTGCACCGGCAGGCCGCGCTCGCGCGCCCAGTCCTCGGAGGCGAGCAGGGCCGCGGAGGCGCCGTCCGTCAGCGGCGTGCTGTTGCCAGCCGTCAGCGTGCCCGCGCCGGAGGTGTCGAACGTCGGTCGCAGCTTGGCGAGCTTCTCGAGCGAGGTGTCGCCGCGGACATTGTTGTCGCTCGCGAGGCCCTGGCAGGGCACGACGAGATCCGAATAGAAGCCCGACTGCCAGGCCGCCGCGGCGCGCAGGTGGCTGTCGAGCGCGAGCTGGTCCTGCTCTGCGCGCGAGACCTGCCAGCGCTTGGCCATCAGTTCGCAGCTCTCGCCCATCGACAGGCCCGTGCGCGGTTCGACGACGCCCGGCAGCACGGGCTTGAAGTGCCGTGGCCGCAGGCCGAAGAAAGGCTTGATGCGCTCCCAGGCACTGCGGCCGCGATGCGCGCGCAGCAGCAGCTGCTGGTAGGAGCGCGGGTAAACGACGGGCGGATCGCTGATCGAGTCGACACCGGCCGCGATGCCGACGTCGATCTGGCCCAGCGCGATCTTGTTGGCGACGGCGATCGCCGCTTCGAGACTCGTGCCGCAAGCGCGCTGCATGTCGAGCCCGGGCGTCTGCGGATCGAGCCCGGCCGACAGCACGCACTCGCGCACCAGGTTGAAGTCGCGCGAATGCTTGAGCACCGCGCCGGCGACGACATCGCCGAGTCGCTGGCCATGCAGCGCATGCCGGTCGACGACGCCGCGCAGCGCGGCGGTCAGCATGTCCTGGTTGCCGATCTCGGCGTAGGCGCCATAGGCGCGGGCGAAGGGGATGCGCGTGCCGCCGATGACGGCGACGCGGCGGGCTTTCTGGCCGACGAGCATGCGGGTCTCCTCGCGACGCGGCGGGCGCGAACGCTGCGCGTAGAATGCCACGCCCCGCCGCACCCGACTATGCATGCGCCACGCCACGCCTCACAGTTCCACGATCCTGCGCCTTGCCGGCCCGTTGATCGTCAGCAATCTCGCGACCGCGGGGATGATGACGGCCGACACGCTGATGTCCGGCCAGCTCGGCGCGCAGGCGCTGGCGGCGGTCGCGGTGGGCAGCAACTACGTCGGCCTGTTCCAGCTCGGCGGCCTCGGCATGCTGATGGCGATGTCGCCGACGGTCGCGCATGCCTACGGCGGCGGCCGCGACGCCGCGGTCGGCACGTTCTTCCGCCAGGCGCTGTGGCTCGCGCTGGCCATCACGCTGGTCGTGCTGGTCGCGCTCGCTGCCGTGCATCCGGTGCTGCGCGCGATCGGCACGCCGCCCGACGTGGCCGCGCTCGCGGCAAAGTATGTTTATGCGATCGCGTTCGGCATGCCGGGCTACTTCGCCTTCCTGGCGCTGCGCTTCTCGAGCGAGGGCCTCGGCTTGACGCGGCCGATCCTCTATGTCGCGCTGTTCGCGCTCGGCGCGAACGTGTTCCTCAACTGGGTGTTCATGTTCGGCAATCTCGGCGCGCCGGCGCTGGGTGCCGTGGGTGCCGGCGTCGCCACGGCGACCGTGCATTGGCTGATGCTGGGCTTCATGTGGCAGTACGTGAATCGCCACCGCCGCTATCGCCGCTACGCGCCGCTGCGCGGCTTCGAGTGGCCGGATCGCGCGCGGCTGCGCGAGATCCTCGTGCTCGGCGTGCCGATCTGCGGCAGCGTGCTGGCGGAGGGCGGGCTGTTCTCGGCGGCCGCGTTGATCCTTGGCACGTTCGGCGCGACCGTCGTGGCCGCGCATGCGGTCGCGCTGAACTATGCGGCGCTGATGTTCATGGTGCCGCTGTCGCTGCACTCGGCGACCACGATCCACGTCGGGCACCTGGCGGGGGCGGGGCGGCGCGCCGACGCGCGCCGCGCGGGCTGGGTCGGCATGGGAATGTGCGTCGGGATCATGGCGGTGTCGGCGCTGGTGCTGGTCGCCGCGCGGCCGCAGATCGCGGGCCTCTACACGACCGATGCCGAGGTCGCGGCGCTCGCGACCACGCTGCTGCTGTACGCCGCCGTGTTCCAGGTCGCTGACGGACTGCAGGTCGGCGCGGCCGGCGCGCTGCGCGGCTTCAAGGACGCCACCGTACCCATGGTCATGAACGTGTTCTCCTACTGGGTGCTGGGCTTTCCGCTGGCCTGGTGGCTGGGCGTGGGACTCGGCCACGGTGCGCCGGGCGTCTGGACCGGCCTGATCATCGGTCTGTTCGCCGCGGCGGTGCTGCTTTCAGTACGCTATCGCCACATCACTCGCGACGGATCACCACCATGAAGCGCCTGTATCACTCCCTCCTCGCCGCTGCCGGTGCAGCGCTGCTGACGGCCTGCGCGGCCACGCCGCCCGCGCCCGCGCCCGCGTCGCCATCCGCACCCGTGTCTGCACCCGCGCCCGCGCAGGTCGCGTCGCCCGCTGCGGCGCTCGAGGCGCTCTACGAGTCCTTCTTCGAAGAACAGCTGCGGCTCTCGCCGGTGCTCGCCACCTACCTCGGCGACGAGCGCTACAACGCCGAGCTCGAGAATCCGGCCAGCCCCGAATACGTCGCTGCGCTGATCGAGGCGAACCAGCGCTATCTCGAGCGCGCGCGCCGCATCGATGCCGACCAGCTCGCCGGCAGCGCGCGCATCAGCCGCGACATCTTCGTCCGCGAGCGCGAGCTCGCGCTCGAGGGGCTGCGTTTTCCGGCACGGCTGCTGCCGATCGACCAGATGGACAGCCTGGCCACGACGATCGCCGTGTTCGGCTCGGGCGCAGGCGCGCAGCCGTTCCGTAACGCGCGCGACTACGACAACTTCCTGGCGCGTGCCGATCGCTTCGTCGTCTGGGTCGACAGCGCGATCGCGGCGATGCGCGAGGGCATGCGTGTCGGCGTGACGCAGCCGCGCGCCGTCATCATCAAGGTCGTGCCGCAGCTGCGCGAGATCGCCAAGGACGACCCGGAGCAGACCCTGTTCTGGCAGGCGGTGCGCGCGATGCCCGAAACGATTCCTGCGCGCGAGCGCGCTGCGATCGAGGCGCGTTGGCGCGCCGCCATCCGCGACCGGCTCGTGCCCGCGTATCGACGGCTCGCCGATTTCATCGAAACCGAGTACGCCCCGGCCGCGCGCGACAGCGTTGGCTGGTCGGCGCTGCCGGATGGCGCGGCCTGGTACCGCTACCAGATTCGCGTCCAGACCACGACTGACCTGACGGCCGACGAGATCCACGCGCTCGGGCTCGCCGAGGTCGCGCGGATTCGCAGCGAGATGGAGCAGGTGCGGCGCGACGTCGGTTTCGACGGCGATCTTGCGGCCTTCTTCCGCTTCCTGCAGGAGGACCCGCGGTTCTACTTCAAGTCCGGCGACGAACTGGTGCGCGGCTACACGGATCTCAAGCAGCGCATCGACACGCTGCTGCCCAAGCTGTTCTCGGATTTTCCGCGGGCGGACTACGAAGTACGACTGGTCGAGCCGTTCCGCGCGGCTTCAGCGCCCGGCGCGTTCTATCAGCCGCCGTCCGCGGACGGCAAGCGCCCGGGCATCTTCTACGTGAACGCGCACAACCTGAAGGCGCAGCCGATCTTCGGCATGGAGACGCTGTCATTGCATGAAGCGGCGCCGGGCCATCACTTCCAGATCGCGATCCAGCAGGAGTTGACCGACCTGCCGCGCTTCCGCCGCTTCAACAACTACGTCGCCTACGCCGAGGGCTGGGCGCTGTACGCGGAGGCGATCGGCCGCGAGCTCGGTCTGTTCACGGATCCCTACCAGTGGTACGGCCGGCTGTCCGACGAAATGCTGCGTGCGATGCGGCTCGTGGTCGACACCGGGCTGCATGCGAAGGGCTGGAGCCGCGAACAGGCGATGCAGTACATGCGCGACAACTCGTCGATGGCGCCGAGTGACGTCGAGGCCGAAGTCGAGCGCTACATCGTCTGGCCGGGGCAGGCGCTGGGCTACAAGGTCGGCCAGCTGCGCATCAGCGCGATGCGCGCGCGCGCCGAGCAGTTGCTCGGGCCGCGTTTCGACGTGCGCGAATTCCACAGCCAGGTGCTGCGCGACGGCGCGCTGCCGCTGGCCGTGCTCGAGGCCAAGATCGATCGCTGGATCACAGCTCGCGCAGGTACCAGCGATCGCAAGTGAAGTGCCCGGTCGCGCCGAGCGGCGCCGCGACGCGCGCGAAGCCATGGCCTTCGTACAGGCGCGCCGCGTCCGTCATGCTGGCGAGCGTCTCGAGGTAGCAGCGTCGAAAACCGGCAGCGCGCGCGGCATCGAGGCAGCGCGCCAGCAGCCGCGCGCCATGGCCGCGCCCGCGGGCCGCAGGCAGGAAGTACATCTTGCGCAGCTCGCAGGTGTCCGCGTCGCCACCGGCGAGCGGTGCGATGCCAGCGCCGCCCAGCACCGGCCCGGCAGGCTCGCTGACGACGAAGTAGGCGCTGCGCGGTGCGCCATACGCGCGGCTCAGGAAATCGACCTCGGGATCGTTGATCGAGTAGCCAGGGCCGACCGCGCCGCACGCCGTCATGACGGTGCGGATGATGGCCGCCATGGCGGCATCGTCGCCAGGCTCAATCGGCCGGATCTGCAGGTCGGTAGCCATAACCCAGGGTTTCCACCGCTACGACCAGGCCGTCCTCGAAGCGCACTCGGCGCATGAAGCGCTGCGGCCCGAGGTTGTAGGTCCACTCTTCGATCTCGACTTCGATCGCGCCGTCGCCGACGCGATACGGCCTGCCATGCCGCCAGACAATGGGCGCCGCTAGTCGGGTGCGGCGGGTGATGTCGACCGGGGCGCCGCAGCGTGCTTCGACCTGCGCGCGGGTATCGCCATCGGTGACGAGTCGGGTGCCGCAGCGCAGCGCATCGGCGTTGGCGGGCACCGCCAGCAGCGACACGACCGCCGCGCCCAGCAGCAGGCCGGCTGTCATGGACAGGCCTGGCTTTCGATGACTGGGTTGTGGGTTCGATGGCATGCGGTTCAGGATGGCGCGCAGGCGCTGAACCAAGCATGAATCGCCGGCAGCAGCGCGGCAAGCGCCCGCGCCTGTAATAATCCCGTGGCCACCCCGGTCCTTGCCACCATGAACACCCGACACTGGTTACTGCTGCTGCTGGTCGCCGCGCTGGTTGCCGCGGCGCTGACGCTGCCGCTGCAGCAGTGGCTGCGGGCAGCCATCGAATGGACGGCTGCGAATCGCGAGGTCGCGGGCGCCGCGTTCGTGGGCTTGTACATCGTCGCCACCGTCTGCTTCGTGCCGGGGCTGCCGTTGACGCTGGCCGCCGGCGCGATTTTCGGCGTCGTCTACGGCTCCGTGCTGGTCTCGATCGGCAGCACGCTCGGCGCGACGGCCGCGTTCTTTGGCGGCCGCACGGTGGCGCGCGACTGGGTGCGCCAGCGGATCGCGGCGTGGCCACGCTTCGTCGCCGTCGATCGCGCGGTCGAGTCGCGCGGCTTCTTCGTCGTGCTGCTGACGCGCCTGTCGCCGCTGTTCCCGTTCTTCCTGCTGAACTACGCCTACGGCGTCACGGCAGCGAAGCCGCGTGACTACGTGCTTGGCTCCTGGCTCGGCATGATGCCGGCGACCATCGCCTACGTGTATGCGGGTTCGCTGGCGGCCAACGTGTCGCAGGCGCTCGCAGGCGACGCGCAGCTCGGCAGCACGGGCTGGCTGCTGCTCGGCCTCGGCCTCGCCGCGACGATCGCAGTGACCGTGCTGGTCACGCGCGTCGCGCGCGGTTTCCTCGAGCGGGAGATAGGCGCGAGCGGGGAGGGCGCGTGATGAAGACGGCGACGCTGCTCGACAGCGAATGGCGTGAACTCGTGTTCCCGGCGGGCTGGCGCAACCCCGTGCCCGCGCCGCGCTACAACCTGGTCGTGATCGGTGCCGGCCCCGCCGGGTTGATCACGGCGATCGCGGCAGCGGGACTCGGTGCGCGCGTCGCGCTGATCGAAAAGCACGCGATGGGCGGCGACTGCCTGAACGTCGGCTGCGTGCCCTCCAAGGCGCTGCTGTCGGCGGCCGCGCGCGGCGCCGATTTCAAGACCGCGATGCGCCGTATCCGCGAAGTGCGCACCGCGATCGCGCATCACGACTCGGTGGCCCGCTACACGCAAGCCGGCGTCGATGTGTTCCTCGGCGCCGCGAGCTTCGAGTCGCCGCATCGGATCTGCGTCGGTGATGCCGTGGTGGCGACGCGCAAGACGGTCATCTGCACCGGCGCGCGCGCGACGCTGCCGCCCATCCCGGGGCTCGCCGACGTCGGTGCGCGCACCAATGAGACCATCTTCGATCTCGAGGCGGCGCCGCGCCGGCTGGCGATCCTGGGCGCCGGGCCGATCGGCTGCGAACTGGCGCAGGCGTTCGCGCGCCTCGGCGTCGAGGTGCACCTGCTCGAGGGCCAGCCGCGGGTACTGCCGGTCGAGGATGAAAATGCGGCCCGGTTCGTGGCCGCGGCGCTCGAGCGAGACGGCGTGCGTCTGCACCTGGGCGTCAAGGTCGAGCGCGTCGAACTCGTCGAGGGCCTGCGCCGCATCGTGCTGGCCGGCGGCGAGAGCATCGAAGCCGAGGAACTGCTGGTCGCCGCCGGGCGGCGTCGCAACATCGACGGCCTCGGGCTCGAGCGGGCCGGCGTGCGTGCCGATCCGCGCGACGGCGTCATCGTGGATGCACGGTTGCGCACCTCGCACCGCGATGTGTTCGCGGCGGGTGATGTCTGCTCGCGCCATCAGTTCACGCACAGCGCCGATGCGCAGGCGCGCATCGTGATCCGCAACGCGCTGTTCTTCGGTCGCGCGCGCGTCGACCGGCTCGCGATGCCCTGGTGCACCTACACGAGCCCCGAGGTCGCGCATCTGGGCGCGACGCGGCGCGAGCTCGACGCGGCGGGTCGTCCGTTCGATGCGCTGCGGGTGCAGTTCGGCGATCTCGACCGCGGTCGCACCGACGCCAGTGGCGCGGCGGACGCGCTTCCGGATGGTTACGCCGAGGCGCTGGTCGAGCGCGGCTCCGATCGGCTGCTGGGCGCCACGATCGTCGGCAAGGATGCCGGCGAGCAGCTCGCGCCGCTCGCGCTGATGATGACCGCGGGCATCGGCTTCGGCGCGCTCGGGTCGCTCGTGCTGCCGTATCCGACCCGCTCCGAGTACCTGCGCCGCCTCGCCGATGCGTGGAACCGCCAGCGCCTGACGCCGCGCACGGCGGGGCTGCTTGCGGCGCTGCTGCGGTGGCGGCGCTGAGCGCGGCGGCGCGCGGATTTGCACCGACCCCGCCGGGCGCGGCAAGATGCCCTTCCCAATCACGGAGGTCGTCGTGGCAGAGACCTTTCCATCGCTGACCGTGCCAGCCTGGCCCGGCACGCTCACTCGCCTCGGTGTCTGGCTGCTGATCGCGGGCGCCGTGCTCGCCGTGATCGCCGGGCCCGTGCATCGCTTCGGCCTCGCGGGCTTCCAGCCGGCGCTGCTGCTGCTCGCGGGCGGTGCACTGCTGCTGGTGCTGGGCGCGCTGCTCGCGATCGTGGGCTTCCTCGCCGCGCTCGCCAAGGGCACGCCGGTGTCCAAGGGCGCGACCGCGCTCGCGATCGTCGTGGGCCTCGGGTTGCTGGGTTACCTGCTGTCCTGGTTGCGCGCCGGCATGGGCGTGCCTCCGATCCATGAGATCAGCACCGACCTGCAGTCGCCGCCGCCGTTCGTCGCGCTGCGCGAAATTCGCGCGCAGACGCCGGGCGTCAATCCGGTCGACTACGTTACCGAACAGCCTGGACGCAGCGGCACGATCAACGTGCCGCAGGCGCAGCGCAGCGCCTATCCGGATATCCAGCCCCTGCAGCTCGCGCTGCCGCCCGCGGAGGCGTTCACGCGCGTCGAGAGCGCGGCGCGCTCGCTCGGGTGGGAGATCGTCGCGTCGGTGCCCGAGGAGGGCCGGCTCGAGGCGACCGAGACCACGCGCTTCTTCGGCTTCAAGGACGACATCGTCGTCCGCCTGCGGGTCGAGGGTGGCGGCACGCGTGTCGATGTGCGCTCGAAGTCGCGCGTCGGCGTCGGCGATGTCGGCGCGAACGCGGCCCGCATCCGCAAGTTCCTCGCCGCGATGGGGTCGACCTCGTGAGCGGGGGCACGATGCCCCGGCGGTTCGCGAGTTTCGCGGAGTTCTATCCGTTCTATCTCGCCGAGCATGCGAACCGCACGTCGCGGCGCCTGCATTTCGTCGGCACGTCGCTGTTCGTCCTGCAGTGGCTGCTGGCGGCGCTGCTCTCGGCGCCGCTGCTGTGGCTGTCAGGCCCGGTCTGCGGCTATGCGTTCGCCTGGGTCGGGCATTTCTTCTTCGAGCGCAACCGACCCGCGACGTTCACATACCCGTTCTACAGTCTGGTGGGTGACTTCGCGATGGCGCGCGATATCCTGCGCGGCCGAATTCCCTGGTAGAAGCCCATGCCGGTATCCCGCATCGATCGCGTCTTCGAAAGGCGTCTGGCCGCGCTGATCGCCAGCCGTGAACCGCGCCTGCTGCAGGGCGGCCGCAAGGGCGTCGAGAAGGAATCACTGCGCGTGACGCCTGCCGGACGCATCGCCCAGACGCCGCATCCGCAGGCGCTGGGCGCGGCGCTGACGTCGGCGAACATCACCACCGACTATTCCGAAGCGCTGATCGAGCTCGTGACGCCGACGTTCCGCACCAGCTGGGAGCTGCTGCAGTATCTCTGCGACCTGCATCAGTTCGTCTACCGGCATCTCGACGACGAGCTGCTGTGGGCGACGAGCATGCCCTGCGTGGTCGATGGCGATGCCAGCATCCCGATCGCACAGTACGGCCCGTCGCATGTCGGGCGCATGAAGACGATCTACCGCGAGGGGCTCGGCCTGCGCTACGGCCGCGTGATGCAGGCCATCTCCGGCGTGCATTTCAACTACTCCTTCCCCGAGCCGCTGTGGCCGATCTACGCGGGCGTCTGCGAATCGCGCGATGCGGGGCAGGATTTCATCTCGGCGTCGTACTTCGACCTGCTGCGCAACTACCGGCGCTACGGCTGGATCGTGCTGTACCTGTTCGGCGTGTCGCCCACGGTCTGCAAGTCGTTCCTGCGCGCCCGCGGCGTCGAACTGCCGGAGTTCGGTCGCGGCACGGCATGGGAACCGCACGCGACCAGCCTGCGCATGAGCGACCTCGGTTATCGCAATCGCAACCAGGCGGGCGTCAACGTGTCCGTCAACAGCCTCGAGCATTACGTCCGCGACCTCAGCCGGGCGATCTCGACGCCCCATCCGCCCTACGAGCAACTGGGCGTGCAGGTCGATGGCCAGTACCGGCAGCTGAACGCGAACCTGCTGCAGATCGAGAACGAGTACTACAGCTTCATCCGGCCGAAGCGGGTCGCGCGCTCGGGCGAGCGACCGACGCGCGCCCTGCAGCGCGCCGGCGTCGAGTACGTCGAGGTGCGCGCGCTCGACGTCAGCGCCTTCGATCCGGTCGGGGTCAACCAGAACAAGCTGCGCTTCCTGGAGGCGTTCCTCGCGCTGTGCCTGCTCAAGGACAGCCCGTCGATCGGCGCCAGCGAGGAAGCGCGGCTCGACCAGAATCATGTCACGGTGGCGCGTCGCGGACGCGAGCCCGGGCTGATGCTCGAGCGCGACGGCCGCTCCTACCCGATGCTCGACTGGGCGCGCGAAATCCTCGACCAGATGCAGGGGCTGTGCGAACTGCTGGACGCTGGCGACCCTGCGAAGCCGTACGCGGCCGCGCTCGCGACCCAGGCCGCGAAGCTGGACGACGTCGCGCTGACGCCGTCGGCGCGACTGATCCGCGAGCTGCGCGACACGGGCGAGTCGTTCTTCGACCTCGCGCTGCGCATGTCCGCGACGCACAAGACATATTTCATGGACCTGTACGCCCCGAACGAAGCCCGGCTGCGGGAATTCGCCGGCGAGGCCGCCCAGTCGCGGGAGGACGCCGCGGCGGTCGAGCGCGCGAGCAGCGGCAGCTTCGAGCAGTACCTCGCCGACTACCTGGCCTGAAGCAGGGTATCCCCACCTCGGGGCTTCCCGTAAGATCGACCCCCCGCCGCGCACGCACGGACCCTGACCGGATGCCGAACGCCGCAGTGCCATTCCCGAGCGATTCGCCGTTCGCGCAGCTGTTGCGCCGGGGCTTCGGGCGGCTGCGGTTCGAGCCCGCGCTGGAGCGCGAGTTCTGGCAGACGCACAATCGCGCGACCCGGCCGCGGGTGCGCCTCGCCGTCTTCCTCGCGCTGGCGACGACGCTCAGCTTCGCGTTGCTCGATCACACGCTGCTGGGCCAGCCCTGGCAGCTGCCCGATGACCTGATCCGCTTCGGGCTGCAGATTCCCATCGTCCTGCTGTGTCTCGTGCTGACGCGCGAAGCCGATTACGAGCGGCGCTACCTGCCGGCCATCAAGATCGGCGCGCCGCTGTTCGGGGTCGGCTCGGTGATCATGGCGACCGGCGCGGTCGACGCGCAGATCCCGTTGCTGTCGACCCGGCTCGTGCTCGCGGTGTTCTTCTTCTACTTCATGCTCGGGTTGTCGTTCCGCGCAGCGCTACGCGCCAACCTGTTCATGCTGCTCGCGTATCCGGTCGCCGCGTGGTTGCAGGGCGTCGGTGCGCCGGTCGCGATCTACAGCCTGTTCGTGCTGCTGTGCGCGAACCTGTTCGCCGGCGCCGGCTCCTACGCGCTGGAGCATGCCAACCGGGTGGCGTTCCTCGAGCGCAAGCTGCTCGCCGAGGTGGCCAGCCATGACGGGCTCACCGGTTTGCTGAACCGTGCCGCATTCGACGCCGAGTTGCGCCGCGTCTGGGACGCGGCGGCGCGGTCGCGCGAGCCGGTCGCGGTCATCATGCTCGATATCGATCACTTCAAGGCCTACAACGACCGCTATGGCCACCCCGCCGGCGACAGTTGCCTGCGCGAAGTGGCCGCGGCGTTCCGGCAATGCGCGCGCCGGCCGCGCGATGTCGTCGCGCGCTACGGCGGCGAGGAACTGATCGCGGTGTTGCCGGGCGCGGATGCCGCGCATGCCGAGGCAACCGGGCGGGCCATCGTCGAAGCGGTCGCCGCGCGGCGCCTGCCGCACGCCGCATCGCTGACGCGGCCGCACGTGACGGTCAGCGTCGGCGTTGCCAGCGTCGATCCCTCGCGCGAGCTGTCGCCGGAGGCCGCGATCCGTCATGCCGACCGCACGCTCTACCTCGCGAAGGACCAGGGTCGCGACCGCTGCGTCGCCCAGGAGGCCGACTCGAAGCTGCCGCTCGCCGCTGCGTCCTGAGCGCCTCAAGCCCGGCCCGTGGCGGCCGATACACGCCTGCGAAGGTCACAATCGGACCGGCGGGGCGGCGACATGAAAGGCATGGTGTTTACAGAATTCCTCGATATGGTCGAACGGACCTGGTCGCCGGATCTGGCCGACGACCTGATCGAGAGCACGGATCTGCCGTCGCGCGGGGTCTACACCGCTGTCGGCACCTACGATCACCGCGAGATCGTGCAGCTCGTGCAGGCGCTGTCGGAGCGCACAGCGACCCCCGTGCCGGATCTCGTGCGCGCTTTCGGCGGCTACCTGTTCGGACGCTTCGTCGTCATGTATCCGCAATTCTTCGAGTCCGCGCCGACCGCGTTCGATCTACTCGCCAGCCTCGATCGGCATGTGCACCGGGAAGTCGTGAAGCTGTATCCGGATGCAGAAGTGCCGCGATTCGACACGACGCGCAAGGACGACGCGACGCTCGAGATGATCTACCGCTCGCCGCGCGGCATGGAAGACCTGGCTGAAGGGCTGATCCGCGCGGCGATCGCGCACTACCGCGAGTCGCTGAGCCTCAGCCGCGAGGTAATCCGCGACGCCGTCGGGCCGGGTGTGCGCTTCACGCTGCGCCATGCTGCCTGACACGATCGCGGCCGACGCCACCGAGGCGCGCCTGTTGCGGCGCGCGGAGCGCGAGCGCGCCGCGCGCAAGCAGGCCGAGGCGCTGCTCGAGGCGAAGAGCCTCGAGCTGTACGAGAGCAACGTGGCCCTGCGCAACCTGGCGCAGGCTCTCGAGGGGCGCATCGGCCAGCGCACCGAGGAACTGCAAGCGGCGCTCGACCTGGCCAACTCCGCGCAGCGCGCCAAGGACCAGTTCCTGGCGACGATGAGCCACGAGATCCGCACGCCGATGAACGCGGTAATCGGGCTCGCCGCATTGCTGCGCGACACATCACTCGATGCGACGCAGCAGCAGTACCTGTCGATGCTGCAGGCCAGCGGTGAACATCTGCTTGCGTTGATCAACGACGTGCTGGATTTCTCGAAGATAGAGGCCGGCAGGCTCGAGATCGAGTGGCGGCCGATGCAGTTCGGACCAGCGCTGGAACTCGTGCGCACGATCACCGAACCGCAGGCGCGCGCGAAAGGGCTGGGTTTCGAGATCCACGTCGATTCCGGCCTGCCCGCCAGCGTGTTGTGCGATGAACTGCGCTGGCGCCAGGTGCTGATCAACCTGGTCGGCAACGCGATCAAGTTCACGCGCGAAGGTTCAGTGGCCGTACGGCTCGGCCAGGCCGGCGGCGTCGGCGCCGACGCGCGGCAACTGTTCTGCGAGGTGTCGGACACCGGCGTCGGCATCGCGCCCGAAGCGCAGGCGCGGATCTTCGAGCCGTTCCTGCAGGCCGATGGTTCGACGACCCGCACGCATGGCGGCACGGGCCTCGGCCTCGCGATTTCGCGGCGGATCGCGCAGGCGCTCGGCGGCTCGCTGACGCTGTCGAGCGAGCCGGGCCGCGGCAGCACCTTCCGGCTCGAGTGGCCGCTGCGCGAGGTCGGTTCGACCGGCGTCGCCGCGATCGACGGCCCGGTGCGCGACGCCGATCCGCGGCAGCTGCGGATCCTGCTGGTCGAGGACAACCCCATCAACCAGCTGGTCGCGAACGGCCTGCTGGAGAAAGCCGGCTGCAGCGCTGACCTCGCGACGGACGGCGTCGACGCGGTCGAGAAGGCGCATTCCGGCGGCTACGACCTGATCCTGATGGACATGCAGATGCCGCGGCTCGATGGCCTCGGGGCCACGCGCCGCATCCGCAGCCTGCCGCTTGCGAGCCAGCCGGTGATCCTGGCCATGACCGCGAACGCGTTCGAGGAAGACCGCCAGCAGTGCCTCGCGGCCGGCATGAACGACTTCCTCAGCAAGCCGCTGGCGTTCGAGACCTTCAAGGCCGCCCTCGCGCGGGCGGCATCACTTGCTCATTCGCGATAGATGGCGATTTCGCGCTTGCCGCGCGAGTCGCGCATGGCGCGGAACATCCCCGAACTGTTGAACTCCATCGCGACGTTGCCGCGCGCGTCGATGGCGATCACGCCGCCTTCGCCGCCGGCGGGCTTGAGCTTCTCCTGCACCACTTCGCGCGCGGCCTTCGCGAGGCTCCAGCCGCGATACTCGACCAGCTTGCAGACGTCGTGCGCAACGACATGGCGAATGAAGTACTCGCCGTGCCCGGTGGCCGATACCGCGCAGCTCGCGTTGCTGGCATAGGTGCCGGCGCCGATGATCGGCGAATCGCCGATCCGCCCCCAGCGCTTGTTGGTCATGCCGCCGGTCGAGGTCGCCGCGGCGAGATTGCCGGCCGCATCGAGCGCGACCGCGCCGACGGTGCCCATGCCGACGAGGTCGTTCGCGGGCGCAGGCCGGCCGGCCTGCAAGCGCTCGAGCTCGGCGCGGCGCCGCGGCGTGATGAACCAGCTGTTCGGCACGAACTCGAGCTTCTGCTCGAGCGCGTACTCTTCGGCGCCTTCGCCGGACAGCATGACGTGCGGCGACTGTTCCATGACGCGGCGCGCGAGTTCGATCGGATTGCGGACGCGGCGCAGCCCCGTCACCGCGCCGGCGCGCAGCGTGCGGCCGTCCATGATCGAAGCATCGAGCTCGGCGCGGCCATCGTGCGTCAGCACCGCGCCGCGACCGGCGTTGAACAGCGGGTCATCC
Source organism: uncultured Steroidobacteraceae bacterium (assembly GCA_964586725.1). GTDB lineage: Bacteria > Pseudomonadota > Gammaproteobacteria > Steroidobacterales > Steroidobacteraceae > UBA964. Next base: position 2,544 of record CAZPJE010000362.1, on the reverse strand, counting down.
TCGAGGATGCGCACGGCTGCCGTCACGGCATCGAGGCTGGAGCCCCCGCGCTCGAGCACGGCGTAACCGGCTTCCATCGCGATCTCGAGCGATTTGCGGAACTCGAGGTCCTGCTCGGGGGCGAGCCGGTTGCGTTCGATCGTGCCCGCGCCGCCATGGATGGCGATCGCGAACGGACGCGACTGGGCAGCAGCGGATGTCATTGTTTGCATGGCCAGCCCCAACATCAGAGCCAGGCGCCAAATCCGGCTTGCGGACATCCGGGGCCTCCTGCCGCTATGATGATCCCACAGAGGACAAGATAGCCCGACACCGCGTGCGCGCCTAGTCCGCGCGGCGCCCGGGCCACGCCCGGGGAGAAACCTTGACTCATCCAGAAGACGCACCGCGTCTGGTCTTCAATCCATGGGTGCTGCTCGTCGCGGCGCTGCTGTTCGTCGGGGCCTTCCTCGTGCCCCCGCTGTTCTTCAATGCGATGGTGGCCCTCGCCATCGCCGCCGTCGTGCTGGCGCCGTTGCCGGGCGGCACGCGGGGCGTGATCGCCACCGTGATGACCGGGCTCGCGACGGGCATCGCCTCGGTCAACCTGTTCGCGGTCGGCATCTTCCAGGGGCCGATCACGCAGGAGTTCGGCTGGAGCCAGACCGAGTACTCGATCGTGATCATCGTCGGCACGATCGTCACCGTGATCTCGTCGCTGTATATCGGCAAGCTGTTCGACCGCGACGGCGTGCGGCGCTGGGCCATCGTCTGCGTCGTGCTGTTCGCGCTGGCGCTTATTTCGCTGTACTGGCTGACGCCCAACCTGTGGCATTTCTACGGTGTGTTCGCGCTGATGCCGCTGATCGGCGCGGGCACCTCGTCGGTCGCGTACTCGCGCGTCGTCGCGCGCTGGTTCGATCGGCGCCGCGGCCAGGCGTTCGGTGCCGCGCTGGCGGGCATCGGCATCGGCGGTGCGGTGCTCGCATCCGGCACGCAGTTTCTGATCGGCGCCGTCGGCTGGCGCGGTGCCTACGTCGGGCTCGGGCTGCTGTCGCTGGTGGTCACGCTGCCGCTGGTCCTGTGGAAGCTGCGCGACGATCCTTCGGACGTCGGGCTCGGTCCCGACGGCGAACGCGTGCAGGCGACGAGCGCCGCCGCGGATGCCCCGGTCACGCCGCCGCCGCTGCTCGGCTACACCGCCGTCGAAACGCGCCGCCTGCCGCGCTTCTGGCAGATGCTGTTCGCGTTCCTGCTGCTGTCGTTCGGCATCGGCGGCGTGATGATCCCGCTGGTGCCGATCCTGCGCGCGAGCGGCGTGCCGGCGGAAGAGGCGGCGGTGGTGCTCGGGGCGCTCGGGCTCGCGCTGATCGTCGGGCGCGCGTTCGCGGGCTTCCTGATGGATCGGATCTTCGCGCCGTTCGTCGCGGCCGCGATCCTGGTCTTCCCGATCATCGGCGTGATCCTGCTCGCAACCGGCGCGCAGGGCCCGCTGGCGGTGACCGCGGCGGTCTGCATCGGTCTTGCCGCGGGCGCGGAGCTCGACGTGGTCGCCGTGCTGATCACGCGCTATTTCGGCAACCGCGCCTACGCCGAGAACTATGGCTGGCAGTACGCCGCCTGGACCCTCGGGTCGGGCACCGCGGTGCTGGTCACCAACATGGTCTATGACCGCCTCGGGTCGCATGCCCCGGCCTTGTGGGTCTACGTCGGCTTCTTCGTCGTCTCGGCCGTGCTGCTGCTGCGCATGGGGCCGTATCCGCAGCTGCCGGTCGTCGCTGCGCCGGCCCGCGTCTAGCGGGCCAAGCCGCGCTAGACGCAATCCTTCAGCGCGATGCCGGGATCGGCGAGCTTGGCCGGGTCCGGCCGCGTGCGGGCGGCGATCAGCTTGCGGGCCGCCATCTGGTCCTTGGCGTTGTTGACGGTGTCGATCGCGATCAGCTCGCCCCCGCGCAGGTAACAGGCCGAGAACGAGTGCGCGGTCGGGTGGCCGCGCAGCACGACCTGATCGTGCCCCTGCGACAGGCCGACGATCAGCAGCTTGTGGTGATACTGATCCGACCAGAACCACGGCACCTTGTCGTGCACGGTGGGCGTGCCCAGGATGTTGAGCGCCGCGGTGTTGGCCTGCTCGAAGGCATTGTCGACCGATTCGAGCCGCAGCCGCGTCCCGTAGCGCTGGCTGGGGTGGAAGCTGCAGTCGCCGATCGCGTAGATGTCGGCATCCGAGCTGCGGCAGTGTGCGTCGACCACGATGCCGTTGCCGCATTCTAGGCCCGCGTCGCGCGCGAGCTGGTCCTCGGCGAGCACCCCGATGCCGACCACGACGAAGTCCGCCGGGTACTCGCTGCCATCCTCGCACAGCACGGCGCGGACGCGACCGGCGCCGTCGTCGATGAACTCCTGCAACCGCGTCTGCAGCACGATGTCGACGCCGTGCCGGGCGTGCTCGGCTTCGTAGTAGCGCGAGACGGGTTCGCAGACGACGCGGCTCATGACGCGGTCCGCCATCTCGAGCACCGTGACCTCGACGCCGAGCTCACGGCAGGTCGCGGCGACCTCGAG
>CAZPJE010000361.1:0-4868 GCA_964586725.1 uncultured Steroidobacteraceae bacterium | reverse complement strand
GGCCACCTGCTCCGTGACCAGTGTGCCGCCGTGGAGGATGGCGGGCACCTTGCCGAGCGGATTGACGGCCAGATACGCAGGCTGGCGTTGCTCGCCGGCCTTCATGTTCAGCACGTGCAACTCGTAGTCGGCCTGCAGTTCCTCGAGCAGCATCAGCACCGCCAGAGAGCGGGTCTGTGGCGAATGGAACAGCGTGATGTGGCGATTCGAAGGCATGCGTTCGACTCCAGCGTGCGCGGCAGACAGTGGCGTTACATGAGCCCGGTGGAAGTCTTGCCACCACGACGCAATACGCCGACGACGACGCCTTCGATGATCAGCGGCGCCTCGCCCGACACCGACTCGCGCATGTTGACCTTGATGGGCTCGAAGTCGGGGTTCTCGGGCAGCAGCCAGACCGTGGAGCCATCCTGCTTGTAGCGCTTCACGGTGACTTCGTTCTCGAGCCGCGCGACGATGATCTGGCGGTTGCGGACATCGGCCGTGCGGTGCACGGCGACGAGATCACCATCGAGGATGCCGGCATCCTTCATCGACATGCCGACGACCTTGAGCAGGTAATGCGGCCGCGGCGAAAAAATATCCGGGTCGATGTTGAAACGCGACTCGATGTTCTCTTCGGCGAGGATGGGCCGGCCCGCGGCGACGCGGCCAATGAGCGGCAGGCTCATCTGCTCGCGGATGGTGTCCTTGAGTTTGATGCCTCGCGAGGCGCCCGGCACGAGCGCAATCACCCCTTTACGGGCGAGCGCACGCAGATGCTCCTCGGCTGCATTGGCGGACTTGAACCCGAGCTCTTGCGCAATTTCTGCCCGCGTGGGCGGCATGCCGGTTTCCGCAATGGCTCGCTGGATGAGGCGGAGGATTTCGGTCTGGCGGGGGGTCAGGTCTGACATCGATTCACTCCGTGTCTGGTGATTCGTACAGTACCTGTTCTTTTATCCAGTCGCAAGTCCCTGCAACCGCCGGACGACTTGCTAGCATCGCACCATGTCCACAGCCGCTCCCTCGCCCGACAACCTGCCCGTCGTCATCGCCACCTGCCCGCTGTGCCACGGCAGCGAGCGGCGCGAGCTGGTGCGCTTCCCCGCGATGCAGTGGGTGCGCTGCGCCTGCGGCCTGATCTACAAGCACCGCGAACTGCCCGCGACGACCACGGAAGCGCTGTACGCCGAGGACTACTTCACCTCGGCCGGCTACGGTCGACGGCGCCTGCGGCGCATCGCAAAGTCACGCCACCAGATCCAGGACGCGCTCGCGCACACGACACCCGGACCGCTGCTCGATGTCGGCTGCTCGATGGGCTATGCGCTCGAGGCAGCCGCCTCGCTCGGCCTGCCTGCGGCCGGCACCGATGTCAGCGAATACGCCGTCGAACAATGCCGCAAGCTCGGCTTTCGCGCCGAGCGCGGCACGCTCGACGCCCTGCCGTTCGCCGACGCCGAGTTCGCCATCGTCACGATGAAGCACGTGCTCGAGCACACGCCCGATCCACGCCGCGCGCTGGCCGAAGTGCGGCGCGTGCTGCGCCCGGGCGGCGCGCTGTTCATCGCGATTCCCGACGCGCGCTACCACAAGGCGCAGCGCAATCCCGCGACCAGCGGCTTCTACCTGCCCGAACGCGGCGGCACCGAACACTTCGTCTATTACGAACCGCGCACGCTGACGCAACTGCTGCAGGAGTGCGGCTTCCGCACGGTGCGCGTGCATCCGATGCTGATCCAGCCCGGCGCAGAACCACTGGCGCGGTTCGCACAGCTGCTGTTTGCACCGCTGCGCGCGCTCGGCCAGTGGCTCGCGGAAGCACTGCATCTGCGCAAGGAATTCTGGATCGTCGCGATCCGCGCCTGAGCGCACGCGAACAGCGCGCAGCAGCGTGATGCGATAGCGGGTGGGCGCCTCGACCAGCGTCGAGGAAGAATCGACGCCCGTCACTTCGCTGCAATGTTCGCCCAGTGTCTGGCTCAGTCGGCCAACGCCACTACCGGAATCAAGCGCTGCGCCGCGCGCATGCTGACGCCGTCCTCGTCCAGTCACCGCATGGCCGCACCGACCTGCTCGCAGCACGTTGCGCAGAAGGACTCGGTTGTCGCAGCGCACAGACAGTACGTACAAGTTGGGGTTGCATTCGCGCTGGGGATTTGTTGCAGTTGCGGCACGGCGCGACAGTGGATCGTGGAGGGTACATTGTGGCGCTGAAAATCTTATCCCAAGAGGAATCAGAATCATGAAGAGCACCCTTTTCGTCAAAGTCGCCGCCGTGGCTGCCGTCGCTGCGCTCGCGGGCTGCACCGACCTCAAGCCGCTGCAGGCGCAGGTCGACAGCCTGAAGTCAGAAGTCGCCAGCCTGCAGTCGCAGGTCTCTGCCGCGAAGAGCGCTGCAGACTCGGCGAACTCCGCCGCCTCGTCGGCCTCGCAGGCCGCCAGCGGCGCGCAGAGCGCTGCCAACCAGGCCCTCGCGGCCGCGCAGGCCAGCCAGAGCTGCTGCGATGCCACGAACGAGAAGATCGACCGGATGTTCCGTCGCTCGATCTCCAAGTAAGGCAGACGGTCTGCGAGCGGGCCGCGAGGCTCGGTCGCAAACGGGAAACGCCGCGCAATGCGCGGCGTTTTCTTTTTGGGGTGCAGATCAACGTGCACTCGGGCAGGCAGGATGGCCCTGCACGACATCGATCGGGCGTCGCTCCCCTCTGATCGCTTTGGCGCGCCCGCCTTCGCGGCAGCGCGACAAGCGCTCGCCCTAAAACCGGATCAACGCCGACCCCCACGTGATCCCGCCGCCGAACGCCTCGAGCAGCAGCAACTCGCCGCGCTTGATACGTCCGTCGCGAACACCGACATCGAGCGCCATCGGCACCGACGCGGCCGACGTGTTGCCGTGGTCCTGCACCGTCAGGATCACGCGCTCCAGCGGCATGTCGAGCTTCTTCGCAGTGGCCTGGATGATGCGGATGTTGGCCTGGTGCGGGATCAGCCAATCGAGCGCCGACTTGTCGAGTCCGTTGGCCGCGAGCGTCTCATCGACGATGGAACCGAGCGAGCGGACGGCAATCTTGAAGACCTCGTTGCCGACCATGCGGATGAACATCGGCACGCGCCCGTCGGCCTCGGGCTTGAAGCCCGCCGAGACGCCGACGGGACAATTCAGCAGGCCCGAATGCGAGCCTTCGGTATGCAGATGCGTCGAGAGGATGCCGGGCTCGTCCGACGGCGTCAGCACGACGGCACCGGCGCCGTCGCCAAACAGCACGGCCGTGTTGCGATCGGTCCAGTCGAGGATGCGCGACAGCGTCTCGGCGCCGATCACGAGCGCGCACTTCGCCTCGCCGAGTCGCACGAACTTGTCGGCGACCGACAGCGCGAAGATGAAGCCGCTGCAGGCGGCCTCGAGCCCGAGCGCCGGACAGCCATGGATGCCGAGCCGCGCCTGCAGGAGCGCGCCGCAGTTCGGGAACACGAGGTCGGGCGTCGTCGTGCCGAAGACGATCAGGTCGACGTCCTCGGGGCGCTTGCCGGCGGCCTCGAGTGCGCGCCGCGCGGCCTGCTCGGCGAGGTCGACGGTGGTCTGCCCCTCGGCAGCGATGTGGCGCCGCTCGATGCCCGTGCGATCGCGGATCCACTCATCCGTCGTGTCGACCAGCTTCTCGAGTTCGGCATTGGTCAGGATACGTTCGGGCAGGTAGCTGCCCGTGCCGGCGATGCGGGAATACTTCAAGCGTGAACCTCTGTCAGCGATTGCGCGACGTGACCGATCAGTCCGCGTCGCACGGCCTGCGCGGCGAGAGCAATCGCCTGCGCGAACGCGAGCGCATCGGCTCGGCCATGGCTTTTTACCACGACCGCCGTGAGCCCGACCATGACTGCGCCGTTGTAGCGGCGCGGGTCGAGTGACCGAGCGACGCGCCGCAGGACGGGCCTCGCGATCAGCGCGGCGAACCGGCTGCCGAGGCCGGCGCTGAACTCGGCGCGCAGCCGGTGTCCGACGAGATCGGCCAGGCCTTCCATCGTCTTCAGCGCCACGTTGCCGGTGAAGCCGTCGGTGACGATGACGTCGAAGCCGCCGCCGAAGATGTCGTTGCCTTCGGCAAAGCCCAGGTAGCGGAACGGCGCACCGCTCGCATCGGCGCGCGCGCGGATCAGCGCATGCGCTTCCTGCACCAGTTCGTGACCCTTGATTTCTTCGGTGCCGATGTTCAGAAGACCGACGCGCGGCATCTCGATGGCGTGCACGTCGCGCGCGACGATGGCGCCCATCAGCGCGAACTGCAGCAACTGCAGCGGCGTGGCGCGCGTGTTCGCGCCGAGATCGAGCAGCTGGGTGAAGCCGTCGCGCGCGGGGATGGCCGACATGATCGGCGCGCGCTCGACCTGCGGCAGGCACTTCAGGACGAAATGCGAAATCGCGGTGAGCGCGCCCGTGTTGCCGGAACTGACGGCGCCCGCGGCGCGACCCTCGTGGACGAGATCGATCGCGATGCGCATCGAGGAGTGCTTGCGGCGCCGGATCGCGTCACGCGCCGACTCTTCCATGCCGACGACTTCCTCCGCCGGCACGATCTCGACCCGCGGCCGCAGGGCCGCTGCCTGGCCCTGCGAGGCGAGCGCGGCCTCGAGCAGCGGCGCGAGGACGTCCGGCTGGCCGACCAGCAGCAGCCGCAGCGACGCATCGGAGGCGAGCGCGAGCAGCGCGCCGGGCACGCATTGCTGCGGGCCCGCGTCGCCGCTCATCGCATCGACGGACAGGGTAATCACGGACAGCGAACGTCCGGGAGGCGCCCGGACGGGAGCGCCCGGACGCCGTGGCGCGGTCGCGCTACTGCGCGGCCTCGTCCTCGACAGGCTTTTCGATCACGCGCTTGCCACGATAG
>CAZPJE010000360.1:0-2813 GCA_964586725.1 uncultured Steroidobacteraceae bacterium | reverse complement strand
TTCGCCTGCAGGAACGCGATCGTCGGCTCGAGCAGCAGCCACGCCGCGCCGCAGCAGAGAGTCCAGACCACGATCGAGAAGGCCACGAGCAGGGTTTTCATGCCCCTACGTTAGCGGCGGCGCGCGCGCGCCACCAGCAGGAAATTCCGCGGCCGCGCTCAACGCCGCCCTGAGAGTCGAGCGGGTGCCGGCGCTGCGCTATTCTCGCGCGCACATGACGCTCCCGGATCAAGACAGTCCCGCCGCCGCGTCGGTCGCCGCGCCCGCGCCGCTGACGCTGCAGCCGATCGGCTACGTGCGCGCGGCGCTCGCGACGCGGGTCGAGGCCGCGCGCCAGCCGCGGGCCGCGCGCGGCGAGGCAGGCCTGATCGAGCTGCTGCCCGGGCGGCACTTCGAGCACGCGCTCGCGGACCTCGATGGCTGGGAGTACATCTGGGTGCTGTTCTGGTTCGATCGCAATCCGGACTGGCGACCCAAGGTGCTGCCGCCGCGCAGTCGCAGCGGCCGCAAGGGCGTGTTCGCGACGCGCTCGCCGCACCGGCCCAACCCGCTCGGGCTGTCGGCCGTGCGACTCGAGCGCATCGAGGGGCTGACGCTGCACATCCGCGACGTCGACATGCTCGACGGCACGCCCGTGCTCGACATCAAGCCCTATGTCGCCTACACCGATGCGATCGCCACGGCGCGCAGTGGCTGGCTCGAGGATGCGCCGCAGGCGGCGGACCCGCGCGAGGCCTGGCGCGTGGAGTGGGCGCCGCAGGCTGCGCAGCAGGCTGCCTGGGTGGAGGCGCGCACGGGCCTGCCGCTGGCGCAGCGCGCCGCTGCAACGCTTGCGCTCGGGCCGCAACCGCATCCGTATCGCAGAATCAGGCCCGTCGCGGATGGCTTCGTGCTCGCCGTCAAGGAATGGCGCCTGCAGTTCACGGTGACCGAGCGGCTGGTGTGCGTGCGCGATGTGCGGTCGGGATATCGAGCCGCACAACTGGCCGGCAACGACAGCCGCATCGTAGATCGCGACGCGCATCTGGCGTTCCGGGCGTGCTGGCCTGATTGAGCACGCTGTGGTGCTCGACGTTTCTTTCCAGCAACACTGCGGGCTGCTTGGCCGGTGAGTCGCGCAGTTGGGACCGGACCGACGCCGCGTTCGCTGAAGTGATTTCAATATTGGATCGGGGATGGTGAACCCCTCTGTTATCGTCGGGCCAAGCGTTGATCCATACAACGATAGCTTGGGGGGTTCACCTGATGATTCTGCGTAAAGGTTTAATGTCGATGGCGTCTGCTGCCGCGTTGTTAGCGTCCGCGCCACAAGTGGTGACGGCACAGGAGCAGGACAGCGCCGGGGGGCTGGAGGAAGTCCTCGTCACGGCCCGCAAGCGCGCTGAAGGCATCCTGGAGACGCCGCTCGCGATCACGGCCGTCACGGCCGCCGATCTCGAGGCGAAAGGCATCACGTCGTTCAACCAGCTCGCCGAGAGCACGCCAGGCATCAATCTTTCGAACGCATCCGCAGGCGCGGGACGCAGTGACCGCTCGTTCCAGCAGATCACGCTGCGCGGCATGGTGCCGTCGGGTACGCAGTCGACCCTGACATCGACTTTCATTGACGGCGTGCCGGTCGCTTCGCCGTCGGCGATTGCCAGCGTGGCTGATCCGGCCCGCATCGAGATCCTGAAGGGACCGCAGGCCGCCTACTTCGGCCGCAACACCTTTGCCGGCGCCATCAACGTGGTCAACAAGGACCCGGGCGATGTGTTCGGCGGCAGCTTGCTGCTGATGGGCGGCAACCGCAGCAACCTCGACTTCACGGGCTCGGTGCATGGGCCGCTCGGCGAGAAGTTCGGCTTCCGTCTCAACGCCAAGTACTTCCGCAAGGATGGCTCGTACCAGAACGCCGCGAATCCGGGCGAGACGCTCGGTGACCAGCAGACCCAGACGGTCAGCCTGCTGCTGACCGCCAGACCAGTCGAGAACCTGTCGGCCAAGCTGTTCCTGCTGCATTCCGAGGACGACGACGGCGCTCCGGCGCAGGGCCTGATCTCGGCCTTCGAGATGCGCGCCAACAATGGCGTCGTCAATTACCCCGCGGCGAGTGGCAGCTCGGCGGGCACGATCATTCTCGAGAACCAGTCCAACTGTACGCTGAGCGGCTTCACGCTCGGTCGTCTGGCCAACGAGCCGCGCGTGTCCCGGCCGTTCATCTGCGGCGCAGTGCCGGGCCTCAGCGCCCGCACGCCCGCGCAGAACACGACCCTTCCGGCGAACCTGCTTGCCAATTCCGTGGCGGACCCACGACAGCGCGTCGTGTCACCGGGCGACGGCGCCAAGGACTTCGGGCTGGTGCGGACCTATCAGCACGCGCACCTGAACATCGACTACGAATTCGGCGACAGCGGTTTCACGCTGTCCTCGCTGAGCGGTCTGAACGCCGAGTTCTACAGCCAGATCCAGGACCTCGACAACTACGATTCGCGCGCGCTCAGCAACACGGTGCTAGGGGCCGCCGGTAATCCCGGCGGTGCCAATCCCAACCTGCTCCTCTACTGGGATTTCCCGTTCATGGTGGAGCGCGAGACTTATGACTTCTCGCAGGAGGTCCGACTCGCGTACGACAACGAAGGCCCCTTCAGCGGCATCTTCGGCATCAGCTACCTCAAGACCAACATCTGGAACGATCTGATCAACCTGGGCGGCGAACTGCGCACGGCCCTTGGCCCGCGCAACGCCACCAGCAGCGCCGGCAAGAACGAGGTCGAGACCAAGGGTGTGTTCTTCGGCGCGACCTACGAGTTCACCGATGCGCTGAAGGTCAG
>CAZPJE010000359.1:0-3387 GCA_964586725.1 uncultured Steroidobacteraceae bacterium | reverse complement strand
TGTCACGGCGGCGATCGACCGGCTGGACTGGCTGCTGCGTGACCACCGCGCGCAGGAGTCGCATCCGATCGACCGCCCGCTGTTCGACCAGCTCGCCGATCTTGCGGCTGCGGCTGGCGTCGAGCCGCGCTACGAGATCATCTCCGGCTACCGTTCGCCGCAGACCAACGACCGGCTCGCCTCGGCCAGCGGCGGCGTTGCCAAGCGCAGCCTGCACATGCAGGGCCGCGCGATCGACGTCAGGCTGAAGGGCGTCTCCTGCGCGACGCTGCGCGATCTCGCGCTGGCCACGGGACGCGGCGGCGTCGGCTATTACCGCAGCTCCGACTTCGTCCACCTCGACACCGGGCGCGTGCGTGCCTGGGCGGGCTGAGCACGCTTCAGCGTGCGGCCGCGACCGGCGGCAGCGGCTTGCGCGCGCGCAGTTGCCGCAGCAGGCGGGCGTCATGCCCGTACAAGTCGTCGAAGAACAGGACTTCGCCCCCTTCCGTGGCCAGCGCCGTGGCGTACAGGATCATGACCCGGATCGGCTGCGCGAGATTGACCCTCACCGGGGCTGATCCCCGCTGCGCGGCGATGATCGCGTCGCGGGTCCAGGCGGGCTCGTTGCGCAGCACGAACTCGGCGAGCCGCAGCGGATCTTCGACGCGGATGCAGCCGTGGCTGAACGCGCGTCGGGTGGCCGCGAACAGGGACTGCGCCGGCGTGCCGTGCAGGTAGACGTTGTGGCGATTCGGGAACATGAACTTGGCGAGCCCGAGCGCATTCGCCGGCCCGGGCTGCTGGCGCAGCCGCAGGGCACCGGTCGCGAGCGCCTCGACGCTGTCGGCTGACGGCGCGACCGGGCGCGCGTCGTCACCGGGGCCGGCGACGATCTCGTAGCCGTTGCGGGTGGCCCAGTCCGGATCCGCGCGCAGGCGGTCGAGGTATTCCTTGCGCATGATCGACGGCGGCACGTCCCAGTACGGCCGGAACACGACGTAGCGCATGTCGGCGGCGAACACGGGCGTGTTCTGGTCGGGGAAGGTGCGGCCGACGATGACGTTCATCTGCAGCATCGCGTCCTCGCGATCCTCCGGCGTGTAGAACGCGAACAGGCGGAACTGCGGGATGTTGACGATGATCGGCGCCGAGTCGAGGCGCGGCGGCAGCCAGCGCGCGCGCTCCAGCGACAGCTCGATCTCGCGGACGCGCTCGCCGAGCGGGCGCGTCAGTGCCAGCCAGGTGGCGCGGCCGAGGGCGCCGTCGGCATCCAGGCCGTGGCGGCGCTGGAAGCGCTGCAGCGCGCTGACGCTGTCCGGGTCGAGCGTCGCGAGCTCTGCAGAGGCGGGCGGGGGCGCCGTCAGATCGCCGAGTTCCCGCAGCAGTCGTCGCAGCGCGGGCATGCCGGCATAGGGCTCGCCGGGCTTCACGCTGCGCGCAGGCAGCGCAGGCAGCTCCGTGAGCCCTGGTTCGAGCGCGAGCTCGCGATAACGGTTCAACGCCTGTTTCAGCAGCGCGTAATGCCGCAGTCCGGGTTCCCAATCATCCAGCACCGCCTGCGTGTCGCCGCTGCCGGCCAGCGCCACCAGCGCGACGTCGACATCGAGCGCCGCATGCGGCACTGCCAGATCGTGACCCGCGGCGCGCGGCGCCACGCGGCCCGCGTGCAGGTCTGCGACGAAGCGGGCGGCGCTCGCGCCAAACGCCGCGTCGAGGCGCGCGATCGTCGCGGCTTCGGCGCGCGGCGACAGCGCGGCGATCGCGGCCGCGAGCTCGTTGCCGCGGTAGTCGCGCGAGTCGAGGCCGCGGCTCTCCGCGGCGCGCATCTCCGCCAGCAGGTTGACGGCCGGACGCGTCAGCTGGGTGCCGTTGAACCAGCGCGGCGCCGTGGTCGCGGTGGCGGTATCGGTTGCCGTTGCAGTGGCGGTTGCGGGCGGGCAGAGCAGGGCCAGCGCGAGCGCGGCAGCGGGCAGGCATCGAAGCATGGCCTATTGTAGCGGCGCGCGCGCCGCTGGCGCCGTGCTAACGTCACGCGCATGCGGATCGAGGTCGTCCATCACGTCACTGGCGCCCAGGCCAGCCGCGGCGTCGCCATCGTCATCGACGTGTTCCGTTGCTGCAGCGTGGCCGCGCATGCGCTCGCGGCGGGCGCGGCGCGCATCGTGCCGGTCGCGGACGTCGAGGCCGCCTACGCCCTGAAGCGCGCGCTGCCCGATGCGTGGCTGATCGGCGAGCGTTACGGGCAGCCGCTGCCCGGCTTCGATGCCGGCAACTCGCCCACCGAGGTGCGCGCGCTGCCGCTGGCGGGCCGCACGCTGATCCACACGACGCATGCCGGCACGCAGGGCCTCGAGGGCGCGGCGGCCGAGGTCGTGTTCACCGGCGCATTCGTGAATCTCGGCGCCACCATTGCCGCGGTGCGCGCGCTCGCGCCCGCGGAGGTCTGGATCGTCGCGATGGGGCATCAGGCGCGCGAACGTTGCGTCGAGGACGACCTGTGCGCCGAATGGCTCGCGGCGCGGCTCGACGCATCCGGTGCCGTGCCCGCGGCGCAGTCGGAGTCCGCGCTGCGCGAGCAGCTGCGGGCTGCGCCGGCGGCGCGGAAGTTCTTCGACCCGGCGCTGACCTGGGCGCCGGAGACCGACTTCGACGCCTGTGCCCAGCTCGACCGCGTGCCGTTCGCAGTGCAGCGCCGGCGCGACCCGCAGCTCGACGGGCGCTGGGTGCTGACGCGCCACGAGCCGCGATGAGCGCGCCAACCGACACCGCAATCCACCGGCGCGTCGCAGCGCTGCGCGCGCAGGCCGACCCGACGGCGATCGCGCGGCTGCCATCCGGCTGGGCGGTGTTCGGCGAGCAGCAGTTCCTGCGCGGCTACTGCCTGCTGCTGCCCGATCCCGTCGTGCCGCACCTGAACGCGATGCCGGTCGCGCAGCGCGCTGTATTCCTCGACGACCTTGCGCGCCTCGGCGATGCGCTGCTCGCGGCGACGGGCGCGGTGCGGATCAACTACGCGATGTATGGCAACGTCGAGCCGGCGCTGCATGCGCACCTCGTGCCGCGCTATGCCGACGAGGCCGCGGCGCTGCGCACCGCGCATCCCTGGGCCTACGACTGGGCCGCTGCGCCGCGCTTCGACGCAGCGGCACTCGCGCCGCTGCGTGAACGCCTGCGCGCGCTGCTGGCGTGAACGAGCTGATCAATCTCGATGACTTCGAGCGCAGCGCGCTCGCGCGCCTGCCGGCCGGCGTGCGCGGCTACTGCGCAGGCGGGGCGGAGGACGAGCTGACGCTTGCCGCGAACCGCCGTGCCTGGAGCGAGTGGCAGGTCCATTACCGCGTGATGCGCGACGTCGGCGAGCGCTCGCTCGCGACGCAACTGCTGGGTCAGGCGCTGGACTGGCCG
>CAZPJE010000358.1:0-30690 GCA_964586725.1 uncultured Steroidobacteraceae bacterium | reverse complement strand
CGTTCTCGATGCGGGCGACACGATCATCCGTGAAGAACACCGTGAGACGCCGCTGTTCCGTCTCGCCGCCCCTTCCCATCTTGAGGTAGTAGACGTAGTCCCAGCGATCGTTGTCGAACGCATCCGGCAGCATCGGCGTGCCCAGCAGGAAGCGCACCTGCGAGCGCGTCATGCCATCCTGCAGCTGCGAGACCTGTCGGGGGTCGAGGAAGTTGCCCTGCTGGACCGCGACCCGATAGACACAGCCGCTGGTGAGGATGACGGTGGCCAGCACGGCGGCAAGCGCGACGAGCAGTCGCGGGGCATGCAATCCGGGTGGAGGCAGGGGCGCTGTTTGGACCATAATGGCGAAGAATCATACCCGAACCGGTGGGCAGGCACGTGGAAGGCAAGGATCTACGCAAGGCAGGGCTGAAAGTCACGCTGCCGCGATTGAAGATCCTCGACATACTCGAGGGCAGCGCGCTGCGTCACCTGTCCGCCGAGGACATCTACAAGCAGTTGATCGAATCCCGCGAGGATATCGGCCTCGCTACCGTGTATCGCGTGCTGACCCAGTTCGAGACCGCCGGCCTCGTGACGCGGCACCATTTCGAGGACGGGCAGGCCGTCTTCGAACTGAACCAGGGCGCCCACCACGACCACATCGTCTGCCTCGACTGCGGCCGGGTCGAGGAGTTCGTCGATGCCGGCATCGAGGAGCGGCAGGATGCGGTCGCCGCGCGCCTCGGTTTCGAGATCCGCCATCACGCGCTCGTGATGTACGGGCATTGCCGCAAGTCCGAGTGTGCCCACCGCGACAAGGCCCGCGGCGTCTCGTGACGCCGGTCTGACAGCCGACGGTCTGACAGCCGACGGTCTGACAGCCGACGGTCTGACAGCGTAGGGTCTGACAGTCTAGCGACGCGAGCGGCCGCTGCTGCGGGCCACGCTGGGGCCGTTGCGCGGGCCGCGTTCGCGGGGCTCGGCGTTGCCGAGCCTGGCCTGCAGCATCTCACCGGCATGCTCGCGCGCCTTCTGCGTCACGTCGACGCCACCCAGCATCCGCGCCACTTCCTCGACCCGTTCGTCGGCCCCGAGGCGCGTGACCGTGGTGCGCGTATTGCGCCCGTCGGTGAGTTTGGCGACGCGCAGGTGCTGGCTGCCCTGCGCCGCGACCTGTGGCAGGTGGGTCACGCACAACACCTGCGCGACCTCGCCCAGCGCCGCGAGCTCGCGTCCGACGATCTCGGCGACGGCGCCGCCGACGCCGGAGTCGACTTCATCGAACACCATGCAGCGGCGCGCTCCGGCGCTCGCTGCGACCTGCACGGCGAGTGACAGGCGCGACAACTCGCCGCCCGAGGCCACCTTGGCGATCGGTCGCAGCGGCTGGCCGGGGTTGGCAGACACGAGGTACTCGACCTGGTCCAGGCCGCCGGCCGCCGTGCCATTCGCGGCGAGCTCGGCGCGGGTGATCGCGATTTTGAACCGCCCGCCCGACATGCCGAGGGTCTGCATGCGCGTGCTGATCGCCTTCGCGAGGCGTTCCGCGGCGCTGGCGCGTGCGGTCGACAGCTGCAGCGCGAGTTCGCGCCAGCGCTCGACGGCAGCGCGATGGGTGGCTTCGAGGGCATCGACGCTGGTGGCGAACTGCTCGAGCTGCGCGAGTTCGGCAGCAAGCTCGGTCGCGCGCGCGGCCAACGCATCGGGCGTGACGCGATGCTTGCGCGCCAGTTGCTCGACCGTGGCCAGGCGCTGCTCGACGAACTCCTGTCGCGCGGGGTCGAGGTCGAGCCCGTCGAGATAGCGAGTCAGCTCGCGGCCGGCTTCCGCGAGGCGGATGGTTGCGTCGTCGACCAGCGGCACGATCTCGCCGAGGCGCGCATCGAGGCCGGCCGCCGTGCGCAGCTGCGCGAGTGCGCGACTCGCGATGCCGTAGGCGCTGTCGCCTTCGGCGTCGTAGGCCAGCTCCAGCGCCGCGCGCGTCGCCTGCAGCAGCCGGCCGTGATTCGCGAGCCGTGACTGCTCGGCGATCAGCTCCGGCACTTCGCCAAGCGCAAGCTGCAGCGCGTCAAGTTCGCCGACCTGGTAGCGCAGCAGCTCGAGCTTCGCCTCGCGGTCGGCTGCCTGCGCGAGCAGGGCATCGCGCTGCTCACGCGCGCGCTGCGCGGCGCGGTGCGCGCTTTCCACCTCGCCGGCGAGGGCCTGCAGGCCGCCGAAGCCGTCGAGCTGCTGGCGCTGCGCGGCTGCGCGGGTCAGTGACTGGAATTCATGCTGGCCGTGGATGTCGACCAGGTGCTCGCCCGCGGCGCGCAGCACCGTCAGCGGAACCTGCTGGCCGTTCAGGTAGCCGCGCGACTTGCCATCCGCCGTGACCACGCGCCGCAGCACGAGTTCGTCGCCGGCGTCGATCGCCTGCTCGTCGAGCAGCGCCCGCAGTTCGGCCGGCGTTGCCGCCAGTTCGAAGGTCGCCACGACCTCGGCGCGTTCGGCGCCATGACGGACGAACTCAGCGCCGCCGCGACCGCCGGTGGCGAGCTGCAGCGCATCGACGACGATGGACTTGCCGGCGCCGGTTTCGCCGGTCAGTACGGTCAGGCCAGTGGCGAGGTCGATCTCGACCGAGTCGACGATGGCGAGATTGCGAATGTGCAGGTGTTGCAGCATGGCGGTCTCAGCGCGGTGGTTCGAAGCTGCGCCGGCCCCAGTTCAGCTTCGAGCGCAGCAGGCGGAAGTAGTCGTAGCCGGCCGGGTGCAGCAGCGTGATCCGGTGCGCGGAGGGGCCGATCTTGAGCCTGTCGCCCGGATTGAACGCACCCAGCGCGCGGCCGTCGCAGGTGACCTCGCCACGCGTATCGGGGCGATCGACCAGCCGCACCTCGACCTGCGACCGACCCGAGACGACGATCGGCCGGTCGGACAGGGTATGCGGGCAGATCGGCGCGACGACCAGCACATCGAGCTGCGGCTCGACGATCGGACCGCCGCAGGAGAGCGCGTAGGCGGTCGAGCCGGTCGCGGTCGCGACCACCAGCCCGTCGCCGCCGTGCGTGTTGACGTAGCGGCCGTTGATGATGGTTTCGAAATCGAGCAGGTGGCCGGTCTGCCACTTCTGGATCACGACGTCGTTGAGCGCGAGGCCCGCGAGGCGCTCGCCATCCGGGCGCTCGAGCATGGCGCCGAGCAGCGGCCGGTGATCGACCGTGCATTCGCCGGCAATGGCCGCATCGACCGACGCGAGCATGTCTTCGGGCAGGACATCCGTCAGGAAGCCCAGACGGCCGCGATTGATGCCTAGCAGCGGCGTGGCGCGCTCCGCCACCAGGCCCGCCGCGTAGAGCAGGGTGCCGTCGCCGCCGATCGCGACCACGAGATCGGCTCGCCGCGCCAGCTCTTCTTCCGGCAGCACGCTGACGCCGGGCAGCTGGCCGATCTCCGGCGCAAGTTCGGAATCATCGGCCGGCAGCAGCACCTCGATGCGGCGCGCCTGCAGGTGCTCGGCGAGCAATTGCACGCTCTCGAGGACACGCGTATCGGCGTAGCGCGAGATCAGCGCGCAAGTCTGGATGGCGGGGCTCATGGGACTCCGGCAAGCGAGACGGTGTTTTAGCATGCGCGCCAGCCGCATCCAATTGGCGAATCGGCCGTCTTGACTGACTTTTTGCGCGCTGTTTAGCTTGCGCCAGTTTTTGTGTCACCTTGTGGTCATGGCACACGACTACGACGACATCCTCAGTGAGCGCGCGCAGCAGTTGCTGCGCGTGCTGGTCGAGAGCTACATCCGCGACGGGCAGCCCGTCGGTTCCCGCAACCTGTCGCGCGAGTCCGGACTCGCGGTCAGTGCGGCGACGGTCCGCAACGTCATGGCGGATCTCGAGGAGTACGGCTTCGTCGCCTCGCCACATACCTCGGCGGGGCGGGTGCCGACCGACAAAGGCTACCGCTTCTTCGTCGACACGCTGCTGAAAGTGCAGCCGTTGGACAGCGAGGCCGTGCTGGCGCTGCGGCGGCAACTCGATGCCGCCCAGGATGGCCCCAAGTCGCTGGTGGCGGCGGCATCGCAGATGCTGTCGCGGGTCACGCAGCTCGCCGGGGTCGTCACGATGCCGCGCGCCCAGCAGGCCGCGATTTCACATATTGAGTTCCTCGGATTGTCGGACAATCGTCTGCTGGTGATCCTGGTGCTGGATGGCCGCGAGGTGCAGAACCGGGTCGTCCAGCAGGATCGATACCGGTCGGCCGATGAACTTCGCCGGGCGGCCAGCTTCCTGAACGAGCAGTTCGCGGGTCGGACCCTGGCAGAGGCCCGGCAGGCGATCCTGGGCCAGTTGCAGGAGGCGCAGCAGACGCTGAACTCCGTGATGATCGATGCAATCACGATGGCGCAGCAGGCGCTGCAGCCCGAGGGCGGCGAACTCGAATACGTGATCGCCGGCGAGACCAACCTGATGGGCGCCGCGCAGTTGACCAACGTCGAGAAGCTGCGCCGCCTGTTCGAGGCCTTCAACGAAAAGCGCGACTTCCTGCATCTGCTCGACCAGTCGCTGCGGGCGGAAGGCGTGCAGATCTTCATCGGCCAGGAGTCGGGCTACCAGGTGCTCGACGAGTGCAGCGTCGTCACGGCACCGTATGCCGCGGGGGGCGATGTCGTTGGCGTCATCGGCGTGATCAGGCCGACCCGTATGGCCTATGAGCGCATCATCCCGATCGTCGATGTCACGGCGAAGCTGCTCGGCGCAGCCTTGAATTCTCGCCGCTAGGCCCAACACACGGCTGGTTCACGGCTGCGATATCTGGGAAAAACTTTCAGATATCGCGTATAAAATACTGTTTTCACGGGAAAAAAGATGTCTCAGAAGCCTGAGCCAGACGACCGGCAGGCCAGCTCGCCGACGGCACAGACCGACGACTTCGGCGGCGGCACGACCACGCTGATGCCCGAAACGGCGGCGGCACTGGTCGAGCTCGAACAGCTCAAGTCGCAGCTCGCCGCGGCGGAGGAGCAGGCCCGCAACCACTGGGATCAGTACCTGCGCTCGGTGGCCGAGCTCGAGAACATCCGCAAGCGCTCGCAGCGAGACATCGAAGCCGCGCACCGCTTCGGCATCGAGAAGCTCGTCCAGGAATTGATCCCGGTCAAGGACAGCCTCGACCTCGCCGTCGAGAACGCGGCCAAGGCCGACAGCGCCGCGCTGATTGAAGGGCAGGCGGCGACGCAGCGGTTGTTCGGCAAGGCATTCGAGAAGATCGGCGTCGTCGAACTCGACCCGATCGGGCAGCCCTTCGACGCCAACCTGCACGAGGCGATGGCGGCCCAGCCGTCCGCGACCGCCGAGCCGAATTCGGTGCTCGCCGTCGTGCAGCGTGGCTACTCGCTGAACGGCCGCCTGCTGCGTCCGGCGCGCGTCATCGTCGCGCGCGCGCCTTGAATTTATCCACAGCCAGCCCCATCTGAAGGGGCAGTGAGACCCGGCAGGTCCGGGCAAGCCAATTCAGCGGAGTCATGAACATGGGCAAAGTCATCGGTATCGACCTCGGCACGACGAATTCCTGCGTCGCGATCATGGAAGGCGGCAAGCCGCGCGTGATCGAGAACAGCGAGGGGGATCGCACCACGCCCTCGATCGTGGCGTTCACGAAGGACAACGAGGTCCTGGTCGGCCAGTCGGCCAAGCGCCAGGGCGTCACCAACCCGCAGAATACGCTGTTCGCGGTCAAGCGCCTGATCGGCCGCAAGTTCACCGATGACGTCGTGCAGAAGGACGTCCACATGGTGCCCTACAAGATCGCCAAGGCCGACAACGGCGACGCGTGGGTCGAAGTGCAGGGCAAGAACATGGCGCCGCCGGAGATTTCCGCGCGCGTGCTGATGAAGATGAAGAAGACCGCCGAGGATTTCCTGGGCGAGGAAGTGACCGAGGCCGTCATCACGGTGCCGGCGTACTTCAACGACTCGCAGCGCCAGGCGACCAAGGACGCCGGCCGCATCGCGGGCCTGAACGTCAAGCGCATCATCAACGAGCCGACGGCGGCCGCGCTGGCTTACGGCCTCGACAAGTCGGGCGGCGATCGCAAGATCGCAGTCTATGACCTGGGTGGCGGCACCTTCGACATCTCGGTCATCGAGATAGCGGAAGTCGACGGCGAGCGCCAGTTCGAGGTGCTCTCGACCAACGGCGACACCTTCCTCGGCGGCGAGGATTTCGACCTGCGCGTCATCAACCACCTCGCCGAGGAGTTCCTGAAGGAATCCGGCGTCGATGTGCGCAAGGATCCGCTCGCGATGCAGCGCCTGAAGGAAGCGGCCGAGAAGGCCAAGATCGAGCTGTCTTCGAGCCAGCAGACCGACATCAACCTGCCGTACATCACGATGGACGCGAGCGGCCCGAAGCATCTCGCGGTCAAGCTGACCCGCAGCAAGCTCGAGTCGCTGGTCGATGAACTCGTGCGCAAGACCATCGAGCCCTGCCGCGTCGCGCTCAAGGACGCGGGCCTGTCGGCCGCGGACGTGCACGAGGTCATCCTGGTCGGCGGCCAGACGCGCATGCCGCTGGTGCAGAAGTACGTCAAGGACTTCTTCGGCAAGGAGCCGCGCAAGGACGTCAACCCGGACGAGGCGGTCGCTGTCGGCGCCGCGATCCAGGGCGGCGTGCTCGCCGGCGAGGTCAAGGACGTGCTGCTGCTCGACGTCACGCCGCTGTCGCTCGGCATCGAGACGCTGGGTGGCGTCATGACGAAGCTGATCGAGAAGAACACGACGATCCCGACCAAGCATTCGCAGGTGTTCTCGACGGCCGATGACAACCAGACGGCCGTCACGATCCACGTGCTGCAGGGCGAGCGCGAGCGCTCGCACGACAACAAGTCGCTCGGCAAGTTCGACCTGACGGACCTGCCGCCCGCGCCGCGCGGCATGCCGCAGGTCGAGGTCACGTTCGACATCGACGCCAACGGCATCCTGAACGTCTCGGCGAAGGACAAGGCCACCGGCAAGGAGCAGCGCATCGTCATCAAGGCCTCGTCGGGCCTCAATGAGGAAGAGATCAAGCGCATGGTCCGCGACGCCGAGGCGCATGCGGAAGAGGACAAGAAGTTCCGCGAGCTGGTCGAGACGCGCAATCGCGCCGACGGCATGGTGCACGCGGTCGAGAAGTCGCTCACCGACCTCGGCGAGAAGGTCTCCGGCGAGGAGCGCGCCAAGGTCGAGTCGGCGCTGTCGGACCTCAAGGGCGTGCTGAAGGGCGACGACAAGGACAAGATCGAGAAGAAGCTCGAGGCGCTGATGACGGCTTCGGCCAGCATCGCGCAGCAGGCGTACGCGCAGTCGAATCCGCAGGGTGCGGGTCCGGATGCGACGGGTGGTGCCGCGGGCGGCCAGGCGGGCGGCTCGGGCACGCGTGCGGATGACAACGTCGTCGACGCCGAGTTCGAGGAGGTCAAGGACAAGGACCGTCGCGCGTCGTAACGCGGCTGAACATCCCTCATGGCGAAACGCGACTACTACCAGGTTCTTGGCGTAGCGAAGAATGCGACGGAGGCCGACCTCAAGAAGGCCTACCGTCGCCTCGCCATGAAGTTCCATCCGGACCGCAATCCGGACGACAAGGACGCCGAAGAGAAATTCAAGGAAGCCAAGGAAGCGTACGAGGTCCTGACTGACGCGCAGAAGCGCGCGATCTACGACCAGCACGGCCACGCGGGCATCGATGCCGCGCGGCAAGGCGGCGGCGGACCCGGTGGCTTCGGCGGCGCCGATTTCGGCGACATCTTCGGCGAGGTGTTCGGCGACATCTTCGGCGGCGGACGACGCGGCGGCGGCGGTCGCTCGCAGGTGTTCCGCGGCGCGGACCTGCGCTACGGACTCGAGCTCGATCTGCACCAGGCGGTGTTCGGCTACACGACCGAGATCGAGATTCCGAAGCTTATGGAGTGCGAGGTCTGCCACGGCAGCGGCGCAGCCAAGGGTCACACGCCGGTCACCTGCGATACCTGCAATGGCGCGGGCCAGGTGCGCATGTCGCAGGGTTTCTTCCAGTTGCAGCAGACCTGCCCGCGGTGTCGCGGGTCCGGCAAGATCGTCAAGAACCCCTGCGACAAGTGTCTCGGCCAGGGCCGCATCCGCAACACGAAGAAGCTGTCGGTCAAGATTCCGGCGGGCGTCGACAACGGCGATCGCATCCGGCTGTCGGGCGAAGGCGAGGCCGGCCGCAACGGCGGTCCGCCCGGCGATCTGTACGTCGAGATCTCGGTGCGCGAGCACGCGATCTTCGAGCGCGATGGCGAGCATCTGTCCTGCGAAGTACCCGTGTCGTATGCCACGGCGGTGCTCGGCGGCAGCGTCGACGTGCCGACGCTCGAAGGCGAGGTGTCGCTCAAAGTGCCTGCGGAAACGCAGTCCGGACGCGTCTTCAGGCTGCGCGACAAGGGCGTCAA
Source organism: uncultured Steroidobacteraceae bacterium (assembly GCA_964586725.1). GTDB lineage: Bacteria > Pseudomonadota > Gammaproteobacteria > Steroidobacterales > Steroidobacteraceae > UBA964. Next base: position 22,275 of record CAZPJE010000358.1, on the reverse strand, counting down.
GCCCGTGCGCGGTGGCAATCGCGGCGACCTGTTCTGCCGCGTCGTCGTCGAAACGCCGGTGAGCCTGAATGCAGAGCAGCGCGAGCTGCTGCGCAAGTTCGATGAATCGTTGCGCCGCGATGGCAGCACGCACACGCCGCGCGCGCAGGGATTCCTCGATGGCGTGCGGCGCTTTTTCATGGCAGATTGAGGGTCTGGACGGCTTGCGCCGTCGTTACGGAAGTCCGCTGTCGAATGGTTCGAGCGATCGTTGCAGGCGCCGCAGGGCGCATGGGTCGCGCAGTCATCGCTGCCGCGCAGACGCATTCCGGCCTGGTCATCAGTGCTGCACTCGAACATGCCGGCTCGACTGCGCTCGGCACGGACAGCGGCGAGCTCGCTGGCATCGGCCGCAACGGCATTGCCGTCGGCGAGGATCTCGACGCCGCGCTCGCCACTGGACAAGTGCTGATCGATTTCACGGACGCGGCGTCGACGCTGCCGCATCTCGAAGCCTGTGCACGCGCCGGGGTGGCCGCACTGATCTGCACCACCGGGCTTGCACCCGAGGTATACCGGCGCGCCGATGAACTTGCGCAGCGCATCCCGGTACTGATTGCCGCGAACACGTCACTCGGCGTCACCTTGCTCGCGGAACTGGTGCGGCAGGCAGCGCAATCACTGCCGGCCGAGTTCGACATCGAGATCATCGAGGCGCACCACCGGCACAAGAAGGATGCGCCGTCCGGTACGGCGCTCGCGCTGGGTCGGGCGGCAGCGGAAGGTCGTGGACAGTCGCTCGAGCACAGCGCTCGCTGGTCACGGCACGGAGTGGCGCCGCGAGCCGACGGCGAGATCGGCTTTGCCGTCGTGCGCGGTGGCGACATCGTCGGCGATCACTCGGTCCTGTTCGCGGGTCCGGCCGAGCGGCTGGTGCTGTCGCACCAGGCGACCGACCGGGTCATTTTCGCCCGCGGGGCGGTGGCTGCGGCGGGCTGGCTGGCAACCCGTCCAGCTGGGCGCTATCAAATGCGCGATTTTATTCTTTTTAAAACAATGACTTAATCTAGATTTGGTCCATAATTAAGGGTTTGCCTGATTCGTGGTGAAGGCACGGCGGCGGGCTCTGCTGCCGCAATTCACATGGACAGGGTGGACCTCACGCTCGTACACTTTCCTTCTAATCCGATAGGCGGGTTAGTCCGTGCAAGGCGGGAGGATGTTCGAGAGAACTCCTCCCGCTTTGTTCATCTGAACCTTGCGGCCGCGAGGCTGCGTGCTACCCAGGCCGTCGGTGACAACTGGGGGAACAGGGGAGGATGAGGGTAGTGATGCCAGCAGTGCTTGCGCTCGCGGATGGAACGGTTTTCAAAGGGCATTCCATCGGAGCGGCGGGAAACACCACCGGCGAGGTGGTCTTCAACACCGCCCTGACCGGCTATCAGGAAATCCTCACAGATCCTTCTTACTCGCGTCAGATCGTCACGCTGACGTATCCCCACATCGGCAATACCGGCACGACGCCCGAAGACATGGAGTCTGCGCTGGCGTATGCCGCCGGCCTCGTGATCCGCGACCTGCCGCTGCGCGCTTCGAACTGGCGCATGACCGAGACGCTCGATGAATTCCTGCGGCGTGGCAAGGTGGTTGCGATCGCCGGCATCGACACCCGCAAGCTGACGCGCATCCTGCGCGAGAAAGGTGCCCAGGCCGGTTGCATCATGACCGGCGACAAGGCCGAGGCAGCCGTCGCGGTGCGCGCGGCGCAGTCGTTCCCGGGCCTCAAGGGCATGGATCTCGCGAAGGTCGTCAGCTGTCGCGCGAAGTTCCAGTGGAACGAGGGCAGCAGCTTCGATCGCAAGCCCACGGCGCAGATCCGCGCGCACCAGCGGCTGCATGTCGTCGCCTTCGATTTCGGCATCAAGCGCAACATCCTGCGCCTGCTCGCCGACCAGGGTTGTCGCGTCACGGTGGTGCCGGCGCAGACGCCGGCCGAGGAAGTGCTGGCGCTGAAGCCCGATGGCGTGTTCCTGTCGAACGGCCCGGGTGATCCCGAGCCCTGCGACTATGCGATCCGCGCGATCCAGCAGATCCTCGAGACCGACATCCCGGTGTTCGGCATCTGCCTCGGGCACCAGCTGCTCGGGCTCGCGAGCGGCGCGCGCACCGTCAAGATGAAGTTCGGGCACCACGGCGCCAACCACCCGGTGCAGGAGCTCGCGTCGGGCCGCGTGCTGATCACGTCTCAGAACCACGGCTTCGCGGTCGATGAAGCGACGCTGCCGGCGACGCTGCGGGCCACGCACCGCTCGCTGTTCGACGGCTCGCTGCAGGGCATCGAGCGCACCGACCGCGACGCCTTCAGCTTCCAGGGCCACCCGGAAGCCAGCCCGGGTCCCCACGACGTGAAGCCGCTGTTCGATCGCTTCACGCAGCACATGATCAAGCGCCTCACGGGCCAGCTCAAGAAGCTCGGCAGCATCCGCTGAGTCGAGTGACCGGAAGACCATGCCAAAACGCACAGACATCCACAGCATCCTGATCATCGGCGCAGGTCCGATCGTGATCGGCCAGGCTTGCGAGTTCGACTACTCCGGCGCACAGGCCTGCAAGGCACTGCGCGAGGAGGGCTACCGGGTCATCCTGGTGAACTCGAATCCCGCGACGATCATGACCGACCCGAACATGGCCGATTCGACCTACATCGAACCGGTCAACTGGCGCACGGTGGCTCGCATCATCGAGAAGGAGCGGCCGGACGCGCTGCTGCCGACGATGGGCGGCCAGACCGCGCTGAACACGGCGCTCGACCTCGTGCGCGAGGGCGTGCTCGACAAGTTCGACGTCGAGCTGATCGGCGCGTCGCGCGATGCCATCGACATGGCCGAGGATCGCGAGCTGTTCCGCAATGCGATGCGCGACATCGGGCTCGAGAGCCCGCGCTCGGCGATCGCGCGCAGCCTCGAAGAGGCCCTGTCGATCCAGTCCTCGGGCATCTACCCGGTCGTGATCCGCCCGTCGTTCACGCTGGGCGGGTCGGGTGGCGGCATCGCCTACAACCGCGAGGAGTTCGAGGCGATCGTCGCGCGCGGCATCGACGCATCGCCCAACAGCGAGGTCCTGATCGAAGAGTCGGTGATCGGCTGGAAGGAATTCGAGATGGAGGTCGTGCGCGATCGCGCCGACAACTGCATCATCATCTGCGCGATCGAGAACCTCGATCCGATGGGCGTGCACACTGGCGATTCGATCACCGTCGCGCCGGCGCAGACGCTGACCGACCGCGAGTACCAGCGGCTGCGCGATGCGTCGATCGCCGTGCTGCGCAAGATCGGCGTCGACACCGGCGGCTCGAACGTGCAGTTCGCGATCAGTCCCTTCGATGGACGCGTGCTCGTCATCGAGATGAACCCGCGCGTGTCGCGTTCCTCGGCGCTGGCCTCCAAGGCGACGGGCTTTCCGATCGCGAAGGTCGCCGCCAAGCTCGCGGTCGGCTACACGCTCGATGAGCTGAAGAACGACATCACGGGCGGCGCGACGCCGGCCTCGTTCGAGCCGTCCATCGATTACGTCGTCACGAAGATCCCGCGCTTCACGTTCGAGAAGTTCCCCGCGGCCAATTCGCGCCTGACGACGCAGATGAAGTCGGTCGGCGAAGTGATGGCCATGGGCCGCTGCTTCCAGGAATCGCTGCAGAAGGCGCTGCGCGGCCTCGAGACGGGCCTCGATGGCCTCAACGAGCGCGTGACGCTGCCGGTCTCGGAAGAGGGCGAATCGCGGCTGCGCTACGAGCTGCGTTCACCCGGCCCCGAGCGGCTGCTGTACGTCGCCGATGCGTTCCGGGCCGGCTGGTCGCTCGAGCGCGTGCAGGAGGCGTCGTACATCGATCCGTGGTTCCTCGCGCAGATCGAAGACCTGATCCGCGAGGAGCAGGCTTTGGCGCAGGAAGGGCTGGTGCGGCTCAGCAAGGACAAGCTGCTGGAACTGAAGCGCAAGGGCTTCTCCGACAGTCGGCTCGCGCGCCTGACGGGTCTGACCGAAAAAGCCATGCGCCAGCGGCGCCACAAGGCGGGCATCCGCCCGGTCTACAAGCGTGTCGATACCTGCGCGGCCGAGTTCGCGACCTCGACGGCCTACCTCTACTCCACATACGAAGATGAGTGCGAGGCCAACCCGACCAACAACCGCAAGATCATGATCCTGGGCGGCGGTCCGAACCGCATCGGCCAGGGTATCGAATTCGACTACTGCTGCGTGCACGCGGCGCTCGCGCTGCGCGAAGACGGATTCGAGACCATCATGGTCAACTGCAACCCGGAGACGGTCTCCACCGACTACGACACCTCCGACCGGCTCTACTTCGAGCCGCTGACGCTCGAGGACGTGCTCGAGGTCATCGACAAGGAGAAGCCGGAGGGCGTCATCGTGCAGTACGGCGGCCAGACGCCGCTGAAGCTGTGCCGCGCGCTGGAAGAAGCCGGCGCGCCGATCATTGGCACTTCGCCCGACGCGATCGACGTCGCCGAGGATCGCGAGCGCTTCCAGAAGCTCGTCATGGAACTCGGCCTGCGCCAGCCGGCCAACGCCACGGCGCGCACCGAGGAGCAGGCGATCCAGCTTGCGCGCGAGGTCGGCTTCCCGCTGGTCGTGCGGCCTTCGTACGTGCTGGGCGGTCGCGCGATGGAGGTCGTCTTCAACGAAGAGGACCTGCAGCAGTACATGACCGACGCCGTGAAGGTGTCGAACTCGAGCCCGGTGCTGCTCGACCGCTTCCTCGACGACGCGATCGAAGTCGACGTCGACGCCGTCTGCGACGGCAAGCAGGTGCTGGTCGGCGGCATCATGGAGCATATCGAACAGGCGGGCGTGCACTCGGGCGACTCCGGCTGCTGCCTGCCCCCGCACAGCCTCAGCGCGCAGATCCAGGATCAGCTGCGCGAGCAGACCCGCAAGCTCGCGCTCGCGAACAAGGTCGTCGGGCTGATGAACATCCAGTTCGCGATCCAGAACGGCCTGATCTACGTGCTCGAGGTCAATCCGCGCGCGTCGCGCACGGCGCCGTTCGTGTCGAAGGCGACCAGTCTCGAGCTCGCCAAGATCGGCGCCCGCGTCATGACGGGCCGCAGCCTCGAATCGATGGGCTTCACCGAGGAACTGCGGCCGCCTTACTTCTCGGTCAAGGAAGCGGTGTTCCCGTTCGCGAAGTTCCCGGAAGCCGATCCGATCCTGGGCCCTGAGATGAAGTCGACGTGCGAGGTCATGGGCACCGGACGGTCGTTCGGCGAGGCCTATGCCAAGGCGCAGGCGGCGTCGGGCGTCGTGCTGCCGCGCAAGGGCCTCGCGTTGATCAGCGTCAAGGACCGCGACAAGCCGGGCGCGGTGGTGCTGGGACGCAGGCTCGTCGACCGCGGCTTCGACCTGGTCGCGACCGAAGGCACGGCCCGGCTCATCAACGAGGCCGGCGTGCTGTGCCGCCGCGCCAACAAGGTGCGCGACGGCCGGCCGCACATCGTCGACATGATCAAGAACGACGAGATCACGCTGATCGTCAACACGACCGAGGGCAAGCAGGCGGTGCGCGAGTCCAACTCGATCCGCCGCGAAGCCGTCGCCCGCCGGGTCACTTACTACACGACCCTCGCCGCGGCCCTGGCCACCTGCGATGCACTTGATTCCCTCGACCAAGTAAGCGTCAATCAGCTCCAGACCCTGCACCGCGGAGAGATCGCATGAAGCGTTATCCGATGACCCTGCGCGGCGCCGAGCTGCTGCGACAGGAACTGAAGCGGTTGAAGAGCGAGGACCGCCCCAGGGTCATCAAGGCGATCGCCGACGCGCGCAGCCACGGCGACCTGTCCGAGAACGCCGAGTACCACGCCGCGCGCGAACAGCAGGGATTCATCGAAGGGCGCATCGGCGAGATCGAGGCGAAGCTGTCGACCGCCGAAGTGATCGATGTTTCGAAGCTCGCGCCCGGCGGCAAGGTCGTCTTCGGCGCCACGGTCGCGATCGCCGAAGAGGACACCGGCAACGAGGTCGCGTACCAGATCGTCGGCGAGGACGAGGCGGATATCCGCCAGGGCCGCATTGCTGTGACTTCGCCCATCGCGCGCGCCCTGGTCGGCAAGTCGGAAGGCGATGTCGTCGACGTGGCCGCGCCCGGCGGCACGTGCAGCTACGAGATCGTGTCGGTCCGTTACGACTGAAGACGGCGCGCGGCGCTGGCCGGCGCGAGGCTCAATCCGGGATCACGAGCTTGGGCAGGAGAGGGTGCCGGCGGTACAGCACCGCGACGTGCCCGATCCGGGTCACGAGCGTGCCGCCAGTGCGCGCGCTGAGCTGCGCCAGCATGCCGTCGCGGGCCGTCCGGTCGGCGCCGCGCACCTTGACCTTGATCAGTTCGTGATCGGTCAACGCGCGGTCTGTTTCGGCGACGACTGAATCCGAAACACCGGCTTGGCCGATCATGATGACAGGGTTCAGGGGATGCGCCTTGCCGCGCAGGAACTTGAGCTGTTTCTCGGTCAGCGCCGCGGCAGGATGCGTCATCCGGAAATTGTAGCGAAAGCGCAGCCCGACCGCCGGCACCTTGATTTCGGGGGTTGGTGGCCCCATCTGGACAAGTAGCGCGGGGCTGCGTTGGCAAGCCAGTGGAACTTGGGCGACGGCCATTGTCTGAACATTGCAGGACGTGGCAGGGCTGCTGGCCTGCGTCGTGTGATTGGTGTAGGGTCGAAATGGGCGCAAGGAACCGCGCTCCGAGGAAATACCGTTGAACGACCTCATGAAGAATTTCGTGCTCTGGGCCGTCATCGCGGTCGCAGTGCTGGTGCTATTCAGCCAGTTCATGCCGCGGGTGGGCGAGCCCGAGCCCATGCTGTACTCGCAGTTCCTCGAGGAAGTCCGCTCCGGCAAAGTCGACAAGGTCATCCTGCAGGGCAAGACCATCGTCGGCGAGCGTGCCGACCGCACCCCCTTCCAGGTCTACAACCCTGAAACCGACAACACGGCCCTGATCGGCGCCCTGCAGAAGGCCGGCGTCAAGTTCGAGGGTCGGCCGCCCAAGGAACCGAATTTCCTGGCGCAGCTCGTGCTTCAGCTTGCGCCGGCGCTGCTCCTGATCCTCGTGTTCGTCTGGATGCTGCGGCAGATGCAGGGTTCGGCCGGTGGCCGTGGCGCCATGTCCTTCGGCAAGAGCCGCGCCCGCCTGCTCGGCGAAGACCAGGTCAATGTCACGTTCGCCGACGTCGCGGGCGTCGACGAGGCGAAGACCGAGGTCGGCGAGATCGTCGATTTCCTCAAGGATCCGTCCAAGTTCCAGAAGCTGGGCGGCAAGATCCCGAAGGGCGTGCTGATGGTCGGTTCGCCCGGCACCGGCAAGACCCTGCTCGCGCGCGCGATCGCCGGCGAGGCCAAGGTCCCGTTCTTCACGATTTCCGGCTCCGATTTCGTCGAGATGTTCGTCGGCGTGGGCGCCTCGCGCGTCCGCGACATGTTCGAGCAGGCCAAGAAGCATGCGCCCTGCATCATTTTCATCGATGAAATCGACGCGGTCGGTCGGCATCGCGGCGCCGGCCTCGGCGGCGGCCACGACGAGCGCGAGCAGACGCTGAACCAGTTGCTGGTCGAGATGGACGGCTTCGAGGGCAACGAAGGCATCATCGTGATCGCCGCGACCAACCGTCCGGACGTGCTCGATCCGGCGCTGCTGCGGCCGGGCCGCTTCGATCGCCAGGTCGTCGTGCCGCTGCCGGACGTGCGCGGCCGCGAGCAGATCCTGCGCGTGCACATGCGCAAGGTGCCGGTCGGCGACGACGTCAAGCCGGGCCTGATCGCGCGCGGCACGCCGGGCTTTTCGGGCGCTGATCTCGCCAACCTCGTCAACGAAGCCGCGTTGTTCGCGGCCCGCGCCAACAAGCGCACCGTGTCGATGGACGAATTCGAGCGCGCCAAGGACAAGATCATGATGGGCGCGGAGCGGCGTTCCATGGTCATGACCGAGCAGGAAAAGCGCATGACCGCCTATCACGAGGCTGGCCACGCGATCGTCGGCATCTCCGTGCCCGAGCACGATCCGGTGTACAAGGTCACGATCATCCCGCGCGGTCGCGCGCTGGGCGTCACGCAGTTCCTGCCCGAGCAGGATCGCTACAGCCTCAGCAAGCGCCGCATCGAGAGTTCGATCGCGACGCTGTTCGGCGGCCGTATCGCCGAAGAGATCATCTTCGGCGCCGACTCGGTCACGACCGGTGCTTCGAACGACATCGAGCGCGCCACCGATCTCGCGCGCAACATGGTCACGAAGTGGGGCCTGTCCGACAAACTGGGTCCGTTGACCTACTCGGAAGAGTCCGGCGAGGTCTTCCTCGGCCGCTCGGTCACGCAGACCAAGCAGGTGTCGGACGAAACCGCGCATGCGATCGACCAGGAAGTCCGTCGCGTGATCGAGAGCAACTACCAGCGCGCCCGCAACGTGCTCGAGACCAACCTCGAGAAGCTGCATGTGATGGCGGATGCGCTGATGAAGTACGAGACCATCGACGACACCCAGATCAAGGACATCATGTCCGGACGGCCGCCACAGCCGCCAGCCGGCTGGGATGAAACGATGGCCAGCCGCGTGGGTCGCCCACGCCCCGGTCCGCAGGCGGGCGATCTCGGCACGCCGGCGGGCGAGGGCAGCGCGAGCTGATTCTCGACTGCGGCTCGCGCCAGCTCGATTTGTCCACGCCCGTGGTCATGGGCGTGCTCAACGTCACGCCCGATTCGTTCTCTGACGGCGGCCTGCACGGCAGCGTGGCCGCGGCGCGCACCGCGGCCGAAGCCATGGTGGCCGCCGGTGCCGTGATCATCGACGTCGGCGGCGAGTCGACGCGCCCGGGTGCGCCCGTCGTGACCGTCGACGAAGAGTTGCGCCGCGTGCTGCCCGTCATCGAGGCCCTGCAGGGTCTGCCCGTGCTGTTGTCGGTCGATACCAGTCGTCCCGAGGTCATCAGCGAGTCGATCGCCCGCGGCGTTGCGCTGATCAACGACGTGCGCGCGCTGACGGTGCCGGGCGCGCTCGAGGCGGTCGCAGGCAGCAAGGTCGCGATCTGCCTGATGCACATGCAGGGCGGGCCGCAGACCATGCAGCAGGCGCCGGCGTACGTCGACGTCGTCACCGAAGTGAAGGCATTCCTGCGCGGGCGGGCCGAGGCCTGCCAGGCCGCTGGCATCGCGCGCGCGCGGATCGCGATCGATCCAGGGTTCGGCTTTGGCAAGACGCTGCAGCACAACCTCGCGCTGCTGCGCGCGCTCCCTGAGTTCGCGGCGCTCGGGCTGCCAGTGCTGGCCGGGCTGTCGCGCAAGTCGATGCTCGGCAGCATCACGGGCCGCCCGGTTGCCGAGCGTCTTGCGGGCAGCGTCACACTTGCCGCGCTCGCGGCGGAACGCGGTGCGCGTATCATTCGCGCCCACGACGTCCCGCAGACGGTGGACGCGGTGCGAATCGTCACCGCGCTGCGCGAGTAAGGAGTCACGATGGCCAGGCAGTTTTTCGGCACCGATGGCGTGCGGGGACGGGTTGGCGAAGCGCCGATGACCGTCTATTTCGCCCTGCGCCTCGCGAGCGCTGCCGCACGGGTGCTGGCACCACGTGGCGGCAAGGTGCTGATCGGCAAGGACACGCGCCTGTCCGGCTACATGTTCGAGGCGGCGCTCGAGGCGGGCTTCGTCGCTGCCGGTGTCGATGTGATGCTGATCGGACCGCTGCCGACGCCGGCCATCGCCTATCTGACTCGACGCTTCGGCTGCGACTTCGGTGTCGTCATCAGCGCCTCGCACAATCTCTACGAGGACAATGGCATCAAGTTCTTCGATCCCGAGGGCGGCAAGCTGTCGGATGCCCTCGAAGAACAGATCGAGGCCGAGATCGCGAATCCGCCGCTCACCCAGCACTCGCGCGCGCTCGGGCGCGCGTCGCGCGTCGACCGTTCGCGCAGCTACTACCAGGAATTCTGCGCGTCGACTTTGCCCGCCGGCGTCGATCTCGCCGGCATGAAGATCGTGATCGATTGCGCGCATGGCGCGGGCTACAAGGTGGCACCACGCATCCTGGCGGATCTCGGCGCTGAAATCGTGCCGATCGGCTGCTCGCCGAATGGTCGCAACATCAACGACGGCTGCGGTTCGACCGCGCCCCAACTGCTGCAGTTGACGGTGCCCGGCGTCCGGGCGGAGGTCGGCATCGCGCTCGATGGCGATGGCGACCGGCTGGTCATGGTCGATCACTTCGGTCGCGTGCTCGATGGTGACCAACTGCTCTACATCATGGCGACGGCGCGCGAAGCCGATGGCGTGCTGCGCGGGCCGGTCGTCGGCACCGTGATGAGCAACCTCGGACTCGAGCTCGCGCTGCGCGAACGCGGCATCGGCTTCACGCGCGCGCAGGTCGGCGACCGGTATGTCTTGTCGGCGCTGCGTGAGTGCGGCGGCGAACTTGGCGGCGAGACGTCCGGACACATCCTGACGCTGGACAAGACCACCACCGGTGACGCGATCGTCGCCGCGCTGCAGGTGCTCGCCGTGATGCGCCGCAGCGGGCGCCCGCTCGCGGAGCTTGCCGCGCCGATGCCGAAGTTTCCGCAGGTCATGATCAACGTGCGGGTCGCGCGGCGGTCCGACCCGATGCAGGTCGAGGCCATTGCCAGCGCTGTCGCCGCGGTCGAGCAGCGCCTCGGTGGCGAGGGTAGGGTCGTGCTGCGCGCCTCTGGTACCGAACCGGTGATTCGGGTCATGGTCGAGTGTCGCGAGGCGGCCGACGCCAAGGCCTGCGCCACCGAACTGGCTGAGGTCGTGGCCGGGGCCATCCGCTGAGGCGTCCGACCGCATTGCGCCCCGACTGGGGGGTGGCTATGATCGCGCCCCATTTTAGGGCAGGGCCTCCGTCCTGCTGATCCCTCACGCAGACCCGCGGTAACACCATGCGACGCCCACTCGTAGCCGGTAACTGGAAGATGAACGGCAGCCGCGCCGAGAACGACCAGCTGCTCGACAGGCTGTTGTCGCGCCTCCCTGTCGATGGCGCTGCCGAGGTCGTGGTCTGCCCGCCGTTCGTGTATCTGACCGGCGTCCTGCGCGCGCTGCGGGAGTCGACCATCCGGGTCGGCGCACAGGACGTCTGCGCCGAGGCGGCGGGCGCCTACACCGGCGAAGTCTCGGCCGCGATGCTGCGGGACGTCGGGTGCAGCAGCGTCATCGTCGGTCACTCTGAACGGCGGGCTCTTTATGGCGAATCCGAGTCCCTCGTGGCGCGCAAGTTCGCGGCGGCGCTCGGGCGCGAGCTGACCCCCATTCTCTGTGTCGGCGAGCAGCTGGCGGATCGCGAGAGCGGTCGCACCGAAGAGGTCGTCGCGCGGCAGCTCGACGCTGTCGTTGAGCTTTGCGGCATTCAGTCGTTCGGGCGCGCGGTGGTTGCCTACGAGCCGGTATGGGCCATTGGCACCGGGCGCACGGCCAGTCCGGCGCAGGCGCAGGAGGTCCATGCGTTCATCCGTGGCCGGTTGGCCGAAAGAGATGCTAACATTGCCGGCTCGCTGAGAGTCCTCTATGGCGGAAGCGTCAAGGCAGCCAATGCTGCCGAGCTCTTCGGTCAGCCCGACGTGGACGGGGGGCTCATCGGCGGTGCATCGCTTCAGGCCGAGGAGTTCGCTGCCATCGTGGCGGCGGCCGGCTAGCGAGGAACGGATCGCAATGCTCGTCACTGTCCTGACCGTCATCCAGGTGTTCGCCGCCATCGGTGTCATCGCGCTCGTGCTGCTACAGCGCGGCCGCGGCGCAGATGCCGGCGCAGGCTTCGGTGCAGGCGCATCGGCGACGGTGTTCGGTGCGCGCGGCGCATCGACGGGCCTGTCGCGCGCGACGGCGGTGCTGGCCGCGGTGTTCATGATCAACAGTCTTGCGCTCGCGTATCTCGGTTCGCGCGCGCCTTCGACCCAGAATCAGGGTCTGCTCGAGACGGGCAGCTCAGCGCCAACGGGCGATGCGGCTGCAGCGCCTGCGGCGGACGCACCCGCAGCGGAGATTCCGAGCGGCGCGCCCGCCGCGCCTTCGCCAGCGCCGTGACGGCAAGCTGGTGCCGCCTTGCGTGACTCAGGTTTTTGCCGACGTGGTGGAATTGGTAGACACACTAGCTTGAGGGGCTAGCGCCGCAAGGCGTGGGAGTTCGAGTCTCCCCGTCGGCACCAGATCAGATTTCGCTTACTGCGGCGCATACCATCGCTGCATTCGCCTGCTACAATGCGCGCCGCTTGCACTCGGCCTGCCGCGAAATCGCTTCCGGCGGCCCAACCCGAGCGGACGAAATGCTGACGAACTACCTGCCCGCCCTGATCTTCCTGGGCGTCGCCACTGGACTCGCGACACTGCTGCTGCTGCTCGGCACAGGTCTCGGCCGCTTCTTCTCCACCGCGCCTGATGATGCCGCCAAGCTTTCGCCGTATGAATGCGGCTTCGAGGCTTTCGAAGACACGCGCGCCAAGTTCGACGTTCGCTACTACCTCGTCGCGATCCTGTTCATCGTCTTCGATCTCGAGATCGCGTTCCTGTTCCCGTGGGCCGTTTCTCTCGATGCCATCGGCGGATTCGGGCTGATTTCCATGGGCCTGTTCCTGCTGATTCTCGTCGTCGGTTTCATTTACGAGTGGAAGAAAGGGGCGCTGGAATGGGATTAGACGACGCCAGCACCGGCGACGGCTTTGCGCAGCGCGGCTTCATGACCACGACGGTGGACGCCGTCGTTAACTGGGCGCGGACGGGCTCGCTGTGGCCAATGACCTTCGGTCTGGCGTGCTGCGCCGTCGAGATGATGCATGCCGGCGCCGCTCGCTACGACACCGATCGCTTCGGCATCGTGTTCCGGCCGAGCCCGCGCCAGTCGGACGTCATGATCGTGGCCGGCACGCTGGTCAACAAGATGGCGCCGGCGCTGCGCAAGGTCTACGACCAGATGGCCGAACCGCGCTGGGTCATCTCGATGGGCTCGTGCGCGAATGGCGGCGGCTACTATCACTACTCGTACTCCGTGGTGCGCGGTTGCGATCGCATCGTCCCCGTGGACGTCTACGTGCCCGGCTGTCCGCCGACGGCCGAGGCGTTGCTGTACGTCATCATCCAGTTGCAGAAGAAGATACAGCGCACCAGCACGGTGGCGGTCGCATGAGCAGCCCACGCCTTGCATTAACGGGGGCGCGCGCGTCTTGAGCAAGCGCATCGACACGCTGGGCCAGCAGGTCGAGCAGGCGCTCGGCGAGCGCGTGCAGCGCGCGTCGTCGCTACCGGACGAGCTCGCGTTCGAAACGGATGCCGGTTCTTTGCTGGAGGTCTGCCGCACGCTGCGCGATCACGCCGCGCTTCGTTTCGAAGTGCTGGTTGATGTCAGTGGCATCGACTACCTCGAGTACGGGCGCACGGAATGGAAGACGCAGTCCGCGACGGGCAGCGGCTTCTCGCGCGGCGCCGAGCGAATGGGCCTGCAGTCTGCCGCAGGGCAGGGGCCCGCGCCCGGCCGCCGTTTCGCGATCGTCTACCACCTTCTGTCGGTGACCCTGAACCAGCGGCTGCGGCTGCGTGTGTTCTGCGCCGACGATGCAGACCCGATGGTGCCGTCCGTGTGCGACATCTGGGCGGCGGCGAACTGGTTCGAACGCGAAGCGTTCGATCTCTATGGCGTCCTGTTCGGCGGCCACCCCGACCTGCGCCGGTTGCTGACCGACTACGGCTTCGTCGGTCACCCGTTCCGCAAGGACTTCCCGCTGAGCGGCAATGTCGAAGTCCGCTACGATCCCGAGAAAAAGCGCGTCGTCTATGAGCCTGTCAGCATCGAGCCGCGCGTGCTAGTGCCGAAAGTCATCCGCCACGACAACCGCTATGAGCCTGCGCTGAAGGACAGGCCGGCGAAGGGCGGCGCATGAGCGAGATCCGCAATTTCACCATGAACTTCGGGCCGCAGCATCCTGCTGCCCACGGCGTGCTGCGTCTCGTGCTCGAGATGGACGGCGAGACGATCCAGAAGGCCGATCCGCACATCGGGCTGCTGCATCGGGCGACCGAGAAGCTCGCCGAGACCAAGCCGTTCAACCAGTCGATCGGCTACATGGATCGCCTCGACTACGTGTCGATGATGTGCAACGAGCATGCATACGTGATGGCGATCGAGCGCCTGCTCGGCATCACGGTGCCGGAGCGCGCGCAGTACATCCGGGTCATGTTCGACGAGATCACGCGCATCCTGAACCACCTGATGTGGCTCGGCGCGCATGGCCTCGACATCGGCGCGATGACGGTGTTCCTGCTCGCGTTCAAGGAGCGCGAGGACCTGATGGATTGCTACGAGGCAGTCTCGGGCACGCGCATGCACGCGACCTACTACCGTCCGGGCGGCGTGCATCGCGACCTGCCGCGCGAAATGCCGCGCTACCACGCGTCCAAGTGGCGTTCCCAGAAAGACGCCGACCGGCAGAACGAGGCGCGAGCCGCGGGCCTGCTGGAGTTCATCGAGGATTTCACGAAGCGCTTCCCGGCCGCGGTCGACGAGTACGAAACGCTGCTGACGGACAACCGGATCTGGAAACAACGCACGGTGAACATCGGGGTCGTGTCGCCGGAGCGGGCGCTGCAGCTCGGGTTCTCCGGGCCGATGCTGCGCGGCTCGGGCCTCGCGTGGGACTTGCGCAAGAAGCAGCCGTACGAAGTCTACGACCGGATGGACTTCGACATCCCGGTGGGCGTCAATGGCGACTGCTACGACCGCTACCTCGTGCGCATGGAAGAGTTGCGCCAGTCGAACCGCATCATCCAGCAGTGCGTCGCGTGGCTGAAGCAGAATCCGGGGCCGGTGATGGTCGACGACCGCAAGGTCCGGGCGCCGCGCCGCGAAGAGATGAAGGGCGACATGGAGTCGCTGATCCACCACTTCAAGTTCATGACCGAGGGCTACTGCGTGCCCGAGGGTGAAACCTATGCGGCCGTCGAGGCGCCGAAGGGCGAGTTCGGCATCTGGCTGGTCTCCGATGGCGCCAACAAGCCTTATCGGTTGAAGTGCCGTGCGCCGGGCTTCGCGCACCTGGCCTCGCTCGATGAGATGGTGCGCGGGCACATGCTCGCGGACGTCGTCGCCGTCATCGGCACGCAGGACATCGTGTTCGGGGAGATCGATCGTTGAGCGATTCCAAGATCCATCTGCTGACCGAGCACACCCGGGCCGAGATCGACCATTGGGTCGCCAAGTTCCCGCAGGGCCGACAGCGTTCGGCAGTGATTTCCGCGCTGCGATTTGCGCAGGAGCAGAACGACGGTTATCTGACGACCGAGCTGATGGATGCGATCGCCGAGTACCTTCAGCTGCCGCCGATCCAGGTGTATGAGGTCGCGAGCTTCTATTCGATGTTCGAGACCCACAAGTGCGGGCGGCACCACGTCAGCATCTGCACCAACATCAGCTGCTGGCTGAATGGCGCCGAAGACCTGGTCGCCCATGTCGAGAAGCGGCTCGGCATCAAGGAGGGCGAGAGCACGCCGGACCTGCGCATCTTCCTGAAGAAGGAAGAAGAGTGCCTCGCCGCATGCACGGGCGCGCCGATGATGATGGTCGACCACCATTTCCACGAATACCTGACGCCCGAGAAGGTCGACAGGATTCTCGACGAACTGAAGTGAGCGCTGCGCGAATGGGTGCCTGGGACGACAAGATGAACCTCGTGGTGTTCGAACCGCTCAAGTACGAGCGGCCGTGGACCCTCGAGACGTATGCCAAGATCGGCGGCTACGAGATCTGGAAGAAGATCCTGGCCGAGCAGATCCCGCGCGAGCAGGTCATCGAACAGGTCAAGGCCAGCGGCCTTCGCGGCCGCGGGGGCGCGGGCTTCCCGACCGGCACGAAGTGGAGCTTCATGCCGCGCAACTCGCCGATCCAGAAGTACATCGTCTGCAACTCGGACGAGTCCGAGCCAGGCACCTGCCATGATCGCGACATCCTGCGCTTCAACCCGCACTCGCTGATCGAAGGCATGGCGATCGGCGCCTATGCAATGGGCGCGACGGTCGGCTACAACTACATCCGCGGCGAGTTCCTGGGCGAGCCCGTGCCGCGGTTCGAGGCCGCGCTCAAGGAAGCCTACGCGGCTGGCCTGCTCGGCAAGAACATCCTCGGCTCGGGTGTCGACTTCGACCTGCACGCGTTCGTCGGCGCCGGCGCCTATATTTGCGGCGAGGAAACGGCACTGCTCGAGTCGCTCGAGGGCAAGCAGGGCAAGCCACGCTTCAAGCCCCCGTTCCCGGCGAACTTCGGCCTGTACGGCATGCCGACTACGATCAACAACACGCAGAGCTATGCCTCGGTGCCGACGATCCTGCGCAAGGGGCCGGAGTGGTTTGCGAAGCTCGGCACGACCAACGCCGGCGGCACGGTGATCTTCTCGGTCTCGGGCCACGTCAACAAGCCCGGCAACTACGAGCTGCCGCTCGGAATCCCGTTCAAGGATCTGCTCGAGATCGCGGGCGGCGTGAAGGGTGGTCGCAAGCTCAAGGCCGTGATCCCCGGCGGGTCGTCGGTCAAGGTGGTTCCCGGCGACGTCATGATGGGCGTCAACATGGACTACGACTCGCTGCGCGCGGTCGGGTCCTCGGTCGGTTCTGCTGCGGTCATCGTCATGGATGAAACCACCTGCATGGTGCGCACGCTCGAGCGCATCTCGCGGTTCTACATGTCCGAGTCCTGCGGCCAGTGCACGCCATGCCGCGAAGGGACGGGCTGGCTCAATCGCATGCTCAAGCGCATGGTCGCAGGGCAGGGGCGCATCGAGGACGTGCAGCTGCTCGTCGACGTGGCGAACCGCATCGAAGGCCACACGATCTGCGCGTTGGGCGATGCGGCAGCATGGCCCGTGCAGAGCTTCATCAAGCATTACCGGCACGAGTTCGAGTACATGGTCCAGAACGGCGGCCGCAGCCTGACAGCTGCTGCGGCAGAGGCGGCGTGATGGCTGCCAATCCCACCAACGTTCCGCCGCCGTCCGACTACGTCAACGTCGAGGTCGACGGCCGCCCGGTCAAGGCGCGCAAGGGCGCGATGATCATCCATGTCACGGATGCAGAAGGCGCCTATGTGCCGCGCTTCTGCTACCACGACAAGCTGCCGATCGCGGCCAATTGCCGCATGTGCCTGGTCGAAGTCGAGAAGGCGCCGAAGCCGCTGCCCGCCTGCGCGACGCCGGTCGCCGAAGGCATGAAGATCTTCACCAAGTCGCCCAACGCCATCGGTGCGCAGAAGGCGACGATGGAGTTCCTGCTGATCAACCATCCACTCGACTGCCCGATCTGCGATCAGGGCGGCGAGTGCGAACTGCAGGATCTCGCGGTCGGCTTCGGCCGCGACGTCTCGCGGTTCACCGAGCGCAAGCGCGTCGTCAAGGACAAGAACCTCGGTCCGCTCGTCTCGACCGACATGACGCGCTGCATCCACTGCACGCGCTGCGTGCGCTTCGGCCAGGACGTGGCCGGCATCCAGGAGCTCGGCACGACCGGTCGTGGCGAGCACATGGAGATCGGCACGTTCGTCGAGCACAGCGTCGACCATGAACTTTCCGGCAACATCATCGACCTGTGTCCGGTCGGCGCGCTGAACTCCAAGCCGTTCCGCTTCCAGGGGCGCGGCTGGGAGATGACGCAGCATGCGCTCGTGTCGCCGCATGACGGCGTGGGCACGAATCTGTACGGCCACGTGCGTCGCGGGCGCCTGATGCGCATCGTGCCGCGCCACAACGAAGCGATCAACGAAACCTGGATCGCAGACCGCGACCGCTTCAGTTACGAGGCGGTCTATTCGCCCGACCGGCTCGAGCAGCCGATGATCAAGGTCGCGGGCGAATGGCAGGCGGTCAGCTGGGAGCGCGCGCTGGAGGCGGCCGCCGAAGGGCTCAAGCGCAACGCGGCTGAGCTCGCGACGCTGGTCAGCCCTTCCGCGACGCTCGAAGAGCAGTACCTGGCAGCGCGCCTGGCGCGCGGCCTGGGGTCGCCGCACATCGATCATCGCCTGCGGCAGGCCGATTTTCGCGACGCGGCGGCGGACCCGCTCCGGCCGGATCTCGGCCACACGATCGCGGCCACCGAAGAGCTCGAGTCGCTGCTCGTGATCGGCGGGCATTTGCGGCACGAGGTGCCGCTGCTCGCGCATCGCGTGCGCAAGGCGGCGCGCCGCGGCGCGAAGATCGCGTTCCTGAATCCCGCTGCCTTCGAACACCTGTTCCCGGTCGCCGCGACGCGCGTGACGGCGCCGGAGCGCATGGTCAGTGAACTGAAGGCCGTGCTCGCTGCTGCCACGGACGCCGCGGCGCAGGTCGAGCCGGCGCAGCGCGCCCTGGCAACAGCCTTGATGACGGGCAGCCGTCGCGCGATCTGGCTCGGCGCACTTGCGCAGCGCCATCCGGCCTGGGCCGACCTGCGCGCGCTCGCCGCGCAGCTCGCTGCGGTGACGGGGGCGACGCTCGGTGTGCTCGCAGAAGGCGGCAACGCCGCGGGCGCCTGGCTGGCCGGCTGCGTGCCGCATCGCGATGCGGGCGGCAAGGCTGCCAAGGCCGTGGGCCGTCACGCCGGCGACATGCTGGCGCAAGGGGCGCCAGCGTGGCTGCTCGTCGGCGGCATCGAGCCCTGGGTCGAAGCGGCGCCGGCCACTGCGGGCGCTGCGTTCAAGCAGGCGGCCTGCGTCGTTGCGATCACGCCGTTCGCGGACGAGGCGACGCGCTCGCACGCCACGGTGCTGCTGCCGTGCGGCAGCTTCGCGGAGACGAGCGGCACGTTCGTCAACCTGGCCGGTGACTGGCAGAGCTTTGCCGGTGCGGCGCGCCCCGTCGGTGAATCGCGCCCGGCGTGGAAGATCCTGCGCGTGCTCGGCAACCTGCTGGCCTCGCAGGGCTTCGGCTACAACTCGAGCGAGGAAGTGCTCGCCGAACTGCGCGCGACTGCGCCGTCCGGCGCGGCGCAGCCGTTCAAGACCGCGCACGTTGCCGGCGGCGACATCGCGGGCGCCGCGATGCCGGACTTCGCGATCTATGGCGGCGACGCGCTGGTGCGGCGCGCGCCGGCCCTGCAGGCGACGCGCGCCGGCCGAGAGGCATCCTCGCAGTCCGCCACGGTGGTGGAGGGCCGCACGTGAGCCTGATGCCATCCGCCGCCGTCGCCTGGTGGGACGGGCTCGCCGACACGACGCAGTTCGCGCTGAACTCGACGATGTGGATCCTGATCGTCACCGTCGTGCTGATCCTGTCGGTGGCGTTCACGACGCTGCTCGAGCGCAAGGTCATCGGCTGGATGCAGCTGCGCAAGGGCCCGAACCGGGTCGGCAGCATCTTCGGTTTCCTGCCCGGCATTTTTCAGCCGTTCGCGGACGTCATCAAGCTGCTGGTCAAGGAAATCGTCATTCCGGCCAAGGCCAACAAGTGGCTGTTTCGGATCGCGCCTGCGATCACGCTGATCCCGGCGTTTGCGATCTGGGCCGTGATGCCGCTGTCGCCCGAGCTCGTGATTGCCGACATCGATGCCGGCCTGCTCTATGTGCTGTCGCTGACGTCGGTCGGCGTGTATGGCGTGATCATCGCGGGCTGGGCATCGAACTCGAAGTACGCCTTCCTCGGCTCGATGCGCTCGGCGGCGCAGATCGTCGCCTACGAGATCGCGATGGGCTTTGCGCTCGTCGGCGTGCTGATGGTCGCCGGCAGCCTGAACCTCGGCGACATCGTCCGCGCGCAGTCGGGCGGCCCGCTGTCGTGGAACTGGTTCTGGCTGTTCCCGCTGTTCGTCGTCTACCTGATCGCGGGCGTCGCGGAGACCAACCGCGCGCCGTTCGACGTGGCCGAGGGCGAGTCGGAGATCGTCGCGGGCTTCCACGTCGAGTATTCCGGCATGGCGTTCGCCCTGTTCTTCCTGGCCGAATACGCCAACATGATCCTGATCTCGGCCCTGACGGCCGTGTTCTTCTTCGGCGGCTGGCTGAGCCCGTTCGAAGGCTACCTCGCCGCGGACAATCCGCTCGCGCAGCCGAGCTTCTTCTGGCTGTTCTTCAAGTTGTTTGGCTTCCTGTTCTGCTTCCTCTGGTTCCGGGCCACGTTCCCCCGCTATCGCTATGACCAGATCATGCGACTTGGCTGGAAGGTGCTGATCCCCGTCACGATCTTCTGGATCGCGGTCGAGGGCGTCATGGCGTGGTTCGAGGTCGGGCCGTTCAAGGCTTGAGGCGCACCATGGCAACGTTCAACCCCATCAAGACCTTCCTGCTGACCGAGCTGCTGACCGGCATGTCGGTGACGGCGCGCACGCTGTTCCGCAAGAAGATCACGATCAACTATCCGGAAGAGAAGGCGCCACAGTCGCCGCGTTTCCGCGGCCTGCATGCGCTGCGGCGCTACGCCAACGGCGAAGAGCGCTGCATCGCCTGCAAGCTGTGCGAGGCGGTCTGCCCGGCGCTCGCGATCACGATCGATTCGGACGTGGCGGCCGACGGCACGCGTCGCACGACCCGCTACGACATCGATCTGTTCAAGTGCATCTACTGCGGCTTCTGCGAGGAAGCCTGCCCCGTCGATGCCATCGTCGAGACCCGCATCCACGAATATCACATGGAGAGTCGCGGCGAGAACATCATGAGCAAGGACAAGCTGCTCGCCGTCGGTGACCGTTACGAAGCGATGATCGCTGCGGACAAGGCGGCGGACGCACCTTACCGCTGACCGGGGAACCCAATTGTTCGTCGAAGTACTCTTCTATGCGTTCTCGGCGGTGCTGATCGCCGCGGCAGTCGGTGTCATCACCTCCCGCAACCCGGTGCATTCGGCGCTCTGCCTCGTGCTGTGCTTCTTCCAGAGCGCGGCGATCTGGCTGCTGATCGAAGCCGAGTTCCTCGCGATCGTGCTCGTGCTGGTCTACGTCGGCGCGGTCATGGTGCTGTTCCTGTTCGTCGTCATGATGCTCGACATCAACGTCGAGGAGCTGCGGCGCGGCTTCACGCGCTTCGCCTGGCTCGGCTGGCTGACGGCGCTGGTGCTGATCGCGCAGATCGTCGGTGTCGTCTGGTTCAAGGGACTGGGCGTCGATGCCACGAAGGGGATGGCGCCGCTGCCCGCGGACTACAGCAACACCAAGGCGCTGGGCGCTGTGTTGTACACCGAGTATGTCTATGTCTTTGAACTCGCCGCCGTGTTGCTGCTGGTGGCGATCGTCGCCGCCATTTCGCTGACGATGCGCAAGCGCCCGGGCCTGAAGGCGCAGGACATCGGCAAGCAGGTCGCGGCGCGGCGCGAAGATCGCGTGCGGCTCGTCAAGATGCCAGCCGAGGCTCGGGACCAGGGGGATGAACAGTGATCACCCTGCAGCACATGCTGACGCTGTCCGGCCTCCTGTTCGCGCTGTCGGTGGCGGGCATCTTCCTGAACCGCAAGAACGTGATCCTGCTGCTGATGTGCATCGAGCTGATGCTGCTGGCGGTCAATTTCAACTTCGTCGCGTTCTCGCGTTTCCTCGGCGATCTCGAGGGCCAGGTGTTCGTGTTCTTCGTGCTGACGGTCGCCGCGGCGGAGTCCGCGATCGGCCTCGCGATCCTGGTCGTGCTGTTCCGCGAGCGGCGCAGCATCAACGTCGAAGACCTCAACACGATGAAGGGCTGAGACCGCGATGCCGACTTCCAGCATGAATCCACAGTTGCTGCTCGCGATCCCGCTGCTGCCCTTGCTCGCGGCGATCGTGGCCGGGCTGTTCGGCCGCGTCGTCGGTCGCGTTGCGTCGCACACGATCACGATCGCGGCGGTCGGCGCGGCCTTTGCCTTGTCCGCGTACACGGCATGGCAGCTGCTCTCCGGGCAGGTGGGTGTCTACAACGACGCCGTCTACACCTGGCTCATCAGCGATGGCGTGCGGATGGAGGTGGGTTTCCTCGTCGACACGCTGAGCGTGCTGATGATGTGCGTCGTGACCTTCGTGTCGCTGTGCGTGCACGTCTACACGATCGGCTACATGCACGAAGATCCCGGTTACCAGCGCTTCTTCAGCTACATCTCGCTGTTCACTTTCGCGATGCTGATGTTGGTGATGTCGAACAACTTCCTGCAGCTGTTCTTCGGCTGGGAAGCGGTTGGCGTCGTCTCCTACCTGCTGATCGGGTTCTGGTACAAGCGGCCGAGCGCGATCTTCGCGAACCTCAAGGCGTTCCTGGTCAACCGGGTCGGCGATTTCGGCTTCGTGCTCGGCATCGCCGGCGTCGTCTACTACACCGGC
>CAZPJE010000357.1:0-5645 GCA_964586725.1 uncultured Steroidobacteraceae bacterium | reverse complement strand
CCTACTCGGTGATTTCGCCGGAAGGTTGCGCGTCCATCCTCTGGAAGAGCGCCGACAAGAAAGAGATCGCGGCAGATGCGATGGGGCTGACAGCCGACCGTCTCGCGAAGCTGCAGCTCGTCGATGAAGTGCTGCGCGAACCCGTCGGCGGTGCGCATCGCGATCCGGATGCCACGTCGCGCACGCTGCGCGAGGCGCTCGAGCGTCATTTGAACGAACTCCTGCGCGTGACGCCCGAAGCGCTGCGGGAGCAGCGCAACCAGAAGATCGCTGCCTTCGGTGTCTACTCGGAAGCCTGACGGCTTCGATCCCGCCTGGCTGGCCCGCCGGCTCGAGACGCTGCTGCCCGGGCCAGCACGCCAGCCGCAACCCTTGCTGCTCGCGCTGTCGGGCGGACTCGATTCGGTCGCGCTGCTGCATGCGCTGGCATCGGTGTGCCATACGCCGGGCGGCCGCCAGCGCTGGGCGCTGCGGGCGCTGCACGTGCATCACCACCTGCAAGTATCGGCCGACGCGGCGGCGCGGCTGTGCCGCCGGGAATGCCGCCGGCTCGGCGTGCCGCTGTCGATCCGGCACCTGTCGCTGGGCGAGCTGCGCGGCGAGTCCATCGAGGCGGCCGCGCGCGACGCGCGCTACGCGGCCTGCGCCGCCGTGCTGCGGCCGGGCGAGGTGCTGCTGACCGCGCAGCACGATGACGATCAGCTCGAAACCGTGCTGCTGCAGATGCTGCGCGGTGCCGGCATCGCGGGCCTGGCCGGCATGCCCGCGCTGGCCCCGTTCGGTCGCGGCTGGCACGCGCGCCCGTTGCTGGGCGTCGCGCGCGCTGACCTCGAGCGCTGGGCGCGCGCTGCGGAGCTGCGCTGGATCGACGACGTCTCCAATGTCGACGCGCGCTTCGATCGCAACTACCTGCGGCTCGAGGTGCTGCCGGCCGTGCGCGCCCGATGGCCCGCGGCGGCGCGCGTCGTCACGCGCAGCGCGGCGCACCTGGCCGAGGCCCAGGAGCTGCTGACGCAGCTGGCCCAGGAAGACATGGCCGCCGTCGGTGTCGCAGGCGCGCTCGACCTGGCGGCGCTGGCGCGCCTGACGGTGCCGCGGCAGCGCAATCTGCTGCGCGCCTGGCTCGTCGCTGCGGGCCTGCGTGTGCCGGATACCGCGCGGCTCGAGCGCGTGCGCAGCGAACTGCGGCGCGCGCGCGCCGATGCCAACCCCGTCGTCAGCTGGGCAGGCGGCAGCGTGCGACGCCATCGCGGACTGTTGTACGCGCTGCCGGATCTGCCGTCGCAGCCGATCTCTGCGGTCTGGCGGTGGCGGCGGCAGGCCGAGTTCGATCTCGGCGCCGGTCTCGGTCGCCTGCGCCTGGTCGACGATCGCCGCGGCCCGCTGGCCGTTTCGGCGCTGCCGACCACGCTGCTCGTCGGGCCGCGCCGCGGTGGCGAGCAGCTGCGGCTCGAGAAGGACGCGCCGCGCCGCGCGTTGAAGGACCTGCTGCGCGAGGCGGGCGTGCTGCCATGGTGGCGGCACCGACTGCCGATCCTGCGCGCGGCGGGCGGCGTCGTCGCCGTCGCGGACCTGTGGTGTGACGCAACTTATCGTGCGACATCGCGCACACGGCGGCGCGCGCGGCTCGAGTGGATCGAGTCTCCCGACACTGCGGTCGGGCACGCGGCAGTTCAGCCGCGCAGCGGCACGCGCCAACCACGCGGCACGCGCCGGCGCCGTTGAGGAAAATCCGCTGATTTGCTACACTGTCGACCCGTCGCGCTGACGGGCTTCGTGCAGATGGCCCGGGCGTCTCACCAGCGGCGGGTCCCTCCATGTCTCGATTCGTGTTCGTCACCGGCGGCGTTGTTTCCTCATTGGGGAAGGGCATCGCCTCGGCCTCGCTCGGCGCGATCCTCGAGGCCCGCGGCCTGAAGGTCGCGATGGTCAAGCTCGACCCCTACATCAATGTCGATCCGGGCACGATGAGCCCGTTCCAGCATGGCGAGGTGTTCGTCACTGCCGACGGCACCGAGACCGACCTCGACCTCGGCCACTACGAGCGCTTCGTGCGCACCGTCACTGGCCGCCACAGCAACTTCACGACCGGCCGCATCTACGAGCGCGTGATCGCGAAGGAGCGTCGCGGCGACTACCTCGGCGCCACGGTGCAGGTGATCCCGCACATCACCGATGAGATCAAGCGCAGCATCCAGCTGGGCGCCGGCGATTCCGACGTCTGCATGGTCGAGATCGGCGGCACGGTCGGCGACATCGAGTCGCTGCCGTTCCTCGAGGCGATCCGCCAGCTCGGGGTCGAGCTCGGGCGCAACAACTGCGTCTACATGCACCTGACGCTGGTGCCCGTCGTCGGCGGGTCGGGCGAGATCAAGACCAAGCCGACGCAGCATTCGGTCAAGGAACTGCGCGGCATCGGCATCCAGCCCGACGTGCTGCTGTGCCGCGCCCAGCATCCGTTGCCGGCCGAGCAGCGCCGCAAGATCGCGCTGTTCACGAACGTCGAGGAGCGCGCCGTCATCACCGCGGTCGATGCCGACGACATCTACAAGATTCCGATGCTGCTGCACGACGAGGGGCTCGACGACATCGTCGTCGACAAGCTGCGCCTCGACGTGCCGCCCACCGACCTGAGCGAATGGCGCCGCGTCGTGCAAGCGAAGGCGAATCCCGATGGGCAGATCGACATCGCGATGGTCGGCAAGTACGTGCAGATCCGCGATTCGTACATCTCGCTGAACGAAGCGCTGGTGCATGGCGGCATCCGCACCCGCACGCGCGTCAACATCCACTACATCGAATCGACCGACATCGAGACCGGCGGCACGCACTGCCTCAAGGGCATGGATGCGATCCTCGTGCCCGGCGGCTTCGGCGAGCGCGGCATCGAGGGCAAGATCCAGGCGGTGCGGTACGCGCGCGAGAACGGCATTCCCTATCTCGGCATCTGTCTCGGCATGCAGCTCGCTGTCATCGAGTACGGCCGCCACGTGCTCGGCCTCGAAGGCGCGAACAGCACCGAGTTCAATCGCGCGACGGCCAATCCCGTCATCGCGCTGATCACGGAATGGCAGGATTCCGCGGGCAGCGTGCAGGCCCGCGACGAGACGTCCGGCAAGGGCGGCACGATGCGACTCGGCGCGCAGGCCGTCGCGCTGGCGGAAGGGTCGCGGGCGCGGCGCCTGTACGGCGCGGCCGAGATCGCCGAGCGCCACCGGCATCGCTACGAGTTCAACAACACTTTCCTCGAGCGTTACCAGCAGGGTGGCATGCTGATGTCGGGGTTCTCGCCGGATGGCCTGGTCGAGATCGTCGAGCTGCCGAATCACCCGTGGTTCCTGGCGACGCAGTTCCACCCGGAGTTCACGTCGACGCCGCGCGACGGACATCCGCTGTTCGCGGGCTTCGTGCAGGCGGCGCGTGATTACCGCGCGGCGCAGCTGCCGCGCGCGGCGAGCGCATGATGGATCGGCTCCCGTGAAGCTCGCCGGAGTCGAAGTCGGCGCGACGGAGCCGCTGTTCCTGATCGCCGGCCCCTGCGTCGTCGAGGGTGCGCAGCTGACCCTCGACATCGCCGGCCGGCTCAAGGAAATCACCACGCGGCTCGGCGTGCCGTTCATCTTCAAGGCCTCCTACGACAAGGCGAACCGATCGTCGGTCAAGAGCTATCGCGGACCCGGCATCGATGCGGGCCTGCGCATCCTGGCCGACGTGCGCGCGCAGCTCGGCGTGCCGGTGCTGACCGACATCCACGAGGACACGCCGCTCGCCGAGGTCGCCGCCGTCGTCGATGTGCTGCAGACGCCTGCGTTCCTGTGCCGGCAGACCAATTTCATCGTTGCCGCCGCGTCGCAGGGCAAGCCCGTCAACATCAAGAAGGGCCAGTTCCTGTCGCCGTGGGAGATGCAGAACGTCGTCGACAAGGCGCGCAGCACGGGCAACGACCAGATCATGGTCTGCGAGCGCGGCTTTTCGTTCGGCTACAACAACCTGATCTCGGACATGCGCTCGCTGGCCGTCATGCGCCGCACCGGCTGTCCCGTCGTGTTCGATGCCACGCACTCCGTGCAGCTGCCGGGCGGGCAGGGTGCCTCGTCCGGCGGCCAGCGCGAGTTCGTGCCGGTGCTGGCGCGCGCGGCCGTCGCGGCCGGTGTCGCGGGCGTTTTCATGGAAACGCATCCGGATCCGGCCCGCGCGCTGTCGGACGGTCCGAACGCCTGGCCGCTCGAGCGGATGGAATCGCTGCTCGAGACGCTGCTGCAGATCGATCGCATCGCCAAATTCAGACCTTTCGAGGAAGACCTGCCATGAGCCGCATCGTCGACATCCGTGGCCGCGAGATCATCGATTCGCGCGGCAACCCCACCGTTGAAGCCGATGTCGTGCTCGACAGCGGCGCGCGCGGTCGCGCGGCGGTGCCGTCGGGTGCGTCGACCGGCACGCGTGAAGCCGTCGAACTGCGCGACGGCGACAAGAAGCGCTACCTCGGCAAGGGCGTGCAGCGTGCCGTGGGCCATGTGAACACGGTGTTGCGCGATGCGCTGCTCGGGCGCGATCCGCATGACCAGGCGGGGCTCGATGCGGCGATGATCGCGCTCGACGGCACCGAGACCAAGGGTCGCCTCGGGGCGAATGCGCTGCTCGCGATCTCGCTGGCGACGGCGCATGCTGCCGCAGCAGATGCCGGGAAATCGCTGTTCCGCCACATCGGCACGCTGGCGGCGGGCGGCAAGGCCGCGCCCGTGCCGACCATGCCCGTGCCGATGATGAACATCATCAACGGCGGCGCGCATGCCAACAACAGCCTCGACATCCAGGAGTTCATGATCCTGCCGGTCGGCAGCCCGTCGTTCGGCGAAGCGCTGCGCTGCGGCGCAGAGATCTTCCACGGCCTCAAGAAGATCCTGAATGACCGCGGCCTGTCGACCGCCGTCGGCGATGAGGGCGGCTTCGCGCCGGATCTGGATTCGAACGCGACCGCCCTCGATGTGATCCTGCAGGCGATCGAGACGGCAGGCTACGTGCCCGGCCGCGATGTCTACCTGGGTCTCGATGTCGCCAGCTCCGAGTTCCACCGCGACGGCCAGTACCACCTCGAAGCCGAAGGTCGCGCGTTCGACTCCGCCGGGTTTGCTGCCTATCTCGATGACCTCGTCAGTCGTTATCCGATCATCACGGTCGAGGACGGCATGGCCGAGGGCGATTGGGCAGGCTGGGCGCAGCTGACGCAACGCCTCGGCAAGCGTGTGCAGCTGGTCGGCGATGACCTGTTCGTGACCAACACGAAGATCCTCGCCGAGGGCATCGCCAAGGGCATCGCGAACGCGATCCTGATCAAGCCCAACCAGATCGGAACGCTCAGCGAAACGCTCGCGGCCATCGAGATGGCGAGCGCTGCGAAGTACGCCTCGGTGGTGTCGCATCGTTCGGGCGAGACGGAAGACAGCACGATCGCCGACATCGCCGTCGCGACGACGGCGACGCAGATCAAGACCGGCTCGATGTCGCGCTCCGACCGCATCGCGAAGTACAACCAGCTTCTCCGCATCGAGGACAACTTGGGCGCAAGCGCGGTATACGCCGGAAAGAGTGCGTTCTATTCGATAAAGTAAAAAATGAATTCCCCCGCACGCTGCGGGATGGCC
>CAZPJE010000356.1:0-2131 GCA_964586725.1 uncultured Steroidobacteraceae bacterium | reverse complement strand
CCTGCCGCATCACCAAGGTGGATCGGCCCGAGCACCTGATCGCTAGCCACGCCAAGCCCTGGCGCGACTCCAGCAACGACGAGCGTCTTGACGGCGAGAACGGACTGCTGCTCACGCCCACCGTCGATCACCTGTTCGACCGCGGCTTCATCTCTTTCGAAGGCAACGGCCGGGTGATCGTGTCCCCGGTCGCGCACGCCGAGTCGCTGCGCCGGATGGGCGTGGATCCGGCGGTGCCGATCAGCGTCGGCGCGTTCTCGGAAGGGCAGCGGCGGTATCTCGAGTATCACCGCGAGAACGTGCTGCGGCTGGCGGTGGTGAAGCGGTGAGCGGAGGCGGGTGCACCGCCCATTGGTGAGCAGTTGTGTTGGCGCCATTTGTGCGCGAATTGATTCAATTCGCGTGAGGCGCACGCGGAGCCCGCGCCGCATGCTGCGCGGATGAGCAGTCTCGACACCGGCACGAACCCCTTGGATGTCTCGCAACGGATCCGGGTCATTCGCGGACAGCGGGTGCTGCTGGATTCCGATCTGGCGCAGTTGTACGGGGTGACGGCGAAGCGCCTGAACGAACAAGTCCGGCGTAATGCAGAGCGGTTTCCGGAAGACTTTGTTCTCCGCCTTACGAATCAGGAACTTGCGTCTTTAAGGTCGCAAATTGCGACCTTAAAGCCCAGTGCAGACGACTCTTTAAGATCGCAATTTGCGATCTTAAAGACCGGCCGCGGACAGCACCGCAAGTATCCGCCGCTCGCGTTCACGGAGCACGGCGCCGTGATGGCTGCCACCATTCTGAGCAGCCCGCGCGCGGTCAGCATGAGCGTGTACGTCGTCCGCGCATTCGTGCGGCTGCGGACGCTGCTCGAAGGCAACGCGCAGCTGTCGCGCAAGTTGGACGAACTGGAGAAGTCGGTCGCCGTGCTCGATGCCGATACGCGCCGGCAGTTCAGAGAGCTCCGTGCGGTGGTGTTCTCATTGGCGTCGCCGCCAGTGCGCGAGCAGTGATGCTATGCGACTGCGGCGCAGCCTGGCTTCGCTTGCTTGAGGTCGCATTTTGCGACCTCAAGATGACGTGGCTTAATGTCTGTCGGATGTCGAGTTGCAGCCCTGATCGGAGTAAGCCACGTGCGCAGCAAGCCTGAATCGTGGGAGAAGATAGCCAGGGGCGCCATGGCAGTGCGAAAGAGCTTACCGGTCGTCGCCTTCGGGAGAGCGAAATCGTCGACGCGGTCCGATGGGCTCGTCGGACCTCCACGCTCCAGTGGTCCGACGACGGCGCATGACGCACCGCATTCAACCTAAGCCGGGCATTGCATGACCCCCATCACACCTTCCCACCTCTACAACCACCTGACTTGCCCGCACCGCGTCAGCATGGATGCGTTCGCGGATCCGCAGCGCCGGGGCGCGCCGAACGCGTTCATCCAGCTGCTGTGGGAGCGCGGCACGCGCTTCGAGAAAGACGTCATCGCGGGTCTCGGTGTGCCGTTCACCGATCTGTCGGCGCTGTCGGGCGACGACAAGGAAGCCGCGACGCGCGCGGCGCTCGCGCGGGGCGACGCGCTGATCTACTCGGGGAGATTGTCGGCAGACGGTCTGCTCGGCGAACCCGACCTGCTGCGTCGCGAAGGGCCGCAGGGCAAGTACGTCGCGATCGACATCAAGTCGGGCGCGGCCTCGGAGTTCGCGGACGACGATGACGACGACGGCAAGCCGAAACTGCGCTACGGCGTGCAGATTGCGCTGTACACGGATCTGCTGCGGCGGCTGGATTTGTCTGCCGGCGACTATGGCTACATCTGGGACGTGCGCGGCACGGAAACGCGCTACGACCTACACGTGCCGCGCGGCAAAGATCCCGACGACACGCTCTGGGCGGCCTACGTCGAGACGCGCCACGCGGTCAGCTCGGCGCTGGCCGCACCGCGCGAGGCGCCGATCACGACGCCGGCGCTCGCGAGCGTCTGCAAGCTATGCGTCTGGCGCAGCGTGTGCCGCGACCACGTGCAACGCACCGATGACCTCACGCTGCTGCCCGAACTCGGCCGCTCGCGGCGCGATGCACTCGCCGCGCAGTTCGGCACGGTGGCGGATCTCGCGGCTGCCGAGGTGCAGCGCTTCATCCACAAGAA
>CAZPJE010000355.1:0-4915 GCA_964586725.1 uncultured Steroidobacteraceae bacterium | reverse complement strand
GCTGGATCGGGTCTCGGCTTTCGGCTACTCGCTCGGCTATCTCGGCGGCGGCCTGCTGTTTGCCGTCAACGTCGCGATGACCGTCAAGCCCGAGTGGTTCGGCCTGCCCGACATCGCCGCGGCGATCCGCGTGTCGTTCCTCATGGTCGCGGTGTGGTGGGCCGTGTTCCTGCTGCCGCTCGCGCTCAATGTCCGCGAGACGCCACCCGCGGCACCGCTGCCGTTCGTCGCGGCCGCGCGCGCCGGCCTGACCGAGCTCGGCGCCACGCTGCGCGAGATTGGCAAGTATCGCGAGATTGTGCTGTTCCTGGTCGCGTACTGGCTGTACATCGACGCGGTCAACACCATCATCAAGATGGCGGTCGACTATGGCGTTGCGCTCGGCCTGCCGACCTCGAGCCTGCTCGCCGCGCTGCTGCTGACGCAGTTCGTCGCGTTCCCGGCAGCGCTGCTGTTCGGCCTGCTGGGCGATCGGATCGGCGCGAAGCGCGGCATCCTGATCGGCATCGCGGTCTACAGCGTCGCGACCGTGTATGCGTTCTTTCTCGACAGCGTCGCCGAGTTCTTCGGGCTCGCGATCGTGATCGGTCTCGTGCAGGGCGGCGTGCAGAGCCTGTCGCGCTCGCTGTTCGGGCGCCTCGTGCCGCCGGGCAAGGGCGGCGAGTTCTTCGGCTTCTACAACATGATGGGCAAGTTCGCGACGGTCATCGGGCCGCTGCTCGTCGCCGTGGTGGCGATGACGACCGGCAGTTCGCGCGCATCCATTGCCTCGCTCGTCGTGCTGTTCGTCGCCGGCGGCCTCGTGCTGCTGACGGTCAGGGAGCCGGCCAGCGCGCGGGATCCAGGCCGTAGAAACGGCTGAGTTGCGCGTACAACGCCGGGTGCAGGCGCTCGAATTCGGTCGACGCCTCGAGGAAGGCCTCGGTCGCGACGCACAGGAACTCGGCCGGATCGTCGGCGCCGTAGGGGTCGAGCAGTGTCGGTTCGCCCCGGTCCAGCGCTTGCTGCAACGCCTGCTGCTCGCGGGCCAGCGTCGCGTGCCAATCGCTCTGCGCCTGGCTGTCGGACAGCGAACCGCCCAGCGCGTGATCGAGGTAGTGCGCGAGCTCGTGGGCGATGACGTTGTAGGGCGCGTCGGCGTCCGCCTCGAGCACGTCGCGCCACGACAGGATCACGCGGTCGGTGTCGATGGTCTGCCCGGACAGCACTTCCTCGGCTTCCGTCACGAGCCCGGTGTCCTCGTCCTCGTAGCGCTGCGCGACGACGAATTCGTCGGGGTAGATCAGCACGCTGTAGAGCCGGTCGAACGCGCCGGCGCCGACGCGCTGCGTCAGCAGTGCGGCATGGGTCGCGACCAGCAGCCGCATGTCGTCGCTGATCTCGAGGCCGTTGCAGCCGACGAACTCGACGCGCTCCAGGAAGGCCTGCATTCCCGGGGTCAGCTCGGCACGCAGTGCTGCGGGCAGCCGCGCGTGCAGCGGCGACAGCGCATCGAGCTGCACGCGACGGGCGGGGGCGAGCAGTGCGTCGAAACGCCGCAGGCGTGCCTCGCGCCGCCGTCGCCCCAGCCACCAGGCGCCGAGGCCTGCGGCGCCCGCCAGCGCCAGCGCGAGCACGAGCTCGCCCGGCATCGACACCAGGGTGGGGTCGGTGCTCATCCCGGCAGCCGCAGGGTGCGCACGGCGCGTTCGAACTCGCGCGCCGCAGCGTCGCCGTCCGGTCCGAAGCGGGCCTCGGCGTAGCGGTGCAGCAACGGCGTCAGCAGCGGGGCAATATCCGGCCGTTCCTGGCCGATGCGCGTGGCGTAGGCGAGCGGTCCCTCGTGCGCGGCTCGTGGCAATCCGATGCCGGCGAGCCGGGCGCAGAGCCGGCGGTAGCCGCGGGTCAGGCGGTCGCCGCGCGGCGGGCGCGGCGCGCGGCCGAAGCGCAATGCGACCAGTCCGAGCCAGGCGGCGAGCCCCCCGGCCAGCAGCCAGCCGAGCTGCTGCAGGCCCGGACGCTTGAAGCCCAGGTCGCCCAGCATTTCGAGCTGGCTGCCGAGGTCGAACTCGAGCACGCGGATCTTCCACCAGGTGTTGACGGCGTCCCAGCTCAGCGCGATCCGCGACCAGGCGTCGAGCTCGGCCAGCAGCGGGTCGACGCCGTCCGCCAGAGCCGCAATGCGATCGAGCGCGGCCCGCTGCAGGCGGTCCGGCGCCACGACGCTCGTCGGGTCGTAGCGGGTCCAGCCGCGGCCATCGACCCAGATCTCGGCCCAGGCATGAGCGTCGGATTGTCGGACAATTAGATACTGGCCGATCGGATTCCACTCGCCACCGTGGTAACCGGTCACGACCCGGGCGGGAATGCCCGCCGCGCGCATCAGGGTCGCGAACGCCGACGCGTAGTGGCCGCAGAAGCCGGTGCGGGTGCGGAACAGGAAGTCATCGACCGAGTCGAGGTCGAGCAGCGGTGGCGTCAGGCTGTAGGTATAGCCGCCGTCGCGGAACAGGTTCATGACCCGCTGCACGTAGGCCGCCTCGGAGCCGGCGCGGGCGCGCTCGCGCCGCGCCCACTCCAGCGTGCGGCGGTTGCGGTTGGCGGGCAGCTGCAGGTCGATGCGGCGGGCGAGCAGCGACGCCTCGTCACTGGAACGGTACTCGATGTGCGAGGTCATCTCGTAGCTGACCGCCTGCGTGACCGGTTCCGCGGAGACGAGCTGGTAGTCGAACGTGAAGAACACGCCAGGCCGGCTGGGCGCCACCGGCAGGTCGAGCGCGAACCACCAGCGCTGGCGATGCGGCTCGAGCGTCACGCGATACCGATAGGCTTGGCCGAAGTACGTCAGCTCCGCCGAGCGGTAGACGCGCCCCATTTCGCGGCGCCAGGTGTAGCCGTCGAACTGGTGCAGCACGGGGCCGCGCCAGTACAGCGAGGTCGATGGCGGTCGCGCGCCGTCGAAGGTCACGCGGAACGCGGGTTCCTCCGATTCCGACAGCTGCGAGATCGACCCCGGGCTCATTTCGTCGCCGAGGCCCGTGACCGCGGCGCCACCGGCCGGCAGCGACCAGATCTGGCCCTGCACGCGCGGGAAGAACAGGAACAGCAGCAGCATGATCGGCAGCGCATAACCCAGGCTGCGGCCGGCGAGCCCGAACGCGGCGCGCGCCTTGAGGCCGGCGCCGGGCGTGCCGATCACCGCGAGCGTCGCGCAGCAGAGCCACAGGTGCGCGCCATACAGCACGAGGCGCGGCAGGTCCTGCCGGTCAAGCGTCGCGGCAAGCATCAGGAACAGGCTGACGCCCAGCACGATGTAGTGATCGCGGCGGTCGCGCGTCTCGAGCAGCTTGACGGCGCCCATCGCGGCGAGCAGCGCTGTGCCGGCGGCGAGCCCTGAAATCGCGTTGAACTGCGCGACGACGGCGAACAGCAGCGCGGCACCCAGCCCGAGCCTGATCAGGCGATGCGGCAGGTCCAGCGAGGCGAGCGCCGCGAACAGCCGCCACAGCACGATCAGCGCGATGGCCGCAAGGCACCAGATGGGCAGCCGGTCGACATGCAGCGCCACCGCTGCGGCATAGCTGCCGAGCGCCCAGCGCAGCGGTCGCTCGCGTTCCGGCCAGCGCTCAAGCATGCAGGGCCAGCGCCTCGAGGCAGCGGTGTCGATGCGCGGGGCCGCGCTGCTCGGCGTAGCGGGCGGCACCCAGCGTCAGCGCGTAGCGCGCGCCGCTGGCCTCGGCGTCGACGACCCAGCGCGCCAGTTGCTCGAGGCGCTGCTCGCGCCCGAGACCGGCGAGCGCGTCGTAGTCGAACCGCAGCGTGCGCGCACTGCGCCCCGTGTACTCCTTGACGAGCAGCGGCGCGCCGCGCGCATACGCTTTCCACGCAACCTGGCGCGGCGAGTCGCCGTCGCGGAACGGCCGCAGGCCGGCCCACTCGTCGTTGCCGCCGGCGCGCGCCTGCGTGCCGCTGTCCTGCTCGGAGGCGTCGACCGGCGGCGGGCGCGTGCCGCGAGCGGCCGGGTAGACCAGCAGCGGGTCAGGCGCATGCACCCAAGTCCAGGCGCGAAACAGGCCGAAGGGAAACTCGGTGGACAGTGCAATGCGCGGCACGCGTTGCCGGCCGCGTTGCAGCGTCGGCAGCTCGAGTTCTAGCGCGCGCGATTCACCCGGCGGCAACGCATCGAGCGTTGCGGCGTGCTCGCCCAGCTTGGCGCGATAACTGTAGCGGGTCGCGGCAGACTCGTTGCGCAGCCGCAGCGCGAGCCGCGCCCGCTCGCCCGCGAACACGGGCGGTGTCGCCAGCGATTCGACTACCAGCCCGAGCAGGTTGCGATGGCACAGGTTCATCGCGACCAGCATGAAGCCGCCGAGCACGAACGCGATCAGCAGCGCGACGCTGTTGGCGTAGTTGAGGCCGGCGAGCAGCATGCCGAGCAGCAGCACCGCGAAGCCGGCACCGGCTCGGCTCGGCAGGATATAGACGCGGCGCCGCGCCACCACCGACGGCCACTGTTCGGGGCCCTGGCGCTTGAGGCTCCAGCGTTCGGCGCGCGCATCGAGCTGCTCGCGCAGGCCCTGCAGGCGCCGCATCAGCGAGGCGGGCAGGCGGGCGCGGCGGCTCGGCATGGCTACTCCGGCACGGGCACGCCGCGCAGCAGGTCCTGGATCACGTCGCGGCTAGCGCGCGCGGCCGATTCATCGCGCAGCACGAGGCGGTGCCCCGCGATGGGCGCAAACACGGTCTGCAGATCTTCGGGCAGCACGGCGCTGCGGCCCTGCAACAGGCTCCAGGCCTGCGCGGCGCGGATCAGGCCCTGGCCCGCGCGCGGCGACAGGCCCAGTTTCAGCGCGGCGTGCTCGCGCGTGCGGGCGATCAGCCGCTGCGCGTAGTCGAGCAGCACCTCGGCTACATGGATGCGCCGCACGCGCTGCTG
>CAZPJE010000354.1:0-25085 GCA_964586725.1 uncultured Steroidobacteraceae bacterium | reverse complement strand
CCCCCCCCCCCCCCCCCCCCCGCCGCGGCGCCGAACATAGCGGATCCGGCGCGGCCCCGCTCGCCGGGGCCGCCGATCCCGGTCAGGACGGGGCCGCATACGCGTCTAGGAAGGCGCGCAGCAGCGCGTCGAGATCGGCCGGCGCGACGACGTCGACGCCGGCCGCGATCGCCCGGCCGCCGCCGCCAGGGAAGCGCCGGCAGAACGCGTCGGCACTCGTCGCCGCACCGGCGGGCACCCGCAGGCTGATCGTGCACGCCCCGTCGGCACGCGGCACGACGATCGCGTGCGCGCGCCGCGGGTCGCCGGTCGCGAGCCGGTTGCCGAAGGCGCCGCGCACGCGCCGCGCCCACGGCGCGTCCGGCAGCCGCCAGACCGCGGCACCGGCGGACGCGGCCCACGCCGGCTCCGCGCACGCACGCTCCAGGTCCTCGCGGCAGGTCGCGAGCAGCCGCGCGCAGCCGGGCCCCTCGGCCTCGAACGCGAAGGGATCCGCGTGGGGCGCCATCGCGCGGCGCAGCTCGGCCGGATGCATCGGGAGATCGGCGACGTCGTCGCCGTAGGCGTTGTAGTTGAGCGCTTCGCCGAGCTCGGCGAGCGCCGCGGTCCGCGCCTCGTCCAGGCCGGCCGCCGCGCAGAGCGCGCGGGCGGGGGCGTGTAGGTTGTCGCCGAACGCGCCGACCGCGGCCCACAGCGGGAAGCGGTGGCCGAGCCGCGCGTCGACGATCAGCGACGTGCAGGTCGACGCGCGCATGTCGATGTACGCGTCGAGCGCCGGGTGCGCGGGCGGCGTGCCCGCGTAGTGGTGGTCGAACCAGCGCACGCGCGCGCCCGCCGCGAGCGTCGCCTCGAGCGCCGCGCGATTCGAATGCAGCGACACGTCGAACACCGTGACCTCGTCGCCGGCCGCGGCGCGCACCCGCGCGAGCAGCGCGACGTCGCGCTTCGCGCCGGTGACCGCGACCGCGTCGTCGGCCGGCTCGGCGAGGCGCCACTGCTGGACCGCGCACAGCCCGTCGGCGTCGCCGTTGAAGACGTCCCAGCGGGTCATGCCGCCCGCCCCTCGACGTGGGCGCGCCATGCGGCGGCGACCGCCTCGCGCGTCGGCGCGACGGTCGCATCCCAGCGCATCGTGCGCGCCGCCTCTTCGTCGCCCGGTGGCCGGTACGCCCGCAGCTGTGCGTCGAGCACCACCAGATCGGCGTCCGACGCGTCCGTGCCGGCCGCCGCACGCGCCGCGAGCCGCGCGCGCAGCAGCGCCTCGGGTGCGCGCACGTCGACGACCGCGAACGAGGCGCCGGCCGCGTCGGCGAGCGCCGCGAACGCATGGCGCTGCGCCGCGTCGAGGAAGCTCGCGTCCACCACGACGCTGCGGCCCCAGCCGAGCAGCCGCCGCGCGAGCGCCGCGAGCCGCGCGTAGACCGCGTCGCGCGCGGCCGGCGCGTAGAGCGCGCCGCGCGCGCCCTCGCGCGAGGTCGCGTCGAGCCCGGCGGCGCGCTTGCGCTCGATGTCCGAACGCAGCCGCACCGCGTCGAGCTCGGCGGCGAGCACCGCCGAGACCACCGACTTGCCCGAGCCCGAGAGGCCGTGCATCGCGACCAGCACCGCGGGCCCGCGCACCGCGACGGCCTCGGCGGTGCGCAGGTAGGCGTCGCATCGGGCCGCACCGCCACCCGCCGGGTCGCGCACCGCGTCGAACGCCGCGACCTTGGCGCGGACCGCCGCGCGGTACGCGGCGCCGTCGTCGAGCAGCGCGACCGCCTCGACGTCGCCGGTCTCCTGCAGCCAGCCGTCGAGCAGCGCCGCGCCGAGGTCGCGCCGGCCCGCGTGACGCAGGTCCATCGCCGCGAACGCGAGCTCGTCGGCGACGTCGCCGATCCGCAGCGCGGCGTCGAACTCGAGGCAGTCGAAGGGCACCGGCACGCCGTCGATCGTCACGATGTTGCCGAGATGAAGGTCGCCGTGGCCGTCGCGCACGAATCCGTCGCGGTCGCGCGCGTCGCGCAGCGCGGCGAGCCGCGCGTGGCGCGCGTCGGTGTCGCGGCGCAGCCGCGCCAGCCGGTCGCGCTCCGCCACACCGCGCAGCGCAGCCAGCGTCTCGAGGTTGTCGAGCGCTCGCGCGTGGAACGCAGCGGCGGTGCCGTGCGGCGACGACGGCACGCGCGCCGCGCGGTCCCGGTGGAATGCCCCCAGCGTCGCGCCGAGCACCCTCGCCTCGTCCAGCGACACCAGCCCCGCGGGCACGCGGTGCGACCACAGCGCCGACTGCTCGAAGCGACGCATCAGCACCGCGAGCTCGACACCGGGCGCCCAGGCTGGCTCGGGCGTGCCGTCGTCGACGGCCCAGGCCGGCCCCGGTCGCGGTTGGTCCGAAGGGCCCTCGATCGGCACCACGCCGAGGTACAGCGACGGCGCGAGCCGACGGTTCAGCCTGACCTCGCCGACGCAGAGCGCGCGCCGCACCGCGAGTGCGCTCAGGTCGACGAACGGCAGCGCGACCGGGCGCTTGAGCTTGTACGCGAGCCCCGCCGCGACCAGCACCGTCGAGACGTGCGTGTCGAGCCGCAGCGGCGGGACATCGCCGGGCGCGGCGAGCGCCTCGAGCAGCGCGACCGCTCGCCGCTCGTGCAGCGCGAGCGCGTCGTCGCCGCGGGCCCGGTCGGTCGGTGGCATCGGTCGATCCTACCGTCGAACGCGCCGGCGCGGGGCACGCGCCGGACCGGACGGCGCTACCGCGTCGCGTCCTCCGACGGACTCGCGCCGCGGCGCGGCAGCGTCGCCGACAGCGCCGCGCCGGCCAGGTTCACCGCGGCCGCGAGCATCATCGCGCCGTCGTAGCCGCGGGTGCGGTCGAAGAGCCAGCCGGCGACCATCGGCAGCGTGATCGCGGCCAGGCACCACGCCACGTAGATCTGCCCGGCGACGCGGCCGAACGCGTTGCGGTGCCAGTAGTGCGCGATCGCGCCGGCGGTCATGCCCGAGACCAGGCCGTAGCCGCAGCCGATCATCGTGAGACCGGCGACCGCGGTCGCCGGCGACGGCCACGCGAGCAGCAGCAGCGAGCCGGCGAGCGCGAGCAGGTGCGCGCCCGCGCCCACGCGCGGCGCGGCGAACCGGTCGACCAGCCAGCCGCCGCCGAGCCGCGCCGCCGCGATCGCGCCGGTGACGAACGAGGTCGCACCCAGCGCGAGGCCCGCGCCCGCGCCGTACGCGCCGAGGATGCCGGCCGACTGGCTCATCACCGTCAGCCCCGCCGCGGCCGCGAGGAAGAACACGCCGAAGAGCCGCGCGAACACGTCCCAGCGGCGCGCGTCGTCGTCGGCGGGCGTCGCGCTCGCATCGCGCATCCGCAGGCCGGCCGTGCGGTACAGCAGCGCCGCGATCGCGGTCCCCGCGAGGATCACCACGGCGAGCGCGCCGAGCGTCGCGCGCAGGCCGTGCGCCGCGATCGCCCAGCCGAGCAGCGGCGTGCCGATCATCGCGCCGGCCGGGTACAGGCTCACGTAGTAGCCGTTGACGAGACCGGTGCGCGTCGAGATCGTCTGGTTCATGCCCTGCTGCAGCGTGGTGAACACCACCCCG
Source organism: uncultured Steroidobacteraceae bacterium (assembly GCA_964586725.1). Taxonomy (GTDB): domain Bacteria; phylum Pseudomonadota; class Gammaproteobacteria; order Steroidobacterales; family Steroidobacteraceae; genus UBA964. The sequence continues at coordinate 21,503 of CAZPJE010000354.1, read as the reverse complement.
CCACCCAGCCCGAAGAGCACGCCGTAGCCGAGCGCGAGCTGCCCGAGCCCGTCGGCAGTGGCGGCCACGGCGAGGCCGCAGGCCGACAGCGCGCCGCAGCCGAGCAGCAGCGTGGCCGGCGGGAAGCGGCGGTACAGCCTGGGTGCGCCGACCATGCCGATCGTGAGCGTGATCGCGGCGAGCGAGAACACGAAGGCCATGTCCGCGCGGCCGATGCCGAGCATCCGCTCCATCGGGGCGAGGAACACGCTGTAGGCGTAGATCGTGCCGTAGGGCAGCGTCGGCACCGTGGCCGCGACGATCGCCGCCAGCGCTCGGCGGCCGTGCGCGGGATCGTCGAGCGCGGCGTGCGCGGTACCCATCCGCCGGATCCTACCGTCGGAGCGGTCGCCGGGGCGGATCGGGGCGATCCGGATCTTGAAATCCGCGCGAGCGCCTATACTTCGGACTTGAACACCGGGGCCGACCTGGTTTCGACGTGGGTATTGAAGCGTTTCAGTGCATGCCGAGGACTCTAGTGCCCTCGTAAATCCTTCTAGAAAACTTCAAACGCCAACGACGAGCGTTTCGCTCTCGCCGCTTAAGGCGTGAGCCGCTGCACCGGTCTGCCGATGGGCCGGGTCCCGCAAGGGACTGCAGCGTCATTCACATCGGATCGCGACCGGGCGGGTCACTTGCCCGGGAGCTAAAGAATAGGTGGCTGGTCTCCTTCCTAGCCTGCCCGTCGGCGCGGTCGGAGACGAGATCCAAACGACGCGGCTAAGCATGTAGAGCGGTTACGTAGAAGACTTGCGGACGCGGGTTCGATTCCCGCCGGCTCCACCAATACCCTAAATCCCAACCCTCATCGGTTGGGATTTTTTTTGCCCGTTCCCCCAGTGTTGGCGCGGTTTCCGGGCATGGCCTCGCGAGCGCCACCCCTGCAAAGGCGACGTTTTCGCCCCCGCTGACGCCTCTCTGTTCTCCGTTTTCTCTGGTGGCCACGCGAGCGTTCTCGAGGCCATTTCCTTTGCTGGCGCGGGTTTAGAGGCGGTCGGTTGTGGTTGGCAACTCCTGTAGCGGTGGCGACCGAGTGCCAAGCGGCGGGACTACTTACAGAACCAAACCGGTTCCACCTTGGTTAGAGAAGCCAACCGCTATCCGCAGGCTTCTTCAGAGGGAGAACATCGTCCAACGATGAGCTTCGGGTTGGGAAAATGCGGGCGATCGACATTTCGCCGCTTTATTGGCCTCTCTAACGAGCATTTTGCGGCTCGGAGCGTCGAGATTCTTCGTTTTGATAGCCAATGGCCAACGCAGGGCGACCGAGCTGTCGGCATTCCTACGAATCAGATTCTTCCTCCCGCCGCAGATCCTCGACCTCCAGAGCGACGTCGACACGGGGAATGCGGACGCAGATGATGTCCGGCAGGAGCCCACGGCTTGTTCTTCTTGGTCATGAGCGGTCTAGCGGGAACGGTTGCGTTTGCGCGTCCTAGGCTTGTTCTGGGACTCTCCCAGATGAAGAGTCTTTGCTTTCGATTATTATGATATGATTTGAGATGAAACGAAAAAAATGAAACTATGAGGCAGATCCCAGCACTTCCGGCGCTCATGCTTGGACTTGAGAGAGCTCTTGCGAACCACCTAGAGGTGGAAGCAAAGGGGCGAGGTGGCGCACTTCTTCGCATGGCCGGCCGTGAGTTCCGCGTCGTGGGCGTTGATGAGACACCAGAGATCTTGGTCAGCCATTTGTGCCAGAGCCTGTCTGAGATAGCGGCCTACGGAGTGGCAACAGTGCTGACAGACGATTCGCCCGCGGGCACTCGCACTCGCATGGACTTCATCACTGCACTTGCCAACATCGAGGCAACAAAGGTGCCTGGCAAGGAGAAGCACGCCTCAGACGGCGAGCCGCTTCTCACAACGGCTGAAGCCGCTCAGCAGCTCGGCATGAGCCGGCCCTATGTGTCAATGCTCTGCAACCAAGGAAAGCTGGGAGAGGTGCATCGCTCCGAAGGTGGGCACCGCCGAATACGGCAGTCAGCGGTCGATGAATACAAGAAGGCGCACGGCAACGGCCTCACCAATACAAACATCTGACAAAGAACCAGAAGATGCACCACGACATCTCGCTCATCACAACCCTCGCGGCGGGCTTCGGCCTAGCGCTAATTTTGGGTTTCATCGCGGTCCGCCTGAAGCTGCCCGCTCTAGTTGGCTACCTGCTTGCTGGCATCGCAATTGGGCCCGCGACCCCAGGGTTCGTAGCGGACGCGCAAATTGCATCGCAGCTCGCGGAAGTAGGGGTGATGCTCCTCATGTTCGGAGTCGGCTTGCACTTTTCCGTTGACGACCTGATGGCCGTCCGGAAGATCGCCCTCCCGGGTGCTGTAGTGCAGATGGCCGTGGCCACCGCCCTTGGCGCAGGTGTCGCGACTTTCTGGGGCTGGAGCCTGGGTGCAGCGATCGTCTTCGGCATCTCACTTTCGGTGGCGAGTACCGTGGTCTTGCTCAAAGCGCTCGAAAGTCGCGGCTTGGTCGACTCGGGAGATGGGCGGATAGCCGTTGGTTGGCTGGTGGTGGAAGACCTGGCCATGGTTCTGGTCTTAGTGCTGTTGCCAGCGCTAGCCCCTTCACTGGGTGGCAAGGCCACCGAAGGCGCCCGCAGCATGGGGATGACCATCTTCATCACGCTAGCCCAGGTCGGAGGCTTCATCGCCTTCATGCTTATCGTAGGCCGGCGCCTATTCCCGTGGCTGCTTTGGCAGGTGACCAAGACCGGCTCCCGCGAACTGTTCACGTTGTGCGTCATCGCAGCCGCCGTCAGTATTGCCTACGGCTCCTCGGCTATTTTTGGGGTGTCGTTCGCCTTGGGGGCCTTCTTCGCGGGTATGGTTCTTCGCGAGTCGCAGTTCAGTGCACGGGCTGCCGAAGACACGCTCCCGCTGCAGGACGCCTTCGCGGTCCTATTCTTCGTCTCGGTAGGCATGCTGTTCGACCCGGCCGTGATACTGGAGGAACCGTTGCATGTTCTCGCCACGGTAGCAATCGTTCTTGTCGGCAAGACGCTGGCAGCGTTTGCGGTCGTGCTGCTCCTTCGCTACCCAGTGCGGACTGCGGCCATCGTTGCTGCCAGTCTGGCGCAGGTGGGGGAGTTTTCTTTTATCCTGGCCGGCTTGGGTATGGCGCTTGGGCTTCTGCCGAAAGAAGGCAACGACCTCATTCTCGCGGCAGCCCTGATTTCGATTGCCCTCAATCCCGTCATGTTCAGCCTGGTAGGCCCGACGGAGCGCTGGCTACATCGCCACACCAAGTTCGCCTCGAAACTGGATGCATCCGCGAATCCGTTAGCGGAGTTGCCGATGACGACGGAGGCCAAGTACCTTGCCGGGCACATCGTGCTGGTCGGTTGGGGACGCGTCGGCAAGCAAATCGGCCGTGACCTGGCTGCCGAGGGTGTGCCCTACGTGGTTGTCGAGTCCAACCGGGAGTTCGTCGAATCTCACCGGCAGGGTGGCGGGGCAGCAGTGTGGGGAGACGCCACAGACCCACTAGTGCTCGTCCAGGCGCATATCCGTGAGGCACGGGCCCTAGTCATTGCCACCCCGGAGACCGTTCAAGTCCGCACGATGGTCGAGACTGCGCGGACACTGAACCCTTCCGTGGAAGTCATCGTGCGCAGCCACAACGCAGAAGAAGCTGACCTGCTCGAGCGTGACGGGGCTGGCAAGGTGTTCGTGGGCGAGCACGAGCTGGCGCGAGCGATGGTCAGTTTCGCTCTGGATACAGTCGGCCGCCAACGAAATTCCGAGAACATAGCGGAAGCAGGAGCGGCTCGTCCTTCTTGATCATGAGCAGGTCGGTCGAAGCTCGAACGAGTTCCAGGTTCACTTTGACGGGCCAGATCGGCTGCAGCTCAGCCGTTCGATCGCGTTGTTTGGTTCTCTAAGTAATCGCGCCGAGCGGCCACAAAAAACCGCCCGCAGGCGGTTGCTGGCGCTGTGTGCGACGCGCTCACCCGGGTGACGCGAGCACGCGCATCTGGTCGCCCCAGGCGTTGGGCCAGGGGCGGCGCATCACCTTCTCCAGCACGGCATCGGGCGAGCCCACCAGCCGTTCCACGACCTCCGGGGCCAGGAGCGTCAGCCGCATGACCCGGCGCACCTGTGTCACGTCCATGCCTTCGGCCTCGGCGATCTCCGCCACCGACGCAGCCCGCTGCTCATCCAGCAGGCGTTGCCAGTGGTGTGCCAGTCCGAGCGCCCGCATCAACGCGGTGTCCTGCGCGGCCGACCGGGCTTCCCGCTCCCGGGTGGCCTCGGACAGAAATTCCTGCGGCGCGTCCAGCGGCGTGATGACCTGCTTCTTCAAACCCCGGCGCACCAGCGTCCAAGGCAGGAAGGTTTCCATCTGCACGCCGCCAGCGGGCAGCGGCGTCTGATACGTCACCGGGTCGCCCTTGGCGTGGCCGCGATGCTTCTTGCTCATACGTCCTCCTCGAAGGTGGCCATGAGCTGGCGCTGGGCCTGCCAGTCGACCATCAGGCGGTTTCGCTGAAACCACATCAGCGTCAGCCGCCGTGGCTGCTTGCCCGCGATGAACTGCTCAATGATGTCGGGGGCCAGCAGGGTCAGGCGCAGCAGTTCGTTGACCACCGAGTGGTGCAGCTTCTCGGCGCGGGCGATGGCCGAACCGCTCTGCATCGCGCCGGTGTCCAGCAGGTGCTGCCAGTAAAAGGCCCGTGCCACACCGTCGAGCAGGGTCACGTCGTGGACGCTGCGCTCGTCGGCAGCCACGCGTTGGACGCCCCGGCGGCGAAACGTCAGGGGCACAAAGGTTTCCATCGACTCGTCCATCAGGCTTCGACCTCCAGCAGTTCGGCACCGATGCTGTCCGGGGCGAACTCCGCGATCAGCGCGTTCCAACCCACCTCACGCCACTTCACCTTGATCCCCTGCACCTCGCCCGCGTGGACGAGGTCGATGCGCTCGATCATCAGATTGGCGATGCGGTGGCGCTCGACCGGGAACAGTTGATCCCAGACGTTGTTGAGCCGTCCCATCGCCATCACGGTGGTGGCCTCGTCGATCTGGGCCCCGTTGCGTTGGATGTGCCGCACCACCGACGCTACGGTCTCCGGGCTGGTCAGCACCGTGCGGATCTGGGCCACCACCGCCCCCTCGATCTCCAGCGCAGGCAGGCGCTCGTAGCTCTTGCCCGGCGCGCCGAACCTCGCTTCCGACTTGGACACGTAGTAGTGGTATTTGCGCCCGTTCTTGCGCGAGTAGGTCGGGTACATCCGCTCGCCTGAGGGTGCGTACAGCAGGCCGCGCAGCAAGGCGTCGGTGCGCGACCTGATCTTGGTTTCCACCGACCGGGTGTGACCGTCCTTGGCCAGCACCTCGTGAACCCGGCCCCACAGACCGGGATCGATGATGGCTTGATGCACGCCCGGGTACCAACTGCCCTTGTGCGACAACTCCCCGAGGTAGATGCGGTTGCGCAGCAGCTTGTGCAGATACTTCTTGTCGATGCGCGTGCCCGCCCGCGTCTGGCCGTCCTGTGTCGTCCACGCCTTGGTCGTGATGCCATCCAGCGTCAGGTTGGCGGCAATCTGGGTGGGCGAGCCGATGGTCAGCATCTCCTCAAAGATTCGCCGCACCACCGCCGCCTCCGCGTCGTTGATGACCAGCAGACGGTTCTCGACGTCGAAGCCGAGCGGCGGCACGCCACCCATCCACATCCCTTTGCGCTTGCTGGCGGCGATCTTGTCGCGGATGCGCTCGCCGGTGACCTCGCGCTCGAACTGGGCGAAGGACAGCAGCACGTTGAGCATCAACCGCCCCATCGAGGTGGTGGTGTTGAACTGCTGCGTGACCGACACGAACGACACGCCTTGGCGCTCAAACACTTCGACCATCTTGGAGAAGTCGGCGAGGCTGCGCGTCAGGCGGTCGATCTTGTAGACCACCACGATGTCGATCTGGCCGCGCTCAATGTCGGCCATCAGGCGTTTTAGCCCCGGCCGATCCGTGTTGCCGCCGGAGAAGCCGGGGTCGTCGTAGTCGTCGGCCACCGGAATCCAGCCCTCGGCGCGCTGGCTGGCGACATAGGCGTGGCCAGCTTCCTTCTGCGCGTCGATGGAGTTGAACTCCTGGTCAAGGCGCTCGTCCGACGACACCCGGCAGTAGACGGCGCAGCGTTTGCGTGTCTTGGGAGAGGCGATTTGGGTGGCGTCGCTCATTGCGCACCTGCCTTGCTGGTCAGGCCGAAGAACAGTGGCCCCGACCAGTGCGTGCCGGTGATCTGCCGGGCCACGGCTGTCAGGCTCTTGAAGGTGCTTCCCTCGTACTCGAACAGACCTTCGGCGGTGACCGCCACCTTGTGCTCGCGGTCGCCCCATTCGCGCAGCAGCACGGTGCCGGGCGCAAAGTTGGTGTCGCGCGGGCGAGCCCGCAGCTTGATGTTGGAATGCTTGGCACCGATGGCCTCCAGGCGCTGGCGCGTGTTGTGCGCCAGACCGCCGAAGGCTTCCTCCTGCATCTTGTAGGCGATGCGCGACTCGATGAAGACGCGGTTGGGGTTGATGGGGCGGCTGCTGAAGTACCGATCCCACACTGGCCACAACTCGGCGATGGGCAGGCTCGACAGCTCCGCGATCCGCGCGGCGACGGATGCTTGTTTCTCGTTCATCACAACTTCTCCTGTTGATAGGGGGTTGTATGAACGCGCTGGTCGGGCAGGAAGCCAAGGCCAACTTCTCTCTGTTTTGGCGCTTCTGCGACGACGGTGCGGACGATGGCGGCCGCAAGGATGGCGGTGATTTCACCAGCGCGGGCGCTGGCGGACATCTCTGAGGGAGATGCGAGTTCGAGGTTCTTCATGACGGCTCCGAGGAATTGCAACCGTCACAGATGATGTGCGCGATGTTCCGAAGCGGATGGCAATTCCGGGTAATCGGACTCATCTGGTGGCCCGGCCTCGATGCCCCGGCAGGCCAGCGGTGCCTGTCTGGCAGGGAACCGGATTGCGCGTTAACGAAACAGTTGACAGACGCCGATCTGCTCGATACGATGGCGTCAATTAACTAATCACGCAATTGGGTCACAACATGGCATTTGGTGCCTACATCAGACAGAAGAGGGAGGCGAAGGGCATTCAGATGAATGACTTCGCCCGGCAGCTGGACATCTCGCCTGCCTACTGGTCGCGCATAGAGCGCGACATCGAGAAGCCGCCTAAGGACGAGCTGATCCGCAAGGCGGCAGAAATCCTTGGCGAGAATGTCGACGACGCCTTTGTTGAGGCCAGCCGCCTTCCGCCAGACATGCGCGACGACGTGGGGGGCCTGGTACGGATGTATCGCAAGCAAGCGACGGGGGACAAGTGAATGCCGGTGTTGACTCTTGGCTACCGGCATTGCGACCGAAAACGCCCCAGCTACATCAAGAATTCCGAGATTGAGGGCATCGCCGTCCTGGCCCGCCAGCAACTGGTGGATGCTGCTGCCGATGCCATCTCGCTCGCCACCCTGAGCGCCATCTCCGGCCTGAAGATCAACGGCGTGGTCTTCGACCTGTTCGTCGGCACCGGTGACGTCGTGCATGACGAGCGCGGGAACCCTGTCCTGGGCATCTGTGAGTACGATCCTGGCGTGCCGGACACCGCGATGGTGTCGGTGTCACCGGTTGGCGTGAACGCCAGCGAGGAGTTGGTACTGAGCACCCTCGGGCACGAGCTCGGCCACGCCATCTTCGATGCGCCAGGATGGATCGTGGATGCCAGCAAGGGGCCGGGTTTGTTCGATGAGCCCAGCGACGCGGCGCGGCGGGCCTACCGCACGACCACCCGTGACTTGGAGCACTTGGCGAAAGTCCAGCCCGTCGTCGAGGCGGCTGCGACGCCCTCGCTGGCGATTCCGGGCCACACCACCAAGGAAGAATACTTCGCCGAGCTGCGTGCCAACGAGTTCATGGGGTCGTTGCTGGTGCCGCGCCAACGCCTGAATCTGGCGGTCGAAGAGTTGGCTCCGAAACACGGTGTGACGATCCACCGCAGCCCGTCGCTTGATCCCGATTTGCCCGGCACCTGCCTTCACCTGACGGCTGATGGCGATATCGGGTTCTTCGACATCGAATGTTTGCAGAAGGCCGTGGCCAAGCGCTTCGGCGTCAACCGACGATTCATCCAGGTACGGATGGAGCGCTATGGTCTTCTCAAGCCGGGGGCCAAGATCGTCTGATCAACGCCTTCATTTCGCCGCCGACCGCGTGTCGGCATTTTTTGAACCGCTCAGTTAACCACTCGCGCAATCGCGCACTTCGTTTAGAAAAGGAAATTGCCTATGCCAGCAGACGAACAGATCACCGCCCAGGAACACGACGAGTCGACTGCCGCGCAGCAGCAGTCCTCGAAGCAGGTGCGACCCCGTCAATCGGACGATGGCCCGGAAATCCTGCCGTGCATGGAGCACTTCGTCACCGTGGTGCGCAAAGCCAAGCGTCCCGGCCTCGCCTTGCTCCTGGTCGAACGTGCCAGCGCCACTTCGCTGCCGGAACTGGCAGCGCTTACGGATGCGGCCAAAGGCATCCTCGCGGTGCAGTCCCGCAAGGCGATGTTCCACGCCGTCGCCAAACTTGGCTCGGACGTCCAGCAGCACATCGAGCGTGCGGCCGAGCGCGTGGTGCTGCTCGATGACGAGTACGGCACGCAGGCCGTCCAATCCCTCCTTGACGACCAAGACGCCAGCGACGCTGCCATCTTGGCCACGCCCAGTGACCGGTATAGCCGGGCCCTGCACCTCTGTCTGCGGCAGGATTTTCCGGAGGTCGGTGCCAAGCGCGATCAGCGCTTCGACAACGCCGAGCGCTTGCAGGTGATGCATCGGCAGTGGAAGAGCGAGAACTACTCCAGCCACTACCTCGGCCCGAAAGGCGTGGTGCCGAGCATTGATGCCGATGTTGAGGGTGTGTTGCGCGGGCGCATTTCGGCGCTGTTCCCGCAAGTGGCTTCTGACCAAATCCTCATCGAGCAGTTCACTCGCCGTGATCTTGCGCATGCCGACCGCTGCGGCGGCAAAGACACCGACGAGGTCACGCCCGTGCTCTTGCACACCCTGACTGCAACTTTCAACGGATCGACGGCGCACTTCCGGCAGGTTGCCAACGGCGAGGTGGTCGAGCACGAAGAACCTGCAGCGATGTCGGCCAGCTTCTCGTGGGAGCCCGGCACCGGTGCGCTCGGTGTGTTCTGCGAAGACCGTGAGGTGCGCCGTGAACTGGCGACCATCTTCCGCGATGTCGTTTTGGCGTGCGACGGGGAGATCAACGACATGCCGATGCGCGAATTCGACCTGTTCGGCTTCTCGACACCGGCGATGCTCAAGCGCATTGAGCAGGAGCGTGTGGCGGGCATTGAAAAAATCTCGATCCTGCAGATCAAAGTCGCCCGGCCCTTCGAGCAGCAAACCACCGACGCCGCCAATGGGCGTGATCTGATCCAGCACCTGTCGAGCACGATGCTGATCGGCAAGGATCGGCGCGACACCCGCCAGATTTATCAGGTCGCCTACGACGACTATGGCATCGACGACCTGACGGGATACACGCTGGCGCAGGTGAAGCTGGTGTTCCGAATGGCCAAACAGCCGCACCGCAAGGCCCACAACGTTGCTGTCCAAATCACGTCGCCGAACGGCCTGAACGACAAGAGCAAGACCGAGGATGACCGCAAGCGCGTGCTGGAACAGCTCACGCGCATTGGGGTGCTCCGTGAGTTCTGATAACGCTACCGCGAAGTCGGCACATCTGAGCTTTCTGGCAGCGCTGGAGCGGCTGCCCCGGGTCGATTCCCGCGTCAGGGCGGCCGAGCTCGGGCGATGCAGACCGACGTTTCTGCAGCGACGATGGATCACGGAAGAGGACTACCTCACACATCTGATGGTGCCCGTCCTGGATTCTGAGCAGGAAGTCGAGGTTGAGATCGATCACGACGCGGCGGTGTACCGGTACCGCAGTCCCCAGCAGCGGTCACGAACGGTTGAGCGACCTCTTGCCGACATCGCGCTGTATGCCCTCCAGGTGGATGTGTGGCTCGCCGACTTGGCGTCCTTGATCGGCATCGAAGATCGACGACGATCCGACTGCCGACATCGCGTGCCGGGCCACCTGTGGCACCTCGGGGAAGTGCGAATCGCGGGCACCCACGACTTCGCCCCGGTGTTCGTTGCCCGAGCGTGGGAGCGTGCTCCTGTTGCCGCGATGACCTCGGTTTTGAGTGATCCGATCTGGCCGCGTGGCGGCATTGTCTTGCGGCATCAGCGAGATCCAGTTGAGCTGCCCCGCGACCATGTCATGCGCGGTCTGGACGAGTTCGTTCGCGTGGACGACGGTCAGGACGTTTTCGACGCGAGCGCATTCGACAGGGTGCTGCGTGGCTTCATCACCCCCACCGGTGCGCCGGAGCCAGAGCAGTTCTTCCAAGGCAATCGTTTGAAGTTGCCGCACTTCTCCGAATCACGCGAGCTGTCTGCGGAGCGCGCCAAGATCGTCAAGCAGATGTGGAGTGCCGACGGGAAGAACGCGCCAGAGGTGTCCTGGGCCGAGGTCAACAGGATCGCCAATACCGGCTACCAGTCGTTCGATGACGCCTTCGGCGGAAAGGCCGAGCGCGAGGACGTGATCGCATTGGTCAAGCGCGGCAAATACCGTCTGCGACGCAACCCATAAGCGCGCCCATAAATCAAACCAGACACGGGCCATAAACCCGTGCGGAGACTTCGATGTGCCCATTTCATCTAGGAGGCACATCGAAATGCAAACCCAAGTTCCATCAATCGAATCCGGTCGGAATCCCCGCCGGATGAATCCCGGCGGTGCCACCTGCATCGCCCTCGACGAAAACGAGCTCGCCATCCGCTGGGGGCTCTCGGTCAAGACGCTGCGCCGCTGGCGTCAAGAGCAGCTCGGCCCGATCTACTGCAAGCTCGGTCGCCGGGTCACCTACCTCGTGCACGAAATCGAAGCCTTCGAGCGCCGCGTCTCGCGCTACTCGAGCTTCACTCGTGCGTACCAGTGAGGAGGACGGCCATGAGCGATCTGACAATCTTCCCCGTCGACATCGCCGAGATGTCCGTGAGCCAACTGGCCGCGCTGCCCCCCGAGCAGAAGCGCGAGGTCGACAAGAACCTCGACACCGCCATTGACTGGCTCAAGAAGGCACGCACCAAGTTCGACGCGGCGCTGGAGCAGTGCTACGGCGAGCAGGCACGCGCCGCGCTGCGTGAATCCGGCCGTGACTTCGGCACCGCCCACATCAGCGACGGCCCGCTGCACATCAAGTTCGAGCTGCCCAAGAAGGTCAGCTGGAACCAGAAGCAGTTGGGCGAAATCGCCGAGCGCATCGTGGCCTCGGGCGAGAAGGTCGAGGGCTACCTCGACGTCAAGCTCTCAGTGTCCGAGTCCCGGTACATCAACTGGCCGCCTGCGTTGCAGCAGCAGTTCGCGGCCGCCCGCACGGTCGATTCCGGCAAGCCGTCCTTCACCTTGAGCACCGATGGGGGTGAGGCATGAAGCGGCTACCCATCGTGTCCGCCGTCGAGCGAATGGCCGAGCGCAAGGGCGTGAAGCTGCTGATGCTGGGCAAGTCCGGTATCGGCAAGACGTCCCGGCTCAAAGACCTCGACCCCGCCACCACGCTGTTCCTTGACATCGAGGCAGGCGACTTGGCTGTCGCCGACTGGCCGGGCGACACCATCCGCCCGGCGTCCTGGCCCGAGAGCCGCGACTTCTTCGTGTTCCTCGCAGGCCCCGACAAGTCGCTACCGCCGGAGAGCGCGTTCTCGCAGGCGCACTACGACCACGTCATCGATAGGTTCGGCGATGCGACGCAGCTTGGTCGCTACCAGACCTTCTTCCTCGACTCGATCACGCAACTGTCTCGCCAGTGCTTTGCGTGGTGCAAGACGCAGCCCGGCGCGGTCAGTGATCGTTCTGGAAAGCCCGATCTGCGCGCGGCCTACGGGCTGCTTGGGCAGGAAATGATCGGCGCGTTGACGCATCTGCAGCACGCCCGTGGCAAGAACGTGGTGTTCGTGGCCATCCTCGATGAGCGACTGGATGACTTCAACCGCAAGGTGTTCGTCCCGCAGATCGAAGGCAGCAAGACCAGCCTGGAGCTGCCCGGCATCGTCGATGAGGTCGTGACGCTGGCCGAGATCAAGGCCGAGGACGGTAGCTCCTACCGCGCCTTCGTCACGCACACCGTCAATCCCTACGGCTTCCCGGCCAAAGACCGCAGCGGTCGTCTCGACCTGCTGGAGCCGCCGCATCTCGGCGCGCTGATCGCCAAGTGCGCGGGCGCAGTTCCCACGTCCGCCAGCGCCGCCAACCCCACACACATCGAATCTCAGGAGTAATCGCAATGACCGCATGGAATGACTTCAATGACGCCGACTCTCAGCAATCCGGCTTCGATCTGATCCCCAAGGGCACCGTCGTGCCGGTGCGCATGACCATCAAACCGGGTGGCTATGACGACCCCGAACAAGGCTGGGGTGGCGGCTACGCCACCGAGTCGTTCGAGACTGGTTCCATCTATCTGGCCGCCGAGTTCGTGGTCACCGCTGGCGACCATGCCAAACGCAAGATGTGGAGCAACGTCGGCCTTCTCTCCAAGAAGGGCCCGACCTGGGGCCAGATGGGGCGCAGCTTCATCCGGGCCGCGCTCAACAGCGCCCGCAACGTCCACCCGCAGGACAACAGCCCACAGGCCGCCGCCGCGCGCCGCATCAATGGATTTGCCGAACTGGACGGCCTGGAGTTCTTGGCGCGCGTCGATATCGAGAAGGACGCCAAGGGCCAAGACCGCAACGTGGTCAAGCTGGCAGTCGAGCCCGATCACCCCGACTACGCCAAATTGAAGGGCGTGCCGCCGAAGGGCAGCCCGGGAGGTGGTAACTCCGGCGCTCCGGCGCAAGCGGCTCCTGCCTACGCCGCGCCCACCCCGCAACGCGCGCCAGTGACGGGCAAACCGTCCTGGGCTCAGTGAGGGGACGGCCATGAATACAACCGTCCTCACTGCCAGCCACTACGGCGTCGTGCGTTTCGGCGATCTGCAATGCGAGGCCGTCGTCCTCAAGGGCGGCGAGCGTGGCTACGTTCGTCGCCAACTGGCCAAGCTGCTGGGCTTCCACGAGACGCACAAGGGTGGCCGATTTGCCCGGTTCCTGGCTGACTTCGCGCCTAACTCCTTGTTGGCATTGGAGAAAACTCGTGAGCCGATTCTGTTGCCATCAGGTCGGCAGGCGCAGTTCTTCCCGGCCGGGATCATTGCCGACGTCGCGTCGGCGGTGGTCAGCGCCGCCATCAACGGCACGCTGCACAAGGCCCGCCAAGGCATCGTGCCCAACTGCATGAAGATCATGCGCGCGCTGGCCACCACCGGCGAGGTCGCGCTGATCGACGAGGCGACGGGCTACCAGTACCACCGCGCGCCTGACGCGCTGCAGGAACTGATCTCCAAGCTGCTGCGCCAGTCGTGCTCCTCGTGGGAGCGCCGCTTTCACCCGGACTACTACCGCGCCCTCTACCGGCTGTTTGGCTGGAAGTACCAGGGCCACGACCAGAACCCGCCCCACGTTGTTGGCCAGATCACGCAGCGCTGGGTCTATGGGCCGGTGTTGCCCGCCACGCTGATTGACGAGATCCGCGCTCGCAAGGGCATCTCGCAGAAGCACCACCAGTGGCTGTCCGATCAGGGCCTCGCTCGTCTGGAAACGCAAATTCACGCGGTCACCGCCATTGCGCGCAGCTCGACCTGCTACCGCGACTTCGACCGCCGTTGCGAAGCGGCCTTCGCGGGTGGCTCGCTGCAGCTGGCGCTGCTGGCCGAAGACTTTGAGGAGGGGGCGTGAAATGCTGGGTCTGCAAACGACAGGCCCGGGGATTCGGTCACACCGACAACCGACACGGTGTCGGCGATCCCCGGCGCTACCCCATCGACTGGGTGTTCTGCTCGCAGCGCTGCCAATTCGCGTTCCACGCGATGTACGGCAACTGGCTGCGCGCCAAGGATGGTCGCAGCGACATCAAGGGGGTCGCCATGATCGATCCCTCTGATATCGAGCTGGCCGCAATGCGCAAGTGCCTCAAGTCCTTCGGCGAGGCGGCAGGCGAGATCGGCTTCACCAAACCGCTGGGCAACTACTCAGAAGCCGAGGCGCTGCAGGTGATCGACGCCATCGTCACGTGCTACACCGAGGCGATGGTTGAGCACCACGAGGCGAGCAAGTACCCGCCCGTGCGCGGCATGACGCCGACGCCCGACCCCATGACACCGAGTGCAGCCAATCCGTTCGCGGATCTGGAGGACGACCTGCCTTGGGAAGAACCGAAGGGGAAGAAGCCATGATGGACTTCAACTCCACTTCGAGCATCTCGGGCCAGATCACTGCGCTGGTCGACGCCGGGATGCAGCGGGCGCGAGCCCAGCAGTCCGAGCGCCAGTACCTTGGTGCCTCGCGGTTGGGCGCTGCCTGCGAGCGTGCGCTGCAGTTTGAGTACGCCAAGGCTCCCGTCGATCACGGTCGGGACACCCCGGGCCGGATGCTGCGCATCTTCGAGCGCGGCCACGTCATGGAGGACTGCATGGTCGCGTGGCTGCGCGACGCCGGTTTCGACTTGCGTACCCGCAGGGCCGATGGCGAGCAGTTTGGCTTCTCCGTGGCTGATGGCCGTCTGCAGGGCCACATCGACGGTGTCATCGTCGATGGCCCGGAGGGCTTTGCCTACCCGGCGCTCTGGGAAAACAAGTGCCTCGGCATGAAGTCCTGGCGCGAGCTGGAGAAGAACCGGCTCGCCGTGGCCAAGCCCGTCTACGCCGCGCAAGTGGCGATCTACCAAGCCTATCTCGAACTGCACGAGCACCCGGCGATCTTCACGGCGCTCAACGCCGACACGATGGAGATCTACACCGAGGCCGTGCCCTTTGACGCAGCCCTGGCCCAGCGAATGTCGGATCGGGCGGTGAAGGTCATCACGGCGACCGAAGCGGGAGATCTCCTGCCGCGTGCCTTCAATGACCCGACCCACTTCGAGTGCCGGATGTGCGCGTGGCAAGACCGCTGCTGGAGAACACAAGCATGACCGACAACAACACCCCGACCACCGGCATCGAGCCGATGATCGATGCCAAACAGGCGGCCGCCGCGTTGCGCCTGCCGTACTACTGGTTCGCCGACCACGCGATGCGCACCAAGTACCGGATTCCGCACTACCTGATGGGCGGTCTGGTGCGCTACCGCCTGTCCGAACTCTCTGCGTGGGCCACGCGCAGCACCGCCGTCCAGGGCCGTGATGCTCAGGATGCGGATGCACCTGTCGAGGGAGCCGAATGATCGACTTCAACGACACAACCCAACCTGCGGAGCACAACAGGGAATCTGAACGAGACGAGATTCGCGCCGATCTGCTGGCGCGACTGGAGTCGGTGCTGACCACGATGTTTCCGGCTGGTAAGAAGCGCCGTGGCAAGTTCCTGATCGGCGACATCCTCGGCAGTCCAGGTGACAGCCTCGAGGTGGTGCTCGAAGGTGAGAAGGCCGGTCTGTGGACGGATCGTGCCGACAACTCAGGCGGCGACATCTATGCGCTGATCGGCGGCTACTGCGGCATCAACGTTCACAGCGACTTTCCCCGCGTGCTGGATGCCGCTGCTGACCTGCTCGGGCGGTCGCGGTCGGTGCCGGTGCGCAAAACGAAGAAGGAAGCGCCGGTCGACGACCTCGGCCCGGCTACGGCGAAGTGGGACTACTTCGATGCCGTTGGCAAGCTGATCGCTGTCGTCTACCGCTATGACCCACCGGGTGGCAAGAAGGAATTCCGACCGTGGGACGCCAAGCGCCGCAAGATGGCCCCGCCTGAGCCGCGCCCGCTGTTCAACCAGCCCGGCCTTGCTGCGGCAAGCCACATCGTCCTGGTCGAGGGCGAGAAGTGCGCGCAGGCATTGATCGCCAGCGGCGTGGTGGCCACCACGGCCATGCACGGTGCCAATGCCCCGGTCGACAAGACCGACTGGTCACCACTGGCTGGCAAAACGGTTCTGATCTGGCCCGACCGCGATGCGCCGGGTTGGGACTACGCCGACCGGGCTTCGCAGGCGATCTTGCACGCAGGCGCGACCTCGGTCGCCATCCTGATGCCGCCCGACGACAAGCCGGAGGGGTGGGACGCCGCCGATGCCATTCCCGAAGGCTTCGATGTCGGCGGCTTTCTGGCTGTCGGCGAACGAATGCCGGTGATGCGCTCTGTGGAGGAAGCGCCTTCGCCGGACTTGCTGACGGGCATTGATTGGACGACCGAGGATGGCCTGTCCAGCGCCTTCACACGCCGCTATGGCGAAGACTGGCGCTACTGCGCCCTGTGGGGGAAGTGGCTGGTCTGGACGGGTGTGCGCTGGAATCCCGATCAGGTGCTCTACGTGTCGCATCTCTCCAGGGGCATCTGCCGCAACGCATCGCTCAAAGCGGACACGCCGAGGCTCAAGGGCAAGCTGGCCAGTTCCGCCACGATCTCGTCGGTTGAAAAGATCGCGCGCTCTGACCCGAAGCACGCATCCACCGCCGAGGAATGGGACGCCGATGTCTGGGCGCTGAACACCCCCGGTGGCGTGGTCGATCTGCGCACGGGCCGGATGCGCCCGCACCGACGCGACGACCGAATGACCAAGGTGACCACGGCCACGCCCCAGGGCAATCCGGACAGCGCTTGCCCGACGTGGCGAGCCTTCCTCACGGATGTCACCGGTGGCGAAGCCGATCTGATGGCCTACCTGCAGCTGATGGTTGGCTACTGCCTGACGGGCGTCACCAGCGAACACGCGCTGTTCTTCTTGTACGGCACGGGCGCGAACGGCAAGTCGGTGTTCGTCAACGTTCTGACCACCATCCTGGGCGACTACGCGGCCAACGCGCCGATGGACACGTTCATGGAGGCGCGCAACGACCGGCACCCCACCGATCTCGCAGGGCTGCGCGGCGCACGCTTCGTGTCATCCATCGAAACCGAGCAAGGGCGGCGCTGGAACGAGTCCAAGGTCAAGGCCATCACCGGTGGCGACAAGGTGTCCGCGCGCTTCATGCGCCAAGACTTCTTCGAGTACCTGCCGCAGTTCAAGTTGGTGATCGCGGGCAATCACAAGCCGTCGATCCGCAATGTCGACGAGGCGATGAAGCGCCGACTGCACCTGATCCCGTTCACGGTGACGATCCCGCCCGAGCGCCGCGACGGAAGGCTGACCGAGAAGCTGCTCAAGGAACGCGATGGGATTCTGGCGTGGGCCGTCGAGGGCTGCAGCCGCTGGCAAAGCCAGGGCTTGAAGCCGCCCGCCAGCGTGGTGTCGGCGACCGAGGAGTATTTCGAGGCCGAGGATGCGCTCGGGCAGTGGATCGAAGAACGCTGTCTGCTGGCCAAGTCCCACCGCGAAGGCGTCTCCGAACTGTTCGCCGACTGGCGCGAATGGGCCGAGCGCGCGGGCGAGTACGTGGGCTCGGTCAAGCGCTTCTCGGAGCTGATGGCGACTCGCAAGTTCGAGAAGTGTCGGCTGACCGGAGGGGCTCGCGCCATCGCGGGCATCGCCCTCAGGCCCAAGCCGTACAGCCACGCCTACCCCTACCGCGATGACTGACCAATCCGGGCGAGTGACGGATTTGACGGGTTTCCTGATTGACGCGCTACACGTGCGCGCACGTAAAGGACGTTGTCCGGACAACCCGTCGCATCCGTCACTTGCCCACCCAACATGGAGTAAAGACGATGAACACGACGATCCTCGCCCTCGATCTGGGCACACACACCGGGTGGGCTCTGCAGCACCTGGACGGCACCATCACCAGCGGCACGGAGCACTTCAAGCCGCAGCGATTTGAAGGCGGCGGGATGCGTTTCCTTCGATTCAAGCGCTGGCTCAACGAACTGCTGTCGGTCAGCAATCACATCAACGCGGTGTTCTTCGAGGAAGTTCGGAGGCACGCTGGCGTTGACGCGGCGCACGCCTACGGCGGATTCATGGGGCACCTGACCGCGTGGTGTGAGCATCACAACATTCCGTACCAGGGCGTTCCGGTCGGCACGATCAAGAAGCACGCGACCGGCAAAGGTAATGCGGGCAAGGACGAAATGATCACGTCCGTCCGCGAGCGTGGTCACACCCCAGTCGACGACAACGAAGCCGACGCACTGGCCCTGCTGCACTGGGCCATCGAGACGCAGGAGGTGTGACGTGAAGGTTCCGACACCCCAATACCGCTGCCCCCTTGGTCGGCTGCAGCCGCAAGCCACGGATCTGGACGCCATCAAGGAACGTGGCTGGCGTGACCAGCACATCCTGGTGGTCAACGCGTCCGACGACCGTCTGGACTTCATCGAACGCGAGATGGTGCGACGCATCGGTGAACGTCTGTACGGGCTGGGAGGGACACGTCATGGCTGAGTGGACAACTGACGACGTGGCAGCACGCTTCGAGGAGGCTGCCACCACCGGACGACGCCTGCCCCCTGTGCGTGTGCAGGGCTATTTCAATTGCTGGCCTGCCTTCGTGCGCAAGGAGTGGGAAGCCTTTGCTGCCGACGAGAAGGTGTACCGCCCCTTCCCACCAAGCCCTGAGGCCATCGACCGGATGCTGGAGACGATGCGCTGGGTGCAGTGGCTGGAGGTCGAGCAGCGTCACCTCGTGTGGATGCGGGCCAAGCGCTACGGCTGGAGGGACATCACTATCCGCTTTGCCTGCGACCGCACCACGGCGTGGCGGCGCTGGCAGCGGGCAATGGAGGTCGTGGCCGCGAGCCTCAACAGCGAGGGCGTGCGGTTGCCTTCCAAAAACGTGGGCAATTTAGGGTAATGCTTGCCGCGTTTGTCCTCGCCTTGCCTTGCTTGTCCGTTTCGAGGCCCGGCAGTTCTGCAACAAAACAGCCCGGTCGGGGGTAGTATTTCGGCTATCTTCTGGACAGCGGTGACGGTTGAGGCCGAGCGCTTGGCAATAGGCCCAGGCAAAAGGGGTCCTTCCTTCCCGAATCGCAATGCGGGGGGCGCGAGCGCGGCATTCGCCTAGCGTCCGACTGCAAACCAAGGTTTGCAGGGTTTGCAGTTTGCACCCACCCCAGTCCGCACCCATCACGAGCCCGCCCACGGTTTTCCGTCGGCGGGTTTTCTTTTTGAGGAACCGATTCTGAACACGCTCAACGTCGAGTACCGCAAGGTCGAGGCGCTGATCCCCTACGCCCGCAATCCACGCACGCACACTGACGAGCAGGTGGCCAAGATCGCCGCCAGCATCGTCGAGTACGGCTGGACGAATCCGGTGCTGGTGGACGGCGACAACGGGATCATTGCGGGCCACGGTCGTCTGGCCGCCGCGCGCAAGCTCGGGCTGGATCAGGTGCCGGTCATAGAACTGGCGCACCTCTCGCCCGCGCAGAAGCGTGCCTACGTCATCTCTGACAACCGGCTGGCGCTCGACGCCGGTTGGAACGAGGAGATGCTGGCGCTGGAAATGGCCGAGCTGTCCGAGGCCGGGTACGACCTTGCGTTGACCGGTTTCGAGGATGCCGAGATCGAGGTCTTGCTCGCTGACGAGGTGGAAACCGATGACGCCGACCAGGAGGCAGTTGCCGACGAGCCAGACGCTGGTGACGATGTGCCGGATGCCCCTGTGGTGCCGGTGTCCCGCACCGGCGATGTCTGGGCCATCGGCTCCCACCGTCTGATCTGTGGCGATGCCACCGACGCGACAGCAGTCGCCACGCTGATGCAGGGCGATGCGGCCCGGCTGTGCTTCACCTCACCGCCTTACGGCAACCAGCGCGACTACACCTCCGGCGGCATCACCGATTGGGATGGCCTGATGCGCGGTGTGTTCGCCAAGGTGCCAATGGCCGACGACGGGCAGGTGCTGGTCAACCTCGGGCTGATCCATCGAGACAACGAAGTCATCCCGTATTGGGATGCGTGGCTGGGCTGGATGCGCACGCAGGGCTGGCGGCGTTTCGCTTGGTACGTCTGGGATCAAGGGCCAGGGATGCCCGGGGACTGGGCCGGTCGCTTCGCCCCGAGTTTCGAGTTCGTCTTTCACTTCAACCGCGCCAGTCGCAAACCCAACAAGATCGTGCCCTGCAAGCACGCGGGCCAGGAGTCGCACCTGCGCGCAGACGGGTCGTCCACGGCCATGCGTGGTAAGGACGGCGAGGTCGGCGGCTGGACGCACAAGGGCCAGCCGACACAGGACACCCGGATTCCCGACTCGGTGATTCGCGTGATGCGCCACAAGGGCAAGATCGGTCAGGACATCGACCACCCGGCGGTGTTCCCGGTGGCGCTGCCGGAATTCGTGATCGAGGCCTACTCGGATGCTGGCGACGTCGTGTTCGAGCCCTTTGGCGGCAGCGGCACGACGATGTTGGCCGCGCAGCGCACCGGTCGTGTGTGTCGCAGCGTGGAGATCGCGCCGGAGTACGTGGATGTCGCCATCAAGCGCTTCGAACAGAACCACCCCGGCGTGCCGGTGACGCTATTGGCAACAGGCCAGTCCTTTGACGAGGTGGTCAATGAACGTCTGGCTACCACGGAGGCCGAGCAATGACCGCCTCTTGGTTTGCGGACAAGATCGAGCAGTGGCCGACCGCCAAGCTGCTGCCCTATGCCCGCAACGCGCGTACCCACTCGGACGATCAGGTGGCGCAGATCGCCGCGTCGATTGCCGAGTTCGGATTCACCAATCCGATCCTCGCCGGTAGCGACGGAGTGATCGTCGCCGGTCACGGACGGCTTGCCGCTGCGCAGAAGCTTGGGCTGGCGGTGGTGCCGGTGGTGGTGCTCGATCATCTGAGCGCGACGCAGCGCCGGGCACTGGTGATCGCGGACAACCGCATCGCCGAGAACGCGGGCTGGGACGACGCGATGCTGCGCATCGAGATCGCGTCCCTCCAGGACGACGACTTCGACGTGTCGCTGACCGGCTTCGATGCCGATGCGCTCGCCGAGTTGATGGCGGGCGACGAGCCGGATGCCGAAGGCGAAACCGATGACGATGCGGTACCCGAGGTCAGCGAGACTCCGGTTTCGCGTCCAGGCGATGTTTGGCTGCTCGGCGGCCACCGTCTGCTGTGTGGCGACTCCACCGTGGCTGAGAGCTACGACCGAGTTCTTGATGGCGAGCCGGTGGATATGGTCTTCACCGACCCGCCGTACAACGTGAACTACGCCAACAGCGCCAAGGACAAGATGCGTGGCAAGGATCGCGCGATCCTGAACGACAACCTCGGCGACGGCTTCTACGACTTCCTGCTGGCGGCGCTGACGCCGACCATCGGGAACTGCCGGGGCGGCATCTACGTGGCGATGTCGTCCAGCGAACTGGATGTGCTGCAGGCAGCGTTCCGTGCCGCCGGTGGAAAGTGGTCGACGTTCATCATCTGGGCCAAGAACACCTTCACGCTGGGCCGGGCCGACTACCAGCGCCAGTACGAGCC
>CAZPJE010000353.1:0-4875 GCA_964586725.1 uncultured Steroidobacteraceae bacterium | reverse complement strand
GCGCTGGGCGGTTTGCCGCGACTGCATGCGGCGCGCGACAACACGGCGCGGTTGTTGAAGCTGGCGCGTGCCCGGGCGATTCCGGTTGCCGCCTGCTACACGGCTTACTGCAGCCAGCGCGACATGCCGTTCTGGAAGGTCAAGGCGGTGCGCGATGAGTTCTTCTACGGCCATCCGTGCACGGAGATGGATCCGCTGATCCACGACCCCAGCGACTTCACCTACTGCAAGAACGCGCCATCGATGTTCTTCCAGACGCCGCTGGTCACCTTTCTCGTCAAGCAGAACGTCGACACGGTCATCGTGACCGGCTGCACCACGAGCGGCTGCGTGCGCGCGACGGTGGTCGACGCGTTCTCGTTCGGGTTCCGCGTGCAGCTCGTCGCGGATTGCTGTGGCGACGCGGAAGAACAACCGCACCTCGACACGCTGCGCGACTGCGGGCGGCGCTATGCGGACGTCACGGATCTCGCTGCCGTGGAACAGTGGCTGCGCGCGCAGCCGGTCTGATCACGCGGCGCTGCTGCGCGCGACAGCGTCGAGATCATCCGGGATCGCCTCGATCGCGGCGACGATCCGTTGCACCCATTCCATGACCCGTGTGTCCGGCCATTCCAGTGCGCCGGTCTCGAGCGCAGCGGCGAGGTCGCCGAGCGCGTCCGCACAGACGCTGCGCGCACCGCCCTTCAGTTTGTGCGCGAGGCGCCCGATCGCGGGACGATCGAGCGCGCGGGACGCAGCGCGCAGGTCGAGCAGGATCTCCAGCGAGCTGGCACGGAACGTCTGCAGCAGCATCGCGATGAATTCCGGATCATCGCCAACGGCATCGCGCAAGCGCGGCAGGTCCAGGTCCAGGGTGGGCTGGCCGCCGGCACGCGTGGCTTCATCGGCTGGCGCCGTGGTTGCACCCGGCGTCGACTGACTCGCGCCCGATGCTGCATCCGCGGCCGTGGGTCGGTTGCGCCGCAGACCCGCCAGCGTGTCGCGCAGCCGGGCCAGGTCGATCGGCTTGATCAGCAGATGATCCATGCCCGCTGCCACGCAGCGTTCCAGCTCGCCCGTGATGGCGCTGGCCGTCAGTGCGACGATCGGCGTGCGCTTGCCGCCCTGCTGCATCTTGCGAATCTCGCGCGTGGCCTCGAGGCCATCCATGACCGGCATCTGGATGTCCATCAGCACGAGGTCGAAGGATCTGGCCCGGCATGTCTCCACCGCCTCCAGGCCGTTGCCGACCACCACGACCTCGCAGCCGAGCATCTCGAGCATCCGGCGCGCCACCTGCTGGTTGACGATGTTGTCCTCGACCACGAGCACCGTGGCCCTATGCTCGTCCGCCAGGGATGTCAGCAGGGCCGTGGGATCGCGGTCGGCCTGCTGCTCGCCCGTGGCAGGCGTCGCGATCCGCAGCGCCACGCGCAGTGCCAGGTTGATCTCGTCGCGACGCAGCGGCTTGGTCACGTAGGTCGAGAACGCAGCGCGCTCTAGGACCTCTTTCGCCGGCGGCGCATCGATCGGCGCGAGCAGCACGAGTGCGCTTTCGACGCCGGCGCCACGCAGCGCGCGCCCCAGCGCCAGCCCATCGAGATCGCCCGCCGCGTAGTTGACGAACATGGCATCGATGCGTGACTCGCGGGTCAATGCGATCGCGGCGGACAACTCGGTCGCGCCATGTGCCGCGAGGCCCCAGCTCCGCAGTTGCCGCAGCAGGCTCTCGCGCGCGGTGTCGTTCGGGTCGAGCACCAGCACGCCGCCAACCTGCTGCAGTGGCAGCATGTCGGGCGCGCTGACGCTGGCATCCCCGGCCAGGCACTCGAGCGTGAACGTGAAGCAGGAGCCGACGCCAGGCTGGCTCTTGACGGCGATATTGCCGTGCATCAGTTCGGCGAGCCGCCGCGCGATCGACAGGCCGAGCCCGGTGCCGCCGAAGCGCCGCGTCGTCGACGCGTCGGCCTGGGCGAACGGCTCGAACAGGCGCGTCATCGTGTCCGCGTCCATGCCGATGCCGGTGTCCTGCACGCAGATGTCGAGCCCGAGGCGCCCGCTCGCTACCGGTCGCTGGGTCGCGCGGATGACGACCTAGCCGCGCTTGGTGAACTTCAACGCATTGCTGACCAGGTTCAGCACCACCTGGGAGATCCGCACCGGGTCGGCGCGCACGCAGGCCGGCAGCGCGGGGTCGATGTCCAGCACGAGTTCGAGGCCGCGCGAGACCGCCTGCGGTGCCATCAACCGCGCGATCTCCTCGAGCCGGGCGCGCAGATCCATGTCGACGTGCTCGAGTTCGAGCTTGCCGGATTCGATCTTCGACAGGTCGAGGATGTCGTTGATGATCGCGAGCAGGGTGCCGGCGCTCGACTTGATCGTGCGCGCATACTCGAGCTGGTGCGCGTCGAGTTGGGTCAGCAGCAGCAGTTCGGTCATGCCGATCACGCCGTTCATCGGGGTGCGGATCTCGTGGCTCATGTTCGCCAGGAACTCGCTCTTGGCCTGGTTGGCAGCCGCGGCGGCGGCCGTCGCGGTGCGCAGCGCGTCCTCCGCCCGCTTCGATTCAGTGATGTCCTGGAACGTGCCGGACACGCGCTGGGTCGAACCATTGGGCCGACACTGGCGGCGGCCGCGGACGCGGATCCAGCGGGTCGTGCCGTCGGGCATCGGAAACAGGAAGTCGTCGCTGTACGCGCCCTGGTCGGACGTCCGTTGCACCATGCTGATGAGTCGCGCACGGTCTGCCTCGTTGAGCAGATCGGCGAGGTCACGCGGGCCAGGCTGGTCGGGGTTCCTGCCGAGCATCTCGTAGGCCCGTGGCGAGTACCAGGTTTCGACCGGATCACCGTTGGTCCACTCGTACAGGCCGTCGTTGCTGCCCGCGACCGCGCGCTCGAAGCGGGCGCGCACCTGGGCGAGTTCGCGCTCGGCCAGCACGCGCTCGTGGGCGTCGGTGACAGTGCCGCCCAACCTGAGCGGGCGACCGTGCTCATCCCGCTCCACGGCGCCGCGCATGCGGAACCATCGATACTCGCCATCGACGCGGCGCAGGCGGGCATACAAGTCGAAGGACGCGGCGCCTGCTTCGCCCCGCATGACTCGCCCGAGTTCGCCGCGCGCATCGTCCGGGTGCACGAGCGAGTCCTGGCCGTTGGTGCCCGCAGCCATGTTGACCTCGACGGGCTCATAGCCGAGCAAGCCGCGATATCCGGCCGAAATCCAGGCTCGGCGCCCGCGGAAGTCGTACTCCCAGTGGCCCTCCAGAGAGAGGCGGGCCGCGGTCTCCATGCGCCATTTCGCCGAATGCTGCGCGGTGACGTCCTGGAACGCACCCGCGATACCGACGATGGCCCCATCGACGTGTTCGGCATGGCCGATCGTGCGCACCCACACCTCGCGCCCGCGGGCCGTCGTGAACGGCAAGGTCAGGTCGAACGGCGTGCCATGGGCGAAGCAGTCGCCCACGGCGCGCTCGACCTGGGCTCGGGCTTCGGGTGGATAGAATGACAGGGCTTCTTCGATGTTCTTCTGGTCGCCGGGCTCGACATCGTGGATACGATAGACCTCGGCCGACCAGGTCGGCGTCATGGTCTTCGCATCGACCGACCAGCCACCGATCTGGGCGACCTTGGCGACTGTGTCGAGGATCGCCTTGTCCCGCCGCAGTTCAAGGTCGGCATTGCTCAGCCTCTCGAGCGCGCCTTCGAGTTGTTCGCGACCGCGCTGTTCGGCTTCGGCCAGCGCAGCCGAACGCGCTTCGTTGCGCGCAGCCCGATGCCGCCACAGTCCCATGATCGCGATCGTCCAGACGACGAACATCGCCACCGTGCCCTCGTGCAGCGATTGCCAGTGATTCGGTTCACGGGCGGCAAACTCGATGCGACCGATGATCAGCAGCGAAGCGAACGCGGCGATGGACAACGTGATGGAAGCGCGCGCGGCCCACAGGCTGGCGATGACCGCCAGCAGGTAGATCGCACCGCCCACCTGCTCGCGCGGCATGTCGAAGGTCGCGACGAAGATCGAAATGCACAGGCTGGCCGAGAGCGCCGCCACCCAGTAATCCTGCGACGTCCATTTTCGCGGCCGCGCTTCCGGGCGCCGCGCGCGCCGTCCGGCCAGCACGGCGCCAATGCCGATCAGCACTGAGCCTGCGAGTGCGAAATAGAAGTACAGCTGCTCATAGCGGGCGCGCTGCGCCTCGAGTGCGTCGCGCACGGGAATCGCCACCACGAGCACGTCGCCACGGCCGTTCCCATAGGCGGAACTGAACCAGTACACGTAGCCGTTGATGCTGACGCGGCGCACGACTTGCGGCCGACCCGACGCGCGCAACCGCGCTTCGTCCCTAGCGAACAGGCCGACGCGGTCATTCGGATTGGCCCAGGCGACGCGCATGCCGTCCCCCCGGGCATAGGGCGGGCGGCCCGCCTCTGGACTCGGGTACTCAGCCGCGACAGCGTCCGCGCGCGCGGTCAGAGCCTTCGCGATCATCGCCTCGGAGCGATTCTGGAACAACGCGAGCAGCAGCAGCATCAGCACCAGGTACAGGCTGAACAGCGACAGCAGCACGATCTCGCGGGACAGCATCCGCAGACGGTTCAGCAGCGGTGTGGGGGCTTTCGACGTCATGGTTCCGGTCAGGTGACAGAATGCGCACGCGAGCCCTCCCACAGGACTCCCGCTGGCAGGTCATCGTCCCGGCGCGCTCGACCTTGATGGCGCGACCCGGCGGCTGTCGTCCGGGCAGCACTGCATAGTGACCTGCGTCACAGTCCCTCGCCAGTGGGTCGAGCCGCGCTTGCGCTGGCCGATACACCCGTTGGAGCGAGCGGCTGCGGTGGTGTGAGTCTTGGATGCAACGATCGGTCATTCCGGTGCCACGAAGGT
>CAZPJE010000352.1:0-2782 GCA_964586725.1 uncultured Steroidobacteraceae bacterium | reverse complement strand
CATCGGCCAGGTCGGGCTTCCCGCCTGGAGCGGTGGGCCGATGGACGCGAACTGGCCAGCGGGTGTTGGCCAGGTCAATTCCAGGCGCGGCCATCGGCCCAAGTATTGGGTAGTGATCGCGGAGAAGCTGGGTGAATCTCTGCTTGTTCCGAAAGTCTGGATGTGCCCTTCTCGCTGTGCCGTCGACGGCATTGCATGCATGGAGCATCGCGAACTCGGTCTCTCCAAGCAACCAATCCTGGATAGCCTTGCGTACCGAGTTGCCGATGCTGGCCATTGAGACGCCTAACGCCGCCATTGAGAGGCCGAGCAAGTGGGCGTAGCCCGCTTGCGAAGGTCCTTCTCGAATAGCTTGTTAGGCGCGCTTTCACTCATGACGCTTCCTTTGCCTCCAAAAAACCGAGAATATAGCCATCCGGGTCTCGCACATAGAACTCGGTGCCGTAGGGCATGTTACGAAGTGGCACCGAGAAATGCACGCCCGCCGAGGAAAAACGCGAGCAAAGGGCTTCGGCATCGGTGACACCCACACAAACATCGAGATCCTCGCGCGCCTCGAATGCTTGTTGATCGCGTCCGAGTGCGCCCGACCGCTTCAGATGAACGTGGCAACCATCACGGCAGACCCCAGCGTAGAACCCCTCGTAACAGAACTCGATTTCGAAACCCAGTTGGTCGCGATAAAAGGAGACGGAACGATTTAGATCGGCAACGCGAAACACCGGCGCGATAAAAGTAAGGCAGCTTCGAGCTTCAAACACTTGATTCGTCATCACTGGCCTCCGTTTGCGGAATGTAGCAAGCGACTACGTTGCGGGCCGTGTTCATGCGCGCCTAACGTAGAGCTAACCGGCGCTGCGCGGCTTTATCGCGCAGCGTCCAGCGACCGAAGGGAGCGAGGTTGAGCGCCATGTTAGACCTGTCATTCCGCGCGATGACAAACCGCCTCTATGCGGTTGCCAAACGGGTCGTAGAGGAAGGCGCCGAAGTAGTTGGCGTGATAGTGCGGACGAAGGCCGGGCGCGCCATTGTCCTTGCCACCATTAGCTAGACCAGCAGAATAGAAGGCAGCAACTTGCGCTCGGGTAGTTGCTTTGAAGCACCAGTGGCGCTTTTCGTCGAAATTGACGTCAGCTGACTCATAGACCGCCAAGCAGGAATGAAAGTCTTCAATGTCGTTACATCGCACGCCGTACCCAAGTGCGCCAGGACGGTCATAGACTATTGCGACACCAAGCGCGGCCATCACTGCGTCGTAAAACGGACGAGCATTCTCGGTGCTTGGAACAGAAATGGAAACGTGGTCGAGTACGAGCATAGAAAGGTCTAACGTTTGAGCTAACCGGCCCGGAACAGCGGGACGGTATTTGGCCCAGAATGAAATGGCGGGCCAAACGCCGGCACGCTGTGTAGGGTCCGGTTGAGCGAATGGTTAGGCCTCACCTGCGCAAACCAAAGAGTAGACTGACAGCAGCTACGGCGGCCGGAATGACTAATGCCCAGCGCATAGCCATTTGACTGGGACTTCTGGGGAAGAAAAGCCAAACAGTCCCTTGCCTCTTGCAGCACGAGAGCAACCAGGCAAGGTGGGCAACTAATGGACTCGAGAACAGCAGCAGTACGAACACTGCTTTGTACGAATGCGACCCACCACCAGCGACCTTGAGAGACATGACAAGGAAGAAAACTGCGGCGAGTATTGCGAAGCCAGCGACGACGCGACCTCCTTTCGGCCACGGGAATAGAGCGGTTCGAAGTGATAGTGCTTCCTCCGGCTGTTCCTTTGCAAGGAAGTGATGCAAACAGATATGTCCGAGGGCAAGTAGCATGAGTGCAAGCCCGAAGCTAGTTCCGAACGCTGGGTTCATTCTCTGTGAGGCCTAACGTGCGAGTTAACCGGAGCAGTGGGGTATGACGACGTTTGGGCCATAATGAAATGGAGGCCCAGACGGCGGCATGCCCCACTGCTTCCGGTTGAACGAATGGTTAGGCCTCAGGCGGCAACCCACACGCGCACGAACAATAGACGACGCCGGTTCTCGCTCCAGTTCTTTAGTCCGGTGGATATCTTTACATCACCGTTGGGGAGCGAGTTCCAGGCGACGTCGGTGAATTGACACCAACCAATTGCCGTATACGGATCCGCGTACCAAATTGGTGACGCAATCGCCTCGGAGGCGTAGCGTTCAACCCGAAGAACTTTGTCGACGGAGGGAACGATTATTTCGGCGTGTCCACACTCGATTTCGCCACAAGGCAAGTCCTCACCACGTCTGGAACCTCTCGGTACGACAAGCGCTCCATCTCGACGTCTGATGCCCGGGTCGAATCCGTTAGCCTGCACGGTTGTGATACGACCGTCCAGTGCGCGATCGTTCGCTCCCACCGGCGGCCTAGGCATGCATGTACCAGTGCCACCGATTGGAATCTCGTCCCAATGGGAATGTAGCGGAAAGGGTCCGACAGGATCAGTTGCCATCACGGTCTCCTTTGTGTCACGAGGGGGTCAAGAAGCAGCGGTTCTGAGGCCTAACGTAGAGCTAACCGGCGCTGCGCGGCTTTATCGCGCAGCGTCCAGCGACTGAAAGGAGCGAGGGTGAGCGCCGGGTTAGCTCTCATTTGCGTCCTTGGCGACCAAACATGGGAGCTTTGGTTTGCCAGAGGGTGTCTTCTAGTGTCTGGACTACTGCACTCGGCGTCGTCTCTGGGTACTTAGCGCAAACGAACTCAAGGTGTAATGACAACGGGCGCGACCAGTGAATGAATTGCAGCGCATAGGTCT
>CAZPJE010000351.1:0-19300 GCA_964586725.1 uncultured Steroidobacteraceae bacterium | reverse complement strand
CCTGTCGATGATCTCCGAGTAGCGTCTTCCAGCTCGCAGCGCCTCTTCGATCTCCGCGAGGTGATCCCGAATCACGGCGGCCAGTGCCGGCGGTGCGGGCGTCTGGCTCAGTGCTCGTAGGTCGTCGCGAATCGATGGCATTTCGGCATGTTAGGGGTACGCGGCTTCGGCGGAAAGCCCGCGGCTTTCGTTCCGATCTGATCCCAAATACTCCGCGTTGTTCCGGTGTGTTCCGCCTTGTTCCGTTCGAGGTTCCGTGCGCGAGTCGAGGCACCGCAATGAGGACGAACTTAACGCGATTGCAGGTCCGCTTTTCTCTGCAAAGAAACCGCTTCTAGAATATTTGGCTTGCCCGGCTCCGACAGCGCGGACAGGCTAGGCAGCCGACCATCGGTGCAAGGCACATCGGGTCCGCGCCGCTGAAGCGCAGCTAAAAAGCAGTCGCCGATAGCGCGGCCACCGGCACGGCTGCCGATCCAATCAACACGCTATTGCCCAACACAAGCGCACGGCCGTCGACCGTGTCGCGGTGCGCAGTGTCCGTCGCAAACCGCCGAGGTGCGCATGGGTCGCTCATGGCCGTTTTGCTCCGGTCTCAAGTGTCGCTTTCGATTTCAAAGCGTCGTGCCCGCGGTCGGGGAACCGGAGCGTGAACGTCGTCCGTCCGGTCGCCTCGCTAGCTGCAGTGACGCTGCCGCCGTGACGTTGCATGATGCTGCGCACGATTGCGAGCCCCAGGCCGCTGCCGCCGTCGGGCCGAGCCCGTGCGGAGTCGAGCCGGACAAACCGCTCAAACACGCGCTCGAGGTCTCGTGCAGCGATCACCGTACCCGAATTGGTGACCACCAACCGTACCTCCAAGGCGTCGCAGGTAACGGAAACCTCGACGGTACCCGGTGACGTCGAATGGCGGATCGCATTAGTCAGCAAATTGATGATCGCGCGCTGCACGAGCCGTTCGTCGGCCCGAATCTGCGCCGTTCCTGCGATGCTAATCGCGACCGCGCGCTGCTCGGCAAGCGGGCCGAGGAACTCAGCGACGGCGTGCACTAGTGCGCCCAAGTCGACACGCGCCGGATGCAGGCTCAAGGCGTCATCGTCCGAGCTCGCGAGAAACAACATGTCAGTGACGAGTCTGGAGAGCCGCTCGAGTTCCTCGACATTGTCGGCAAGCACCTCGCGTAGCGCCGCCCCGCTGCGAGGCCGAGCGAGCGCCACTTGCGTACGGCCGAGAAGGGTGGCCACTGGCGTGCGCATCTCATGAGCGAGGTCGGCCGAGAACTCGGACAGGCGCCTGACGACATGCTCGAGACGTTCTAGCATCGCGTTGAACTCGATAGCAAGCGCGCGCAGCTCGGTCGGTAGATCACTCAACTCGAGGCGTGTCTGCAGACGGTTCGAGCCGATCGACCGGGCCACAGACGCGAAGCGCTGCAGCGGAGCCAAGCCGGCACGGCTGGTCCCCCAAGCGCCGCCTGCGACGACGAGTAACAGCACGGGGAGCGCAATCAGTGCTCCTCGAAGCACAGACGCAAGCAGCGCGGCGTCGGCCGACCGGTCAAGCTCGACCGCTACGCGCAACGTCGTGCCGTCGCGCACCTGTGCGTCGTCGATCCGAACAATCCTTTCAGCGCCGGCCGGTCCAGTGTCGCGGTACGTGCCCGAGGCGAGTGCCGCATATCGAGCAGCATCGACCGGGTTAACGCCAGGATGCGCGAACAGCGGCTCGGGCACCCTCGGTACGAGGACGGCGAGGCCCATCGCTTCATGGCCGATCA
Source organism: uncultured Steroidobacteraceae bacterium (assembly GCA_964586725.1). GTDB lineage: Bacteria > Pseudomonadota > Gammaproteobacteria > Steroidobacterales > Steroidobacteraceae > UBA964. Next base: position 17,522 of record CAZPJE010000351.1, on the reverse strand, counting down.
ACAGATCGGTCAGCCGATGGCGCTGCGCACGCACGGCCATCGCATCCTCGGCCTCGCCGACCAGATGCACGGCGAGATCCCGTTTGCCCTCGACCTCAGCGAGCGCCCGATCGAGCAGCGCCCGGTTGAGCGCGGCATAGGTGACCGCCATTGCAACCGTACAAACCACCAGCCCGGTGAGGGTGCCGCCCATGGCGATCCGCAGCGCCAAGGACCGCCGCATCGCGGTCACGCGACATCGTCGGCGCGGTCCTGGGAATCCTGCTGGTCCTCGAGGCGCCGCTCGAGCACGTAGCCGACGCCGCGCACGGTATGGATCAGCTTGGACGAGAACCGATCGTCGATCTTGACACGCAGGCGCCGAATCGCCACGTCGACGACATTGGTCTCGGAATCGAAATGGATGTCCCACACCAGCGACGCGATCTCGGTCCGCGACAGCACCTGCCCGTGCCGCTGCGCGAGAAGGCTGAGCAGTGCGAATTCCTTCGCAGTGAGTTGGATTCGTTCGCTGCCTCGCATGGCGCGGTGACGGATCGGATCAATCTCGAGGTCCGCGACGCGAAGGACCGGATCGACTGGGGTGCGGTTCGCGTGGCGCAGCAGCGTTCGGATGCGTGCGAGCAACTCCGGGAACTGGAACGGCTTGACAAGGTAATCATTCGCTCCTAAGTCTAACCCCCTAACTTTGTCGTCGACTCGACCGCGCGCGCTCAGCATCAGCACCGGCGTCACCTTGGACGCGCGAATCGCCGACAACGCCGCGAATCCATCGATGCCGGGCAGCATCACATCAAGCAGAATTAGGTCGTGGTCGCCTGTGACAGCCGCATGCAGTCCGTCAACCCCGTTCGCAGCGACCTCGACCGTGTAGCCGTGCTCGCCGAGCCCCTGTTGAAGGTATTCGGCAGCGCGCGCCTCGTCCTCGATCACCAGAATCTTCACAATCGGGATGCCCTAATGGGAAAGAGTGTTTGGGGGTGTACAACGACCTATCGGGACTCAGCGCAATGCTTCGATGCTCGTCACGGTGAATACGCCACCCGCCTGCTCGGCGGTGAAGCGGACCTTGTCGCCCTGCTTGACCCTGTCGAGCAGCGACGCGTCCTTGACCTCGAAGACCATCGTCATCGGCGGCATCTGCAGGTTCTTGATCTCGCCATGGCGCAGCGTGATCTTGCGGTTCGAGGTGTCGATCCGACGAACTTCGCCTTCGGTCGCCTCGGCAGCGGGCGAGGTGGCGTCTTGGGCGTGCGCCCCGTGCGCGCCGTGACCGGACGGGGACTGCGCCCAAGCGGGCGATGTGGCGAGCGCGCAGGCGAGCAGGGCGATGTGCGTTGTGTACTTCATAGCGTTTCCTTCGAAATTGTTGGGGAACAGTGAAACGAATTGGAGCCAGCGATCAACGGTGGCTGGCGAATACGCTGCTGCCGCTGTCGCGAGCGACGAGCAGCACATCGTAGGGATCGCGCCGGCCGCCGTACTCGGGGCCGTCCATACCCGGCGAGCCGATTGGCATGCCTGGTACCGCGAGCCCGATCGCGTCGGGCCGCTGCGCAAGGAGGCGCTCGACATCGGCGGGCGGCACGTGACCCTCGATCGCATAACCGCCGACCAGCGCGGTGTGGCACGAGCCTAGCCTGGGCACGATGCCCAAGCGCTTGCGGATCGCGGTGTTGCCGGTGTCGTTGACCTTCACGCGAAAGCCGGTCTGTTCCATCAGGCGCACCCAGTCCTGACAGCAGCCGCAGGTGGGGCTTTTCCAGACTTCGACGGCCGGCCTACCGGGGCGCTGCGCGACCGCAGGAGCCGCGACCACCGCCACTGCCAGCGCGACGAGCGCACACCGGGCAAGCGACACACGCGACGCACCGATTCGACGACTCGTCATTGAAGCAGACTCCCAATCATTTGGCGGCGACTTTGATCTGGCCGACCATTCCGGCCTGGTAATGCCCGGCGATCAAGCAGGCGAAATCGAATTCACCCGCGCGGTTAAACGTCCAGACAATCTCGCCGCGCTTTGCGGGTCCGACATGGACCATGTAGGGCTCGTCATGCTCCATGCCTGGGTGCTTCGCCATCATCGCCGCGTGCTCGTCGAGCTCCTTCTTGGTGCCGATCACCAGCTCATGCATCACGGCGCCAATGTTGCGTACGACAATCCGCACGGTCTCGCCCTGCTTGACCTCGATTCGGTCCGGCACAAAACGCATCTGATCGTTCATCGCGATCTCGATGGTGCGGCCAACGCGCTTAGGATCGCCCGCGATGCCCCAAGGCTTTTGTTCCTTGACGACTGCGGCAGGCTTCTTGGCATGGTCCTCGTTACCGTGACCGAACGACGGCGACGCGCCGAGCATCAACACGACGGAGGCGAGCGCGCCGGCAGCGCGCGACAAATTCAGCTGAGTCATACTGGTTTCCTTTCGGATTGCGTTGGTACTGGACGCTTCAAAGGGACCCTCGCCGTGGCGAGGTAAGCGGAGCCCATCAGGCCGGTGGCCACGACCCGCACGTCGAGGCCCCGTCGCGACAGTCCCCGCCAAGGCCGGTCGAGATTCGAGTAGGTCGTGAGGTACCGGCGCGCGCGGTACAGATTGAACGCATTCACCGGCCAGCCCCAGAGCCACGGCAATGTCTTCATGCCGAGGATCGACAAACGTGCTCCGGGCCGCGCGCATGCGAGCAGGCGGTCGACAGCCTCCTCTGACTGGAGCACGTCGTGGGTGTATGACAGCAGCATCGCATCGACGCGCATATCGGCCGGAAGCGACTCGACCGCAGCTTCGATCACTTCTGTCGGCGCGTGCGCGCATGCGGCGTCCGCGCGGGCACGGGCCAGCGCCGCCATCTCCGGGCTGTGCTCGACACCGGTCACGCGTCCGCTCGGTCCGACGGCATACGCCAGCGCGGCAAGCGTCGCTCCCGAGCCGCATGCGACGTCGAGCACATGCTCGCCCGAGCACAGCGCGAGCGCTGCAATCGCCTGCTCGCGCAACCCCTCGATCCGGTAGCACGACGCGTCATAACCCTCTGCAAGCGCCGCATAGTTGCGACGCGAGCGGCCTCCGTCGGGCTGTGGCCCGAGGTTGCGCAGCAGGTCGGCACTCATCGCGAACCGTGCCCCCCATGCCCGCCGAGGCCTCCGCCTGCGGGCTTGCGAACCTGTACCTCAACCTCCTTCACCGGCATGTTCGAGACCTGCATCGCGCCCGCGCTTTCGGCCGCGAAGCGGGATGGCTCTGGCAGCGAACCGCCGTACTCGAACGCGACCGTGCCGGCGGGATGCCGGTACCAACCCGGGTCCTTGTAGTCGCCAGGCTTCTGGTCAGGGCGCACCTTGACGACGGTGAACATGCCGCCCATCTCGACCGATCCAAACGGGCCCTGCCCCGTCATCATCGGCGCGGTGTTGTCGGGCAAGGGCATGGTCATCTCGGCCATGTCGGCCATGCCGCGCTCCCCCATCACCATGTAATCGGGAATCAGCGAGCCGATCTGCTTCGCGACTCCTCGATGGTCCACCCCAATCATCGTCGGCACGTCGTGGCCCATCGCGTTCATCGTGTGGTGGCTCTTGTGGCAATGGAACGCCCAGTCGCCCTCCTCGTCGGCGAGGAACTCGATCTGGCGCATCTGCCCGACCGCGACGTCGGTGGTGACCTCGTACCAGCGTGTGGACTTTGGGGTCGGCCCACCGTCGGTGCCGGTCACGAGGAACTCGTGGCCGTGCAGGTGGATCGGATGGTTGGTCATCGTCAGGTTGCCGAAGCGAATGCGGACACGGTCGTTCTTGCGCACTACCAGTGGATCGATGCCGGGAAAGATTCGGCTATTCCAGCTCCACAGGTTGAAGTCCAGCATCGTCATGATCTTCGGCGTGTAGGCGCCGGGATCGATGTCGTACGCGTTCAGTAGGAAAACGAAGTCGCGGTCGACCGGATCGATGAGCGGGTTCCGGTCGCGCGGGTGGGTGACCCAGAAGCCCATCATCCCCATCGCCATCTGCGTCATCTCGTCGGCGTGCGGGTGGTACATGAACGTGCCCGGCCGGCGGGCGACGAACTCGTAGACGTACGTCTTGCCGGGATCGATCGCCTTCTGATTCAACCCGCCCACTCCGTCCATGCCGTTGGGCAATCGCTGCCCGTGCCAGTGGATCGAGGTGTGCTCGGGCAATCGATTGGTCACGAAGATGCGCACTCGGTCGCCCTCGACGACCTCGATCGTCGGGCCCGGCGACTGGCCGTTATAGCCCCACAGGTGGGCCTTGAATCCGGGCGACATCTCGCGCACGACCGGCTCGGCGACTAAATGGAATTCCTTCACGCCGGCGTTCATCCGCCACGGCAGCGTCCAGCCATTCAGCGTGACGACCGGGTTGTAGGGCCGGCCGTTCGGCGGCGCGAGCGGCGGCATAGTGTCGGGCTTGGTCTGCGTCACCGCCTCGGGCAGCGCAGCGAGCGCCACGCGACTCACCGAGGCGGCGGCCACTGCGGTGGTGACGGCGGCGGCGCCCGTGGTCAGGAAGGTACGTCGGTTCGACATGGATGTCCTCGGATCATTCGTTCAGTGCGGGGCGTCGCCGCCGCCCGCGGCGCCCATTGAGGCGGCGGCGGGCGCGGCGAGGCTGGGTCGGCCGATCAGCGCCATCTCGAGGTCCGCCTGTGCGATCCAGAAGTCGCGCAGCGCCTCGATGTAGGCGTTGACCGAGGTGATCTGCGCACGCGCATCGGCGAGCAGCTCGAACACGCCGATCAGCATCCCGTTGTAGCGCAGAACGTTCTCGTCGGAGATGCGCTTCCTGAGCGGGACAATCTCGTCGCGGTAGTGGCGCGCGACGTCGAAGCCGCTGCGATAGCCGTCGTACGCGTCGCGGACCTCCGAGCGTGCATTGACCGCCGCCTCGGCGACGAGATTCAGCTGCCGCATGTAGATCGCCTCGGCCTTGGCGACGCGCGCCGAGCCGAAATCGAAGAGCGGAATCTCGAACGCGATCTCATAACCGCGCTTGTAGCCGCTGCCGCGCTCGCCCTCGAGCACGCGCGCCGGGCCGAGCTCCAGCACGTTCAAGAAACGCGTCGTCTTCGCGAGGCCAAGGTTGCGCGCTAGCGCATCCGTGTCGATCCGCGCCGACATCAGGTCGAGGCGCTGCGACATCGCCATCGTCTCGATATCGGGCAGCTCGCGCGGACTCGCCGGCAGGTCGGGCAGACGGTCGGGCAATTTGAACGCGGTCTGCGTCCCCCACAAGCCCATCAGGCGCACCAGGCGTTCGCGGCTCGAGGTCGCGATGCGCTCGGCCCGCGCAAGCGCGAGCACCGCGTCGGCGTTGAAGCTCTGTTCGCGCGCGCGCTGCAGCGTATTGAAGTTACCGGCCTGCGCCATCCTGCGCGCGAGCTCGGCCCCGGCATCAGCCGCCTGGCGCACCTGGCGCATGTAGCGGACAGTCTCGTCCGCAGCGATCGCGAAGTAGTATGCCTTGCGCGTCTCGGAGGCCAGCCGAATCATCTCCAGCGAGACGCTGCGCTGCGTCGACTCGAAGCGGCGCCGCTCGATCGCGAGCGCCTGAGGCATCGTGAGCAGCGCAAACACGTTGAAAGTCAGCGCCTGTTCGATCTTGAACTCGCGCACGCCGCCTTCATCGCGTCCGGCGCGAAGCATCGCGAAATGCGGGTTGGGCAGACGCCCCGCCTCGACGAGTTGCGCCTCGCTGATTCCGAGCTCGTGATAGGCGGCCTGCAGCCCGCGGTTGCTGAGCAACGCCACCTGGACCGCGTCGTCGACCGACAGTGGTTTGGCGAGCAACTCGTCGACGCGGCGCGCGAGCGTCGCGCGTTCCTCGTCGGTGCGGGCCCAAGCGACGTCGCGCCCGAGCTTTTCGCGGGCAGTCTGTTGGACGCTGCCGAAGCCGCCGTCGGGGCTGAAGCTCGCACAACCGGAGAGGACGGCTAGCGCGAGCACACCAATAGCGACGCGGATTGGACGCAGCGATGCGAACCGCCGCGGCTGTGGCACTTCTAGGCGCACCAAATGATGTCTGTCCATGTTCGTTCAGTGCTTGTGTACGGGGGCGCCCTTGGGCGCGGCAGGGGGCGACGACGCAGCGGGAGCAGTCGGCGGCAGAGATACGGCCGGAGCACTCTCGGCCGCGCCTTGAGCGATCTCGCGCGCGTATATCCGCCAGCCGCCAATCTCGCCAACGCGGTCATTCATCGCGCGCCACGGTCCGACGTCGATGTCGCGGAACTGTTGGTAGCCTTCGAACGCCGAGCTATACGTGGCTTGCGGCACCTTGGCGTCCGCGTCGAGCGGATCGACCAGCTTGTTGAGGGCAGGCGGCGCGACCGCAGTCTGCGCGAAGCCTGGTGAGGCGGTCGCAACGGACAGGATTACGACCAATGCTGCGGATGTAGTCACTGGCGCGAAGCGTGAGCGGGCCGCGCGCTTGGACTTCCCGGCCAAGGCGACTCTGCAAAAGCGATACATGAAGAACTCCAGATTCGAACGAAAAGCGAGGTGACCGCCGATACGGTCACACCCGATCCAAAGCGCAGCCCGATCGGCCGCGCCGACGTTCAGATCTGGGTCGTTCGGGGTGGCCGCTCAAGCGGCGGCAGAACTGCGCTTCGCACTGGTGCGGAGCTGGCGGGCCGCGCGAGTTGCTCGCGGGGCATTTGAAGCCGGGATTCAGATCTGGCAGCTAACGCAATTCCGAGATGGCAAATCGCGCAGGAACTGCAACGACCGTCGGCGGAGCGATCCGGCTGGACGTCATGAGCGAGTTCCGACGTCGCGTCGACAGTCGCAGGCAGCGACTGCCCATGCGCCCCATGGACCGGATCGGCATGAAGGCGGTGCTTGCTCGCCATCTCCTGTCCAAGGTAACTGCTACCAACAACCGGTCCCTGTCCGGCAACGCAATGCAGCCGCGCCGATCCAGCGAAGGCCTGCATCGGCATCGCGAAGATCAGCAACCATAGAACAAGGAGGCGGCGCATTGACATCAAACAGGGATGCAGTAAGCGTGTCGCGCAAAGAAACCATGGGCGACCGTCTGTAGTCTACCTCCCGGCATCCGCTAGAACGCCGCTTCGAGGTCACATGACAGAATCGTCATGATTTTGGGTCCGAGAATGTCGAAAAAGCAGTGTAGACCTTTCCATTACAGCAAGGTCAATGATTCTGGCCCCTCATTCGTTTGCGATGCAACAGGTACCACGCCGCCGGGATGACGAGCATGCTGAGTAACGGCGCCGTGACCATTCCTCCGACCATCGGCGCGGCAATTCGGGTCATCACCTCCGAACCGGTTCCACCTCCCCACATGATGGGCAGTAGGCCCGCCATGACGACGGCGACCGTCATCGCCTTCGGGCGGACCCGCAGCACCGCGCCTTCGCGGACGGCTGCGAGCAGCGTGCGCTCGTCGTCGGGCTCGTTTGCGGCGAGTCGCCGGTGCAGAGCGTTGTTCAGATAGACCTGCATTACCACCCCGAATTCCGCCGCCACGCCCGCCAGCGCGATGAAACCAACCGCGGTGGCCACCGAGACGGCGTGCCCCAGCGCCCAGACGAGCCAGAATCCTCCGATGAGCGAGAATGGCACCGCTGCCATCACCAGCGCCGCGTCGCGGAACGAGCGGAACAGCAGGTAGAGCAGCACGAAGATGACCGCGAGCGTCGCGGGAACGACGACCTTCATCCGCTCGGCCGCCCGCTCCATGTACTCGAACTGCCCCGACCACGAGAGCGAGTAGCCCGCGGGGATTGCGACCTTCTCGGCCACGGCCTGCTGCATGTCGCGCACGACCGAGCGCAGGTCGCGTCCCCTCACGTCGACGTAGACCCAGCCCGACAGCCGCGCGTTCTCGCTGCGAAGCATCGGCGGGCCTTCCTGCAGCACCACGCGGGCCACGTCGCGCAGCAGCACCGTGGCTCCGGTGGGCGTGACGAACGGAAGCTCACGAAGGCGTTCCAGGGAATCCCGAATCTCCCGCGGGTATCGCACGTTGATGGGGAAGCGCTCGCGTCCCTGGATGACCTCCCCGACGTTGTCGCCGCCGATGGCGGTGGACACGATGGCCTGCACGTCCGACACCGCCAGCCCGTAGCGAGCGGCGGCCAGGCGGTCCACGTCGACGTCGATGTAGCGCCCGCCGGTCAGCCGCTCGGCGAGCGCAGACGACACGCCCGGCACGCTCTTCACCGCAGCCTCGATGCGGCCGGCCAGCGCGTCGATGGTCGCCAGGTCCGCGCCCGCCACCTTGATGCCGACGGGGCTCTTGATGCCCGTGGCCAGCATGTCGATGCGGTTGCGAATCGGCGGCACCCAGATGTTGGACAGCCCCGGCACCTTGACCACCCGGTCGAGCTCCTCGATGAGCTTGTCGGTCGTCATTCCCGCGCGCCATTGGTCGCGAGGCTTGAGCTGGATGGTCGTCTCGAACATCTCCAGCGGCGCCGGGTCGGTGGCGGTGTCGGCGCGGCCGGCCTTGCCGAACACCCGCTCGACCTCGGGCACGGTCTTGATGAGCCGGTCGGTCAGCTGCAGCAGCTCGCCGGCCTTCGCCACCGACAGGCCCGGAAGCGCCGAAGGCATGTAGAGCAGGTCCCCCTCGTCGAGCGCCGGCAGGAACTCGCCTCCGAGACGTGAAATCGGATATGCCGTGAGCGCGAGCAGCAGGACCGCGACGGCCAGCGTCGACTTCGGGAACCGGAGTACGGTTTCGAGCAGCGGCCGATAGGCCGCCATCAGCACTCGGTTGATGGGATTGCTCGACTCGTGCGGGATGCGTCCGCGGATGAGATAGCCCATCAGCACCGGCACGAGCGTCACCGAAAGCCCGGCGGCTGCCGCCATCGCATAGGTTTTCGTGAAGGCGAGTGGCGAGAACAGTCGTCCCTCCTGGGCTTCTAGCGTGAACACCGGCACGAACGACAGCGTGATGACCAGCAGCGAGAAGAAGAGCGCCGGTCCGACCTCGCCGGCCGCGTCTGCGACGAGCGTCCAGCGTTCGTCGTTCGTGGGCGCGCGACCGTGCGCGGTCTCGAACGCCTCGAGGTGCTTGTGCGCGTTCTCGATGAGCACGATGGCGGCGTCGACCATCGCCCCCAGCGCAATCGCGATGCCGCCGAGCGACAGGATGTTCGCGCTGACCCCCTGCCAGTGCATCACGATGAAGGCCGCCAGCACGCCGATGGGCAGCGTCACGACCGCGACGAAAGCGGAGCGCAGGTGGAAGAGGAAGACGGCGCAGACCACCGCGACGACGAGGAACTCCTCGAGCAGCTTGTGCTGCAGGTTCTCGACGGCCCGGTCGATGAGGAGCGACCGGTCGTAGGTCGGCACGACCTCGACGCCCTTGGGCAGGCTCGACTTCAGCGTCTCGAGCTTCGCCTTGACCGCCTCGATGGTGGTGCGGGCGTTCTTGCCGGAGCGCATCACCACCACGCCGCCCGCCACTTCTCCCTCGCCGTCGAGCTCGGCGATGCCGCGGCGCATCTCGGGACCGACCTGCACGAATGCGACATCGCGCAGCAGCACGGGCGTCGCGCCCGACAGGCCTACCGGAATCGTCCTGAAATCGTCTAGCGACCTCAGGAAGCCCCGGGAGCGGACCATGTACTCGGTCTCGGCCAGCTCGACGACCGAGCCGCCCGAAGCCTGGTTCGCCTTGCCCAGCGCCTCGACGACCATCGCCTGGGTGACGCCAAGCGAGCGCATCTTCTCAGGCTCGAGCACGACCTGGTACTGCCTGACCATGCCGCCGATGCCGGCGACCTCGGCCACGTCGGGAACGGTCTTGAGCTCGTAACGCAGGAACCAGTCGTTCAGCGCGCGCAGCTGGGAGATGTCGTGGCGACCGGTGCGGTCCACGAGCGCGTACTCGTACACCCAGCCGACACCCGTGGCGTCCGGCCCCAGCGACGCGCTCGCACCGGCCGGCAGCCGGCTCTGGACCTGGTTCAGGTACTCGACCACCCGGGACCGCGCCCAGTACGGGTCGGTCTTGTCGTCGAAGAGCACGTAGACGAACGAGTCGCCGAAGAAGGAGTAGCCCCGAACGGTCTTGGCACCGGGCACGCTGAGCATCGTCGTGGTCAGCGGGTACGTGACCAGGTCCTCGACCACCTGCGGCGCCTTGCCGGGATAGGGCGTGCGGATGATGACCTGCGTGTCCGACAGGTCGGGCAGCGCATCCAGCGGGGTGCGAAGCACCGAGAACACGCCCGCGACGACGATGAAGACCGTCGCGATGAGCACGAGGAAACGGTTCGCAACCGACCAGCGAATCAGCGCGGCAATCACTTGGCGCTCCCCGTGCGACGGACCGAGACGAGCTCATAGTCGAGCGGACCGCCCTTCCTGAACTCGAACCGGACCTGGTCGCCTGCCTTGACGTCGGCGAAGTCTGTGGGCGCGGGCTTGCCGAAGCCCATCGTCATGCCCGGCCATTTCAACGCGGGTACCGGCCCGTGAGAGATGGTGAGGCTGTCGGCGTCGACACTCTCGACCTTGCCCTGTGCCGCGTACTTGGCCGCGCCAGGCATCGACTGACGCACCTCGCCGTGCTGATGCGTGGGCGCCGGCTGAGGCGACGCCGGCGACTGCGCCGGCGGTTGCGTCTGGGGCGACTGCATGCCGCCCAGGGCGGACCGAAGCCGCGCCTCGGAGTCGATGAGAAACTGGCCGCTCGCCACGACCTGCTCGCCTTCGGCCAATCCTTCGAGCACCTCGAGCGAGTCCCCGAGGTCGGTGCCGAGCCGGACCTCGCGCGGTTCGAACGAACCGTCGTCCCTGCGCACGATGGCCACGGCGCGGGTGCCGGTGCGGATGACCGCCTCGGCAGGCACGATGAGCCGACTCGTGCTCGGACCGGCGACCTGCAGGCGCAGGAGCATGCCGGGGGTGAGCTTGCCGGCACGGTTGTCGACCTCGAAGCGGGCTTGCAGCGTGCGGGTGGTGGCGCTGACCTGCGGGAGGATTTCCTTCATCTCCCCCTCGAACGCGAAAGTCGGGTCGGCCTGCAGGACGGCCTTGACCTTCTGGCCGCGGGTGAGCCGTACCGCCTGCGCTTCCGGCACTTCGGCGACCGCCCAGACCTTCTCCAGTCCCGCGACGCGAAAGAGCGTCATGCCGGGGGTGACCTGGACGCCCTCGCGCACACCGAGCTCGGCGACCACTCCGCTGGTGGGCGCGAAGAGCGTGTACCGGGCCTGAGGCACCGCGCCCCCCTCTGCCTGGCGCACCAGTTCGGTGGGAATCGACATCGCGCGCGTGCGCTCCCGGGCGGCTGCCAGCAGTTCCGGTGCAGCCCCCGCGCGGTTGAGCGCGACGATTTCGTTGAGCGGGCCGAGCCACTCGGGCGCGAACACCGTCGCCAGCGCCTGACCCTTGCTGACCCTCTCCATCGGCGCTCGCACGGCCAGCCGTTCGACGTACCCCGACACCCGCGTCTGGACCGCCACGTTCAGCCGTTCGTCGAACGCCACGGTGCCAATCGCATCGAACGACGCACTCACCTGCGCCCGTGTCACGGGCGCCGTGCGGATGCCCAGGTTCTGCTGCACCTGGGGGCTGACCTTCACGCCGCTGTCGGACGTCTCGTCGGCGTAGACCGGTTGCAGCGGCATGTCCATGAACGGCGACTTGCCGGGCTTGTCGAAACGCTGGCCCGGCACCATCGGGTCATGCCAGTACAGCACCTTGCGCTCGCCGGAGGGTGCCGCTGCCTCCGCGGCGGCCGTGGGCTTGGGCGCGTGAGGCGCCGTCGAGCGCCCCAGATAGAAGGCGCCACCGGCAAGAGCGGACGCGAGGGCCGCGGCGACGAGTGTGGTGCGAGCGCGGCTCATTGCGCGACTCCTTGTGCGGTGGGCTTGAAGACGAGCTGCGCCTGGGCCTTGGCGAGGTCACGTTGCAGTTCGAGCAGCTTGCGCTGAGCCTCGAGCTCGGCATGTCGCGCCTCGAACACCATCGACAGGCTGGCCTGGTTGCTGCGATAGGCGGCGAGCGTCGCCTCCGTACGCTGCCTGGCAGGCGTGATGACCGCGCCTCGGTAGCGCTCGATGCGCTGCCGCAACCTCGCCATGTCTATGGCGAGCGCATCGAATTCGAGTGCGGCGACACGCTCGGCCTCAGTCAGCTCGGCGTGGGCCCGGTCGACGAGGGCCACCTTTGAGGCGGTCTCGCGGTCCTGGCGGCTCGCCGGGGCGACCGGCAGCGGAATGCGGACGCCGAACGTCAGCAGGTCCGAGTAGCCCTGGCGCTGCCCGTAGGCCACCTCCCAGGACCAGTTGGGGCGCCGGTTGAGCCGAGCGACTGCGGCATCGCGCTCGGCGAAGTCGATGTCGGTACGGCGCGAAGCGACGACCGGGTGAGCCGACACGTACGCGTCGCGCCCCGGTGCCTCGGGCAATCGCGGGTCGGCGAGCTCCTGCACGGGGTGGCCTGTCCAACGTGCGAGCGCGGCGAGCGCGGCGCTCATCTGCTGACGCAAGGCCTCGGATTCGTCTTCGGCCTGGCCCAGCGCCGCCGCGATTGCCAGGGGCTCCGCTGCACTGCCGCCGGGACTGGACGCGCGTGCCCGGGCGGTCTCGAGCTCCTCGCGCGCGTGGCGCTCTGCCTGTTGCGAGAACTTCAGGGCCTCGGCCGCGTAGAACGCATCGAGGAACGCCAGCGCGGTCTGCAGACGTGCTTCCGACAGCGCCGTGCGCTCGGTCGCCCCCTCGCGCTGCACCATCGCTCGCGCAGCGGCTTCGCGAGCCGAACGCTTCTCGGCCGAAACCCACTCCTGTGCCACCGCGATGCGCCGCATCGTCATGCTCTCGGCCGTCGTGCTGAAACGGTCCATGCCCGTGACGGGCAGGTTCTCGACGCTCAGTCCGAGCATCGGGTCGGGGAGTTGTCCGGCGGCGGCGACCATCTCCGTGGCGCCTCGGCCGCCTGCACGCGCCGCAGCAGCGGCAGTCGAGCGCTGGGTGGCCTGCTCCAGCGCCTGGTCGAGGGACAAGGGGGCTGCATGGCCCCACACGGCTTGCAGCAGAACGGCCGCCAGCATGGCGCGCCGCAGATGAGGGAAAATCATGAAGGCTCCGAACGCGAACGGGGACATCGCCGCGCGCGGTCACACCGCGCCGGCACCGGTCAGTCGACGGAGCGGGTCAGACTCTGAGTCTGAGCGTGGAGAGGAACAGCGGCCGCGGAGGGGGCTGTCCGGTTGGTGTAGCGCCCGACGGCAACGGGCGTTCGGGCTCCGAGGCGTAGACCACCGGGAGCACGAGCAGCCTCACCAGTGCCGGGGCGGCACTCGCGGGAAGCTGCAAAGTTTCGGCGGTTGCGCCCTCTTCTGCGCAATGCTCGTGGCACAGGGCGGGCTGCGATTCGTCCATGCCCTCGCACGGAACGCTCGCGTCCATCATCTGCGCCATGTCCATCGACTCTGCCTGCACCGGGCAGAGGTAGCTCGCCAGCGCCATCTGCGCGAACAGCAACGCGAAGACCGCAATGACGGCGGTCAAGCGCTTGTGAACGCGACGGTGCAGCTTGGGCATGCGAAGCTCAGGCGCCTCGTTCGGACGCGGTCGGCGTGCCGGCCCGGCGCCGCCCTTGCGGCCCGCCCTTGCCGACGTGCGCCGACGCCAGCGAGTCGATGATGGGACAGTCGGGACGGGAGTCGCCGCCGCAGCTGCGCGCGAGTTGTTCGAGCGAAGCCTTCATCGCGAGGAGCTCCTGCGCCTTCTCGTCGAGCTCGCGGATGTGCTGCTCGGCCAACTCCTTGACCTCCCGGCTCGTGCGCTGGTGGTCGGACCACAGCGACAGCAATCGTCCGATGCGAGGCAGCGGGAACCCCAGGTCGCGCGCGTGCCGGATGAATCGCAGCATGCGGACATTGGCGTCGTCGTATTGCCTGTAGCCCGCGGCAGTACGCCTGGCCGCCGGCAGCAGACCGATGTCCTCGTAGTGTCGAATCATCTTGGCGGTAACGCCCGTGGCTTGCGCAGCCTGTCCGATGTTCAGCATGGGCGAACTCTGCAGCGTTGCAGGTCAGAGAAACCCAGTCTAAGGCTTACCACGATGGGAAGCACAAGTGTTGGAGTTCAACCCTTGACGCGCGTCAATGCAATGACAGCGACGACAGCTCCCTTGACCTTCCCACTGCTGGAAGGTGGAAAGTGCTCAATCCCAACCTCTGTGAGGACATCGCAATGATCACCTTCCACGTAGAAGACATGACCTGCGGCCATTGCGCCCAGACCATCACCGGAGCAATCGAAGCCATCGACGGGCATGCCAAGGTCACGGTCGATGCGGCTCGGCACCTCGTTGTGGTGGAGCGGGCCCGGGCCGATGTCAATGCGCTGCGGGGTGCCATCGCCGAGGCAGGCTACACGCCGACCCCGGTGCAGACGGAAGCGGCCGCTTCAACCAAGGCCGGGGGCTGCTGCGGCTGCCGCTGATGGCGAATATCGCACGTCCGCCTGAAGCTTTCGGTTGCGTCCACCCGAATTGGCTTCGCAAGGGATTCGAGACGGGCATGTGGTGCAATGCGTTGAGCCTGCGCCGCCCCGACCGTACTGCTCGTCCCGAGCTTCGCGAAGGACGAGAGCGAAAAAACGTGCGGCGACCATTGAGCATGTCGCGGACACCGGGCCCCTGTCCATCGGGCGCATGGAACAAGACTTGGAGAGCACGATGCCGAACAGCAACCGCACGACCCGCCACCACTTGCATCACCCTCACGCGGCGGAAGGCTCGCACGTAATGCCCGACGGAACTGTGATGAAGGGGGCCCATCAAGACCACGGACGTCCTGCCCGTCCGTCGGCGCAGCCGGCAGGAAAGCGGGCGGACGACAAGGTCGAGTACACCTGCCCGATGCATCCGCAGATTCGCCAGATGGGGCCGGGCAGCTGCCCCATCTGCGGCATGGCGCTCGAGCCGGTCCTCGCGACGGGCGACACCGGAGACAGCGCCGAGCTGCGGGACATGACCCGGCGCTTCTGGGCTGGCCTGGTGCTGACGCTGCCGGTCGTGGCGCTCGAGATGGGCGGTCACCTGACGAGGCTCAACCATCTCGTGTCACTGCAGAACTCGAACTGGTTGCAGCTGCTTCTGGGCACGCCGGTCGTGCTGTGGGCGGGCTGGCCGTTCTTCGTGCGCGGCTGGGCGTCGATGAAGAACCGCAGCCTGAACATGTTCACGCTCATCGCGCTGGGCACGGGTGCGGCGTGGCTCTACAGCATCGTCGGAACGGCTGCACCGCAACTCTTTCCCGTCGAGCTGCGCGGCGAAGGTGGCGCTGTCGCCATCTACTTCGAAGCGGCTGCGGTGATCACCGTGCTGGTGCTGCTCGGGCAGGTGCTGGAGCTACGCGCACGTGAGCGCACGTCCGGCGCCATCAAGGCGCTGCTCGACCTCGCCCCCAAGACCGCCGTGCGGGTGCGGGCCGGCGATACGGACGAGACCGTGCCGCTCGAGATGGTGGGGGCCGGCGAGCTGCTTCGGGTGCGCCCAGGCGAGAAAGTGCCCGTCGACGGCGAGGTGACCGAAGGCAAGACGACCGTCGACGAGTCCATGGTCACGGGCGAGCCTATCCCGGTCGCGAAGAGCCCCGGCTCGAAGGTCACCGCGGGGACAATGAACCAGACCGGGGGCTTCGTGATGCGCGCCGAGAAGGTGGGCTCGGACACGCTGCTCGCGCAAATCGTCCACATGGTCGCGGCCGCCCAGCGCAGTCGTGCCCCCATCCAGCGGATGGCCGACCAGGTGTCCGGCTGGTTCGTTCCGGTCGTCATCGTCTTGGCGCTCGCTGCCTTCGTCGCTTGGCTCGTCTGGGGCCCGAGCCCGCAGTTCTCGTATGCGCTCATCGCCGCGGTTGCCGTGCTCATCATCGCCTGCCCGTGCGCGCTGGGGCTGGCCACACCGATGTCCATCATGGTGGGCGTCGGCCGTGGCGCCCAGAACGGCGTGCTGATTCGCGACGCCGAGGCGCTCGAGCGCATGGAGAAGGTCGACACGCTGGTCGTCGACAAGACCGGCACGCTGACCGAGGGACGCCCGAAGGTCGTGCACATCGAGCCCACGGCTGGCTTCGAGGCGGCCGGCGTCCTGCAGATGCTCGCCAGTGTCGAGCGCGCGTCCGAGCACCCGCTGGCCGCCGCCATCGTCGCCGACGCGCAGGAACGCCGTCTCGCCCTCATGCGCGTTACCGATTTCGACTCTCCGGTCGGCAAGGGCGTAGTCGGCACCGTCGATGGCGTGCGGGTCGTGTGCGGCAGCGCGAACTTCCTGCGCGAGCACGGCATCGACGCCGGGCCGATGGAGTCCGCGGCCGAGCCGGTACGTGCGAAGGCTGCTACCGTCATCTTCGTCGGTCTCGACGGTCGTCTCGCAGGTTTCGTCGGTATCGCCGACCCGGTCAAGGCCACCGCCCCCGAGGCCATCGCGGCGCTCAAGCGCGAGGGCATTCGGGTCGTGATGCTGACCGGCGACGGGCGCACGACGGCCGAGGCGGTCGGCCGCGAACTCGGCATCGACGAGGTGGTCGCGGACGTGCTGCCCGAGGAGAAGGCGTCGGTTGTGCAGCGCCTGAAGTCCGAGGGGCGGGTAGTGGCAATGGCCGGGGACGGCGTCAACGACGCACCGGCGCTCGCGGCTGCCGAGGTCGGCATCGCGATGGGCACCGGCACCGACGTCGCGATGGAAAGCGCGGGCGTCACGCTGCTCAAGGGTGACCTGCTGGG
Organism: uncultured Steroidobacteraceae bacterium; assembly: GCA_964586725.1. Classification (GTDB taxonomy): domain Bacteria; phylum Pseudomonadota; class Gammaproteobacteria; order Steroidobacterales; family Steroidobacteraceae; genus UBA964. The sequence goes on along the minus strand of CAZPJE010000351.1, from coordinate 774 downwards.
CATCGTGCGGGCTCGCGCGGTGTCGCGCGCGACGATGCGCAACATCCGCCAGAACTTGTTCTTTGCGTTCGTCTACAACGTCGCGGGTATCCCAGTCGCAGCGGGCTTGCTGTATCCGTTGTTCGGCATCTTGCTGTCGCCGGTGGTCGCGGCCGCAGCGATGGCGCTGTCGTCTGTCAGCGTCATTGCCAACGCGCTGCGGCTGCGCACCACAAAGCTGTCCTGAACAAGGCGTCGGTCGCGGCTTGCTGTTTCTCCCTTGACCGAGCGCGCTGCGCGAGCAAGAACAGCGGGGCAGGACCGGAGGGCTTTTGCAGCGTCTCGGTCTTATATCCAATCGACTCGCCGCGAACTCCAGTGACAGCAGAAACCCGATGCCGGGGATTTACCGCGTTTGTCGTGTTCATGCTCTGAACGTGCAGGCTGGCGCCCGGCGTCGCGCCAAGACCTGACGGACTGTGCCTGAGGGCGCCTGCGAGAGGCCTGCCCGAGCCTATCATCGGTTGCTAGGACTCCTTCGGCAGTGCGCGGACGGCCGGCTCATTGGTGAATCAATTCGAGCGGTGAACGCCCGAAACATAAGTCAATCCAGCTCGCGGGGCGATTCACGCGCTCGTCACGGCCAGCCTTGACTCTGTAGTCGGCACAGGGTTTTCAATGGCGGCACGAATGAGACGACAAGGGTCGATACGGAATCATGGAGGCAACAGCAGACCGGACCGTGGAGATCACGGCGTTGCGAATCGAGAAGATGGATTGCCCCACGGAGGAGGG
>CAZPJE010000350.1:0-3265 GCA_964586725.1 uncultured Steroidobacteraceae bacterium | reverse complement strand
CCTTCAACGGCACCGGCGGCGGTGGCACCGACCCCACGCGCTACGTCGTGGCGCTCTCCGACGACGCAGCCGCGCCCGACAACGGCGGCTGGCACGCGACCCGCGAGGAGTACGTCGCGGCGCTGAACGCGGCTGCGGGTGCCGTCGTCGCTGCGGGGGACTCCATCTCCTACGCGCTCGACGCAGACGCGCACCTCACCGCCTCGTGGACCTTCGCTGCGGCGCGAGGCGGCACGACGTCGTGGGCGTGGTCGAGCGTGCAGCTCGGCTACCGTCTCGAGCCGACGACGCGCTTCGATCTCACCAGCGCCGCGCCGATGCCTGAGGCGTGGGTGCCCATCCTCGGTAACGGGTCGCGCCTCTACCTCAATGACACCGACTACGCGACGGTCCCCGCGCAGCCCTCGCCCGCGCCGTCGGATGCGTTCTGCCGCTGGGCGCTCGTGTGGGATGAGCAGGGCGCCGAGGGCTCGCAGCCCGTCAAGCGCACCGTCTACGTCACCGCGTCCACATCGAGCGGCGGCGTCAACTACCTCACGATCGCGCCCATCGTCGGCAGCCGCTACCTCCCCCCGACCGCCGGGGGGAGTTCGATCGCCACCGTGCGCCGGCGGCAGGGCTTCCTCATCACGACCCCGACGACGGCGCGCGTGGTGCTCTACGTCTCCGCGGAGTCGTGGGTGCCCGCGCTCCGCAACGCCGTGACGGTCTTCTCCGACGACCTCGGCGACGGCGCCGCGCGGGTCTTCGACTGGGCGCGCATCGCAGAGATCGCCACCCTATACTCGCCCACGATCCAGGGACGACGCGAGTATGTGATCGACGCGGACACGTCGGTGATCTCCCTCGTCGCGAACGAGTGCGCCCTCCAGGGCTTCGCGCTCGTGCCCTACCAGGGGCGCATCGCCATCGCGCGTGTTGGGGACTACGCTGCGACGGAGACGCGCGCCGACACCCTCACGAGCGCCGACCTCACGGACGGCTGCGTGCCGGGGTACGCGCGCGGGCTCGACGGGATCGTCAACACGATGAGCGTGGACTTCCCCGCGGCGCGGACGAAGTTCACGTTCGTCGACCAGACCTCCCGCGCAGCCTACGGGCCCTCGCGCGAGACCATCAGCGTCACCGTCCCCGGCGGTCTCTTCGACCGCGCGATCGACGGCGCGCTGATGACCGACACTCTCGCGGCGGTGGCCATGAGCGCGCTCGGTCCGCTGCGCCGCCCGTATGAGAGCGTCGCCGTCGACTGCACGCTGAAGCACGCCGAGCTCGCGGTCGGAGACCTCGTGGGCGTCACGCTCTGGCGGGTGCCCGATGGCGCAGGCGCCCGGGGCATCACCAGCCGCACCGCGCAGGTGATGGAGCGATCGCCCGTGCTCTTCCGCGAAGGGACAGAAGGCCTCGTGCGCTTCATCCTGCGGCTCAACCCGACGGACCTCCAGGGATGGTCCCCGAGCGCGGTCGTCGCAGCAGGTGGCATCACCGGGGCAGCGATCACCCTCGACACGACGACCTTCGGCGCCACCGGCTGCGCGCAGACCGGCACCGACGGCGGCGCCTCGACGTTCGCGGCGGGCGACAAGGTGCGCCTGGTCGAGATCGGCAACGCCTCCCCGGCGACGGCGATCCAGCGCGATGTGCTGAGCGTCGCGGGCGCGGTCGTCACGCTGACGGCGGCAGCGGGCGCGACCTTTGAGGCGCTCGCTGTGACGGGCCTCGCGGTCGCCATCCTCTACGACGACTGGGACGTGGTGGTGGCCGCGCAGGCCGCGGGGTGGGCGTACCTCGCCAACACCAGCAACCTGTTGGTCAACGGCGGCACGAGCACGAGAGCACGGGTCTACGGCGCATGAGCGACACCATCGGCCGGATCATCACCCGCATCGCGGCGGGCACGTCGAGCGGAGCAATCTCCTCCAGGCGAAGCGGGACCTCTCGTCGGTCACCGGCACGCTGGCGGTGAGCGACCTCAACCACATGGGCGACGAGTACGCGCACCGTCGAACGTGGGCACACGCTGGCTTCAAGGACTTCTGGGCGGGCGCCCCGTCGGCCCGTGCGACCGCGCCGAACGTCGACGACATCGACTGGAACGGGCCGCGCTACGGCACCGTGGGACGCACTGCGAACGCCTGCTGCGGCGGGACGTGGGTGGTCCCTATCGGCGCCTCGGACACGCTGCCCCGCGCGATCCTGCGCCTGCGGGTGGCGTGCGGCACGAAGGGGTCGAGCGCGGTCGGCGTCTACTTCGCGGTCACCCCCGGCCGCACCTTCCCCACGTCGACCAGCCGGTACACGTCGATCCTCGTCACGTCGTCGACGCTGGCGGACAAGGACATCGCGCTCTCGCTCTCGCAGTCGGACCTCGCGCCGCTGGTGTCGTCACCCTCGACGGGCTCCACCACGTCGGGCGTCGCGCCCATCGGGGCGCCCGTGCGGCTGATGATGTGTTCGCTGTGGGTGGGGCTGTCCTCCAACTGGAACAGCGGCACCGCGTCGGAGGTGAGTAACGCCTTCGGGCTCACCGTGGGGCTGGAGCCGTAGGCTACGGGGCTTCGGACTTCGCGCCGCGCTCTCGCAGCGCCCGGCGCAGGGCAGCGCGAGCGAGCGATGTTCGTGACCACGCGGGCGCATCGGGGTTCGCTGCGTTCAGTACCGCAGCCCACGCGTCGAGTTCCCCGGCGAGCACAGGGTCACGCACGAACAGAACGCCCGCGCCTTCCGGCTTCGCAGCCTTCGCAGGGGCGGCCTTCACGCCTTGACGGGCGACGGTGTACCACCGCACCATCCCGTCAGCGGTCGACCCGCGTCTACGGCCAGCGCTCCCACCACCGGGACGCGTCGCTGACCGGCAGCTCACTGCACCGCACGCGCGGCTCCGGCTGGCGAAGCGGGTGCCCGAGCGCGGCCACGCGGAAGGCCGCGGCGCAGCGGCAGTAGGCCGGGGCGATGTCGTCAGCGGTGTTGTGCACAACCATCGCCCGGCGCTCCGCAAGCCCGGCGTCGGGCGCTACCGTGCGCCTTGCGGCGAGGTACTCCCGCGTCGCCGCATAGAACATCTCCCGGCCCGCCGCATCGAACATCGTCGGGTTCGCGTCGAGCGCATCCTGCATCTCTGAGTGGCTCGACCCCATCTCCGAGCGCCACGCAAGCGCGGAGTCGCTCTGCCAGTCGCCCACGCTCCGACCCGCATCCACAGCCGCATCGCCCGGCGCCACCGGGCCATCGCTCACCGCGGGACCGCACGCCATCGCCATCGCCATCA
>CAZPJE010000349.1:0-4458 GCA_964586725.1 uncultured Steroidobacteraceae bacterium | reverse complement strand
CACGGTTCTACGATTTCGTGCGCCGCGCGGCGCAGAATTGGGATGGCAGCCGACCGCTGCGGACACTGCGAAGCTAGGAGCGAAGCACCATGGATAGACTTGCCGGCAAGGTGGCGGTTGTGCTCGGCGCAGCGGGCCGCGACAACATGGGACAGGTCATTGCGCGACGCTTTGCGCGCGAAGGGGCGCGCGTCGTCGTTGCAGGGCGGTCGCTCGAACGTCTGACACAACTTGCGACGGAGATTGGGGGCAAGGCCTTTACGTGCGACATCACCCGCAAGGCTGATGTTGCAGCTCTCGGCGTATTTGCCGCTACGGAGTACGGCAGAGTCGATGTGGCCGTCAATTGCACCGGCTGGGGTCTTATGGCCAAGCTGCTGGAGACGACGGAGGACCAGCTCGAGCAGCTTTCGTCGCTGCAGTTCAAGGGGAGCTATTTCTTCCTGCAGGAATTCGTCGGCCGCATGGCAGCCGGCGGCGGTGGTTCGGTGATCAATACGACATCAGCGTCTGTGCATGCCTTGCTCTACAACCACGCCGCTTACATCGCGACCAAGGCTGCAGGCGAAGCCCTCGTGCGCTGTTTTGCCAATGAGTTCGGCATCAAGGGCGTGCGCGTCAACTCGATTGCGCCCGGGTTGACTGCGACGCCGATGACGGAGCGCGAAGTCACGCTGCCGGGCCTCGAGGCCGCGTTCATCAAGGAGTATCCGCTCGGCCGTATCGGCACGACCGAGGACATCGCCGATGCCGCGATATGGCTGGCCGGTGACGAGTGCTTCATGACGGGCCAGGTCTTGCAGATCAATGGCGGACTGACGCTGCGGCGCAATCCGACACCGAAAGAGATCAACACGAGCCTGCGGGAGCACGCACCGGCCAAGACCTGACCCGCGATCGCGCTACGTGTCGGTGTCGCGTCGAAAATACTCAGGCATGCCGCCGGGCCAGTCTTCGCCCCACATCTGGCGACCGCCGTCTACATGCAGCACTTCGCCCGTGACGTACTTGCCGGACGGCGCCGCGAGGTAGACCACCGCCTGTGCGATATCGAGCACGTCACCCAGTCGCAGCAGCGGGTTCGAGAGGCGAAAACTTTCCGCAACGGCGCGGTCGTACACGTTGAGTCCGCCACTGGCGATCGCGCCCGCTGCAACGCAGTTGACCCGGATGTTCGACGGCGCCCACTCGACGGCGACCGACTTGCTCAGATAGATGACGCCCGCCCGTGCTGCGCAGGTGTGGGCGATCTGCGGCATGCCACGTTCGACACCGGCGACAATGTTGACGATGGCTCCGGGCTGCGCCGCGTCGCGCCAGTGGCGCGCGGCGCTCTGCATCATGTACCAGGTGCCATTCAGATTCGTGTCGATGACGGCATTCCAGCCCTTGATGCTGAAGTCGATCGCTGCCTGCGGGTACTGACCGCCGGCGTTGTTGATCAGCACGTCGAGTCGACCGAAGTGCCGCACGACGTCCGTCATCAGCTGCGCGACCTGGGTTGGATCGCGAATCGTCATCGGACAGCAGAGGATTTCACGCCCGAGAAGCCGGCGGATGCCCGCTGCTGTGGCCTCGAGTTTCTCCGCGCGCCGTCCGCAGATGGCGACCTTGGCGCCCAGGCGCACCAGCACATAGGCCATCGCACGCCCGAAGCCGCCGCCGCCGCCAGACAGCAGGATGACCTGATCCTTGAGCAGGTCGTCGCGAAACACCAGCGGGTCGAGCGCCAGCTGCTCGTCTGTTAGGCCCCATGATTGGGCAGCGTTGTGCATTCGACGTCCCCCTCATCTAAGTAGCGGAGCGGTTTAGAGTCTATCCTCAGGCTTCAACGCGTGTTGAGAGGCCAGCGCGTCTCGCGCCGCCGCGACAGTCCGCGCCACATCGTCGGCGCCGGTGCTCCAGCCGCACACGCCCAATCGCATCACCCGCTCGCCGTTCCACAGGCCGCCGCTCACATAGGCCTCGCCGCCGGCATTGATTGCGGCGATCACGGCGTCGCTGATGTTGCTGCCATCGACGGCGTCGAAGCGGATCAGCCCTTGGTTCATCGTCGGTCGGGCGATGCCGGTGGCTCCGGGCAGCGCGGCGATGCCGTCGTAAATCGCGGCCGCATGGTCGCAGCAGCGATCGATCATCGCCGCCAGACCGTCGCGACCCAACTCCATCATCGCGGCCAGCGCCGGCAGGGCGCGCGCCCGCCTGGACCATTCGGGGGTGAAATCCATCGGGTCGCGAACGTCGCCGCCGCCCAGCGGCACGATGCAATCGGTGCCCAGCCCCAGCCGCCGCAGCGCCCGATCGACCGAAGCATGACGATTTCTCTCAGGCGACGATACTGACGAGAAGTAACCGGATCACTTCAGCTCGGAGCCCTGCGCGTCTGAATCGGACTGGCGATCTCAGCCGCGCAGGGCGCGCTCAGTGCCCGCGAAGCGTCGCCCACCAGGCCTGCACGGCGATCGGGTAGTGGGCCGCCGCTTCCTTCATCCGCGCCGGCGCATCTGGCGGCAACGCCGTGTCGTGCGTCAGCGGCAGGCCCGAGCCGCCGCGCTCGATCGGGTCGACGTACTCGATGCTGAAGCCGTCGAACATTTCGAACAGCTCCGGCAAGTACTGCTCGTGGTACTCGCTCGACTGGTGCACGTAGAACGCGCGCGAGTCGGTGAATGACAGCAAGCAGTAGTACGCGTTGGGTTCAGCGCCGCGCCAGTACTCGTAGCGCAGGCAGTCAGGCTCGCTGGCCTTGGTATCCTTCACCAGTTCGCGCAGAATTTCCTCATAGCGTGCGGCTTTGCCGGCTTTGACTTGCATGCGGACGAGCAGCGTGGGCATGGTGACACCTTGGTCGGTCTGAAGGAGACCCGAGTGTACCAACCGAATCGCCGCGCGGGAGAGGACACGGCGCGTTGCATTGGAATTTGCTGATGAGCTCTGCGTCTGCTGATCCCGCCGCGATGACCGTGGACGCCGGACCGTTCGGCGCCTGGCTCGCCGCCGCACGCGCATCGCTGCGCGGTACGGGCGGCACCGATGTGCCCTGTGGTGACTGCGTCGGCTGCTGCGTGTCGTCCTACCACATCCCGCTGCGCGACCAGGATGCCGCGGCGCTCGAGCGCATCCCGGAGCAGCATCTGGTGCAGTCGCGCGCCGGACAGCTGCACATCCAGTACCGCCCAGACGGCCTCTGCCCGATGCTCGAGGATCGGCGTTGCACGATCTATGTGCATCGACCACAGACCTGTCGCGACTACGACTGCCGCTTCTTTGCTGCAGCAGGCATCGAAGCCGGCGGCCCCGAGCGCAGCGTCATCAATACGCGTGTCCGGCAGTGGCGCTTCACGTATCCCACTATGGCGGACCGCTGTGCTCATGATGCGGTCCGGTCTGCCGCCGCGTTCCTGCAGCGTGAAGCAAACCGCTTTCCGGCTGGCTTTGCGCCGACGCGGCCGACCGGCATTGCCGTGCTGGCGGTAAAGACCCACTCGGTCTTTCTGGTTGGTGACGCCGCGGAGACCGATGCGGCGGCGCTCGCACAGGCCATGATCGACGCATGCCGGCGCTTCGATGCCGGCGTTGAAGGCTGACGATCGCGGTCGCTTGCGGCGGGTGGAATTTGCGCGAGCAGGCGGCTTGTGGTTGAACTATGCGATCCTTGCATACGGTCAACGGAAGCGCCGTCCAGATTATGTCCGAGCTCGGAACCGCCCTACAGGATGTCGAGGCCGCGCCGCCCGCGCTGGATGCCGCCTTTTCGGCGTGGTATCCGGAACTCAAGAAGATTGCGCACATGCGTCTGATGCAGTCGGGTCTGCGCGGCAGCGTGCAGACCACCTCCCTGGTGCACGACAGCTATCTGAAGCTGGCCGACGGTGTCGGCGTTCAGATCGGTTCGCGTCTGCAGTTCCTGGCCTATGCCTCACGCACGTTGCGCAGCCTCATCATCGATCAGGTCAGGGAGCAACGTGCGCTGCGGCGCGGCGGTGATGTGCAGATGCTCACGCTTGATACTGCTGTCGCCGACGGCATCGGTATCGATGTCGACATCGAGCGCGTGCACGCAGCACTCGAGGAGCTCGCGGCGCTCGACCCCGCATTGGCGAAACTGGTGGAGCTGCGGTTCTTCGGCGGCCTGTCAGAGGGTGAGATCGGCCCTCTGCTGGGGATCTCCCTGCGTACGGTGCAACGTGAGTGGCGCAAGGCACGAGCGCTGCTGGTCACGATTCTCGACGATCGGTGACGGGGGACTCCGCGCGTGACGATGTCCAGAGAGCAATGGCAGGCCGTCAGCCCGCTGCTCGCTGCGGCGATGGAGATGCCGGAGTCGTCGCGCGACGCATGGCTGGTCGAACTCGACACGACGCAGCCTGCGCTGGCGCCGTTGTTGCGCAAGCTGCTTGCGGCGGACCGGCGGGCGGAGCACGGTCGCGCATTCGAGACAGCGTCGATATTGCTGCA
>CAZPJE010000348.1:0-5327 GCA_964586725.1 uncultured Steroidobacteraceae bacterium | reverse complement strand
CAGCCGGTCCCCGGCCGCATTGAGCGAGATGGAGGCGCCGAACCGGTCGTTGGCCTCCAGAGCGATGCCGAGAGTGAGATTGTTTCCGCCACTATAGCCCCGGCCGATGGTCGCCGCGAGCGCGCCGCCGCCAAAGCTGGTGTTCGTAAAGGTGAACAGCCGCACCGAGCCGGAGTCGCTGGACACATTGCCAAAGCCGTCGTCGCTGATTGCCCCGACCGCCAGCCGGTCGCCGGCCGCATTCAGCGAGATGGAGGCGCCGAAGTTGTCGTTGGCCTCCAGCGCGGTGCCGAGGTCGAGGTTGCTTCCGCCACTATAGCCCCGGCCGATGGTCGCCGCGAGCGCGCCGCCGCCAAAGCTGGTACTAGCAAAGGTGAACAGCCGCACCGAACCGGAGTTGGAGACCACATTGCCGAAGCCGTCGTCGCCCCATGCCCCGACCGCCAGCCGGTCCCCGGCCGCGTTCAGCGAGACGGAGGAGCCGAAGAAGTCGCTGGCCTCCAGGGCGGTGCCGAGATCGAGATTGTTTCCGCCACTGTAGCCCCGGCCGATGGTCGCCGCGAGCGCGCCGCCGCCAAAGCTGGTATTGGCAAAGGTGAACAGCCGCACCGAGCCGGAACTGCTGAACCCATTGCCGAAGCCGTCGTCGCCGGGTGCCCCGACCGCCAGCCGGTGCCCGGCCGCGTTGAGCGAGACGGAGGCGCCGAACTGGTCGTTGTCCTCAAGAGCGGTGCCGAGATCCCGATCGTAACTACCGAACCCGGTCCCGATGATCCCGGCATATTGCCAGGCCTGGGCCTGGGCGAAGTCGCCGATAACAATGTCGCGCGGGTCCAGCAGCAACCCGCCGCCCGTGCCGGTGTCGATCCGCGTCAGGTCAACGTAACGCAGCGTCTCCTTGCCCGAGACCTCGACCCAGCCGCCACCGCGCCGTCCAGTCGCCAGAACCGAGCCCAGCATGGTCGTCAGGTCGTCAGACCAGATCACCGCCGATCCGCCCTGGCCCCGCGCCGAGGCGACATTGATCGCAGCGCCGTCATTGACAAAAGTGGTCCGGGCATTGGCCAGCGCGGGCAGCGGGCCGAACCGGCCCTCATGCGCCGCATAATCGGCCCGCACCGTGCGGTCTGCCGCTCCGCCCTGGAAGGCCCCGCCGACGCGCACCAGTCCGCCCATCGCCCCGCCCGAGGCGTCAATCTGGGTCGACAGCAGCCGCACCGATCCGCCCGTCAGATCGACCCGCCCGCCATAGCCCAGAAAGCCCGAGGCCAGGTAGGTACCCGACGTCGCCAGATCACCCGCCGCCGCCACGCTGATGACGCCGCCGTGCAGCCCACCCGCCGCATTGTTAACCGAGCCCGTGATCTCCGTCACCGCGCCGCCCGATGTATAGTTCAGCTGCCCGCCGACGCCCGTCCGCCCGGTCGCCGCGATCTGGTCCGAAAGGCTGAGCATGCTCGCAGCCCGCAGGGTCACCGACCCGCCGTTGACCCCGCCCGAGGCGTCGATCGTTCCGCCCATGCCAAGAAAGCCGCCCGCGACCTCAACCGCCCCGCCCTCGAGCCCCGTGCCGCCCGAGGCGTCGATACGGCCCGTGACCTGAACCAGGCCCGATGGGCCGCCGTCGATGGCGACATTGCCCAGATGCACCACGCCGCCGCTTCTCTCGCTGACCGTCGTGGCGATCAGCGACCCGTCCACCTTGACAGCGCCCAGCATCAGGTTGCGCGCGCCCTGGGCTGACAGATAGATGCGCCCACCCTCTGCCCGGGTCGTGCCGCCCGCCTCCACCAGCGCGCTCAGCGGACGTCCCAGTGCGTCAGTCAGACCCACCGCATCCGTCACCGGAACCGCGACCTGGAGGAACCGGTCACCCGAGAAATCCACGGTCAATAGATCGCCGGCACCGTAGCCGATGCGGCCCAGACGCGCCTCGACCACGCCCTCGTTGACCACGCCCGAACCGATCAGGGCCACGCCCTGCGACGCATTGATGGTTCCCTGATTGACCACGGTGGCGGCGCGGCCGGTTCGCCGGAACGTCAGATTGCCCGACAGGAAATCGGCATCGGCGATGTCCAGCGTCGAGGCAACGAAGGCCCCGGTGTCGATCGTCGCACCATTGGTGATGGCGATACCGTTGGGATTGACGAGCAGGAACTGGCCATTGGCACTCAGAGACCCGGCGATGATCGAGGCATCCTGGCCCGTCACGCGCCCCAACAGCGCCGACACCGGCCCCGGCTGATCGATGCGCACGCCGGCATTCGCTGCGATGTCAAAACTCTGGAAGTTGACGATCGCCCGGTCGGTTGACTGAACGATCAGCAGGCGGTTCGGCGCACTACGGTCAAATGCGACGTCGCCATGCACGACCCGAGGGTCCACCGGCAACTCGCGCCCGGTCGGAGGCGCGAGAGGGGGATCGTCTTGAGCAAAGGCCGGGCTAGCAGACAGTGCCGCCGCGCTGGCAAGAAGCACGCCGCGCAGGGTTGTTCGACAATGTCTGTCCCAGCTCTTTTCCAAAGGAATCCAAGCCTCCGGCCAGGGATTGACGATGGCGCCGTTGTCACTGTACCGGCAAGCGCTGCCGTTCCACCGCGAACGGGTCCACACATGGCCGGTCAAATGTGTCGAGCGGTCAACGCTTTGGACCGCTAAGCGTTGTTAGAGCCCGTGAGAGTCGCTCCTGAGCCCATGTACGTAACGCGCGCATCGCGCATCGCGCATCGCTCATCGCGATCATCGCGCTCGCCATCGCTGGTTGTCGGGGCAGCGACGCCGTCGCGACCGCGACTTCCCCGTCGATCACGCGGATAGGAAGTTCAAACCACCCATCCATACCATGCCGAGGCGCCCGCACGGCTTGATGGTGAGCCGAAGCCGGTCACGGACAACCCTTACCCGATAGTCGCAACAGCCGGTCCGGGCCGAGGGACCGCTTCCTGCACCCTGATCCGCCCTTCCCTGCCCATGACCTGAACCCGGGCACGCAGCGACCCAGGCCGCAGCTTCAGCGGCCAGCCGAATCACACTGACTCCTCAGGTTCACAGCAGAAGCGACTGCACCGGTGGTGCCCGTGCCCCGAGTGGCAACTCGGAGCCGTACTGCTGCGACGCAATGCGCTCCTGAGCTTGCCGCCGCAGCGCGACCAGCACTCGATCTCGATGCCGAACACGCGCTTCAGGCGGCGTGCCCAGTTCATCGCCACATGGCGGGGCGTGGCGTGGCGGCTTTGTCAGCGCCCGCTTCACGATACGGCGTCTTCAGGCTATAGCGCACTTGTCCTGAGGCGGTGAGCGCCATGCGGTCCACGGCCACCGGTGGGCGGCTGACTCTGCAGCGTGAACAGCTTTTTGCCCGGCGCGCGGACCCACAGCGATCCGGTAGGTGATGGAGTGGCCGATCAGGTCATCGAGCGGTCCGCCTGGCCCATCCGTAGTGAGCCAGGCGTTCTCCATGTCGCGCTCGACGAGGGTGCGCTTCTCCAGCGGTCGGCCTATGCGCTCAGCGATCTGCTGCACAAGTACTCGCAGCTGCACGCTCGTGGGCGCGGGTACATGGCGGAAGACAGGCTGATCGCCCGGCACGTACACGCCATCGAGAAAGATCATGTGGAAGTGCACGTTCAGGTTCAGTGCCAATCCGAAGCGCTGGATCAACGTAACGGCACCGGTGGCTCCCGTGGTGCGGGTAAGGTCCGCCGACTTCAATAATTAGCCCGAAATCGTGCGATGTACCGCGCCCAGCACCAGGGTTAGCGCATCTGGATCAGTAGCCAGCAGGAATCGCAGCGCATAGGGTAACGAGAGCACCCACTGGCGCAGCGGGCGTTCCGGCAGTACCTCAACGAGAGGGTCAATGCGCTCGGGATCGGCGCGCAGGGGCTCGGCGGGCTGACCACCGTGCTCGACGTGAAGATGAAGCACGGCAGCGCGTACCTGATGGCGGTCGGCGGGGCCGCCTATCTCGTGGCCAAGGCGATCAAGGGCGCGAAGACGGTGGGCTTCGCCGACCTCGGCATGGAGGCGATCTACGAGTTCGATGTCAGGGACATGCCCGTTACGGTGGCAGTCGATGCCAAAGGCACCAGCGTGCACCAGACCGGACCGAGGGAGTGGCAGGCCAGGATCGGCAAGATCCCGGTGACCGCGAACTGATGGTGGGCGGTCCGCTGCGTGGACGAGCCCGGGTCAGGGTGGGTTGGTCCTGTACGGGTGACCGGCCGGTAAATTGGCGGTGAGTCCCCACTTGTGGGCCAGGTAGCCCTCGACACGCTGGCGCGTGGCCTGGTCTGTATTCTGGACCAGGATGACCTCAGCCACGGTGACATGGCTGAACCGGGCTGGACTGATCTGCGCCCCCAATGTGTATCCATCGACGACGGCGGTGGGCGTGGCGATGTTGGTCGTCGTGCCTTCCAGCAAGCCGTTGCGGTGGATCTGCCATGCGCTCGCCCCGGAAGGCGCGTTCGCCTGGAACGCCATGACGTACCCGGTGGCATTGTCGTAAGCGGTTCCACTGCTCAGGTCATAGTTGAAACTCCCGCCGCCCCCGAAGTAGTACGGGTAGGACGCCCCGAGGAGATTGCTGTTCTTCACGTAGTGCAAGGCACCGACATCCGCTGTGCCATTGACGTGTCGGACGCCGATGACCGGTCGGTAGGCATCCCCTGAACCATTGCCGATCCTGCGGAAAACCCAGTACACGCCGTGCGTTCGATTGGCGAGGATCGAATTCACTCCCGTCAGGTTCATCACGTCATTGACGCCGTCGAACGTCACGCCTGGCTGGCCGAAGAACGAGCTCGCCGAATAGTCAGGCTGGTTCGCGGGCGTCGGCTGCGTGAAGTGCCTGGCGTTCCCGCTCCTGTCCCGCCACTGGCTCACGCCCGTTGCCACGGTGATGGTGGACGGATCGGTGGCATCCAGCCATAGCGCGAGACCGCTGCCGAGCGATGCGGGAGTCCACCCACTGACGGAGAGCGGTGTGCTGCCGGCGATGCTGGTGGCCGGGTCGGTGGCGGTGATCGTCGTGGTGCCGATGGTGACGGCGGTCGCGACGCCTCGGCTGCCGGCTGCGTTACTGATGGTCGCCACCGCAGTCGAGGACGACGACCACGTGACGGCGGTGGTCAGGTCCTGCGTGGTGCCATTGGTATAGGTGCCGGTGGCGGTGAACGCCTGGGTTTGTCCGACGAATACCGACGGACTGGCCAGAGTCACGCCGATCGAGACCAGTTGCGCCGCAGTGACCGTGAGCGGCGTGCTGCCGGTGATGCTGGTGGCCGGGTCGGTTGCAGTGATCGTCGTGCTGCCGATGGCGA
>CAZPJE010000347.1:0-1591 GCA_964586725.1 uncultured Steroidobacteraceae bacterium | reverse complement strand
TGCCGCGCAGCTTGGTGGTGAAGAGCGGTTGGAAGAGTTTTGACATATTTTCGGTAGTGATCCCCGGGCCGGTATCCTTGACGGAGACGGCAACCATATTCCCATCCTGCCGGGCAGAGATGGTCACCTTGCCGCTGTTGTCCATTGCCTGGTAGGCGTTGATCAGCAGGTTGCCAAGCACCTGTACCATCTGCTGTGTGTCAGCGAACACCTGTGGCAGGCCGTTGGCGATGTGGCGGGGCAACCGATGCTGGCGCACAAGGCCACGCATGAAGCGAAGGTTGCCGCCGAAGTGGCCGCCGGCCACAAGAAGGAGTGGGTTGCGCGGGTCATTCCGTCGGTGGCCTACACCGACCCCGAGGTCGCGTGGGTCGGCCTCACCGAGGAGGAGGCCGCGAAGCAGGGCGTGAAGCTCGGCCGCGCGGTGTTCCCGTGGGCTGCTTCGGGCCGCGCGATCGCGAACGGCCGCGACGAGGGCTTCACCAAGCTGCTGTTCGACGAGGCGACCCACCGCATCGTCGGCGGCGCGATCGTCGGCACGAACGCGGGCGACATGATCGGCGAGGTCGCGCTCGCGATCGAGATGGGCGCCGACGCGACCGACATCGGCCGCACGATCCACCCGCATCCGACGCTGGGCGAGTCGATCGGCATGGCCGCGGAGGTGTTCGAGGGGGTCTGCACAGACCTGATGCCGGCGCGCAAGCGCTGAGCGCAGCCCCTGCGGAGGTCGCAGGCCTTGCCTCTATAATCGCCGACCCGAGGCTGCGCGGGACGCGCACGTCGGGACTTCCAGGGGAACGCACGATGGCATCCTGGCTCCGGTTCGCCCATGCCGTCGACTGGGTGAACGAGCGCTTCGCGAAGGCCGCGGTCTGGGCCGCTTTCCTGTCGTGCATGGTGTCGGCGATCAACGCGACGGTGCGCTACCTGATCAGCGACAGCTCGAACGCGTGGCTCGAGTTGCAGTGGTACCTGTTCGCGGCGACCGTGATGGTCGGCGCGCCCTTCGTGCTGAAGGTCAACGAGCACGTCCGGGTCGACGTCGTCTACTCGCGCCTCGGTCCGCGGCGCCAGGCGTGGGTCGACCTGCTCGGGCTGGTGCTGTTTCTGATGCCGGCGGTGGTGCTGCTCGCGTGGATGTCCTGGCCCTACGTCGTCGAGTCGTACCACTCGGGCGAGACCTCGAGCAACGCCGGCGGCCTGATCCGCTGGCCGTTCAAGGTGCTCGTGCCGCTCGGCTTCGCGCTGCTGTCGGCGCAGGGGCTGGCCGAGATCGTCAAGCGGATCGCGTTCCTGCGCGGCGTGTACCCGATGGACACCCACTACGAGAGGCCACTGCAATGATCGAGATGCAGACGATGGCCCCGCTGATGTTCGCGGGGTTGGTGATCGTCATGCTGATCGGCTTCCCGGTGGCGTTCTCGCTGGCCGCGCTGGGGCTGTTCGCGGGCTTCGTGTCGATCGAACTCGGCTTCTTCCCGCCCCAGTTCATGGCGAACCTGCCGCTGCGTGTCTTCGGCATCCTGTCGAACGAGTTGCTGCTCGCGATCCCGTTCTTCACGTTCATGGGCGCGATCCTCGAGAAGTG
>CAZPJE010000346.1:0-6797 GCA_964586725.1 uncultured Steroidobacteraceae bacterium | reverse complement strand
CGCCGCGCATCGCCTTCGACCGCAGCGCACAAGCCCGAGAGCAGCGCCGGCGACAACGAGCAGGTGTTCGTCGGCGTCGTGTCGGATGGCCTGTGGCAGAAGTTCTGCGAGGCCTTCGACCTGCATGAGCTGGGCGCGAACCCCGGTTACAAGCTCAACAACCAGCGCGTCAAGGCGCGCGAGACGCTGCTGCCGCTCGTCCGCGAAGTATTCAAGGGATACACGAAGGCACAGCTGGTCGCGAAGCTCGAGACGACCGGTCTGCCGTTCGCGCCGATCGGCAAACCCGAGGACATGTTCGACGATCCGCATCTGCTTTCGAGCGGCGGGCTGACCGACGTCACGCTGCCTGACGGGCGGCAGTCGCGCCTGCCGACGCTGCCGGTCGAGATGAATGGCCAGCGTCCGGGGAAGGCGGGCGCGTTGGCGCGGCCCGGTGAACATACGCGCGAAGTGCTGCATGGGCTGGGCCTCAGCGCTGCCGAGATCGCCGTGCTCGAGGCGAGCGGGGCCGTGGCCGGCGAGGCCGCGGGCAACTGACGGCTGCACCCGAGGCGCGGCGACCCAATGAGGATCCTGTGCGTCTGCCTCGGCAATATCTGCCGCTCGCCGACCGCTGAGGCGGTGCTGCGCGACATCGCTGCGCGCGAGGCGCCGCAGCTGATTACGGCGGTCGATTCCGCCGGCACCGCCGGCTATCACATCGGTGCGCCGCCGGATCCGCGCAGCGTGGCGATCGCACGCGAGCGTGGGTACGACCTCGCGCCGCTGCGTGCGCGGCAGGTCAGTCGTCGCGACTTCGGTGAATTCGACCTGATGCTCGCGATGGACCGCTCCAATCTCGCGGCCTTGCAGGCCATCGCTCCCGCAGCGGGGCGAGCGCGGCTGGCGCTGTTCCTGCACCACGCGCGCGCTATGGGCGATGAAGTGCCCGATCCTTACTACGGCGATCGCAGTGACTTCGAGCGCGTGCTCGATCTGGTGGAGCAGGGCAGTCGCGCGCTGCTCGCCCATCTCGGCGAGCAGGCGCGCAACCGCTGAACCTCAGTACTCCGGACCGCGCGGCGGATACGTCGTGCCCGACGACGGCGACGACGACCAGATCACCTTCGGCTGCTCCGGCGCCGGGCTGGCAGCAGCTTCGGCCGCGGCTTCCGGCGCTGCCGGTTCCGCGGGCGTCGCGTCCGTCGACGCCGCCGCAACAGCGAGGGCAGGGGCCTCGGGAGGCGCGGCGACGGGTTCGAGCGGGGCGATCGCGCCCGTCGCTGCGGCTATCTCTGCCTCGTTGACCATCGGCAACTCCGCCGTCGTCTCCTCTGCGAGATCGACCTCGACCGCCGGTGCGGGCGGCGCGAGCCCGGTCCAGTTCATCGGTGCGCTGGGCGGCGGCGGCAAGTCGCTGAAGTCCGCGGCAGCGCGTTCGCCACCCAGATTCGGGGCGGCGGCCAACGGTGCCGCGGACGGAGCTGACGTCGCGGTGTCGAACGCGTCATCGTCGCCTGCGTCACCGTCCACATCCGTGGCGTCCTGCGCGTCGCTGGCGCCCAGCGCCTCGGCGCCTGCGAGCGTCGCGCCTCCGGCTGCTGCTGCGCCACCGTCGCGACGTGCTCCACCGCGGCGACCACGACGTCGGCCGCGGCGGCCACGGCGTTCACCGGTCGACGCGCCGCCCTCGGGGCCGGCTGCTTCGACCGTGCCAGCACCCTGCACAGCAGCATCGGCTGCGCCTGGGGCCGCGGCATCTGCGGCTGTCGTCGCCGCCAACGCGGCGCTGCCGTTGGCAACCGCCGTCGCGTCGGTCGCGGGCACCGCGTCGCGCGCTCGCTGCGCTTCGCGCTCACGACGGCGCTGTTCCTCGCGTTCGCGGTCACGCTGCCGCTGACTCTCGCGCTGTGCGTCCTTCTGCGGATCGCGTGACTGGGCTTCCTTCGCGGCGTCGCGCTGCGGCTCGCGCTGTGCTTCACGCTGTGCTTCGCGCGGGCCATCGCGGCCGCTGCGTTCACGCTGCGGCTCGCGATCCCGACGCCGCGAATCGCCGCCGTCCGGCGGGCGCTCGCCATTGCGTTCCGCACCGCGCTCAGCGCCGCGGTCGCGCGGCCGGTCGCGATCCCGATCTCGATCCCTGCCACGGCCGCGGTCACGATCGCCGCGCCGCGGTTCGTCCCGGCGTCCGTCGCGGCCACCACGGGCATCGCGATTGCCGCGCTCGTCACGGGCATCGCGTGCATCGCGCTCGGCGGTCGACGACGCGGGCGCCTCGGGCACCGGATCGCCCATGAACCAGTACTGGATGCGCTTCAGCAGCGACGGGCGCGGTGCGCGCGGCGCGGCCACTGCCGGCGCCACTGCGACGGGAGCCGCGACTGCCACGGGCGCCGGCGGCGCCTCGACCACCGGGGCAGGCGTGGTCGGCAGGAAGGTCGGCACTGCGGCCGGTTCCTGCACGGGCTTCTTCTCACGCGTGCCCGCGGGGTCGATGACCTGCGCCGGCGTCGGCAACTGGTAGCTGACCTTCTTGATCTCGGGCGACTCCGCTTCGTCGTCACGGATGCGACGCAGCGAGTATTCCGGGGTGTCGATGTTGAGGTTCGGCACGACGACCAGGTCGACATCGCTCTTGTCTTCGAGCGTGCGCAGCCACTCGCGCTTCTCGTTGATCAGGTAAGTGGCGACGTCCACCGGCACTTCGGCGATGACCTTGGCGGTGCGGTCCTTGCGGACTTCCTCGCCGATCAGGCGCAGGATCGCCAGCGCCATCGACTCGACCGTGCGGATGCTGCCGATGCCCTGGCAGCGCGGGCACATCGAGTGGCTCGAATCGCCGAGCGACGGGCGCAGTCGCTGGCGTGACATCTCGAGCAGGCCGAAGCGCGACAGCCGGCCGATCTGGATTCGGGCGCGGTCCATCTTGACCGCGTCGCGCAGGCGATCCTCGACGGCGCGCTGGTTGCGGCCTTCCTCCATGTCGATGAAGTCGATGACGATCAGGCCACCGATGTCGCGGATGCGCAGCTGGCGGGCGATTTCGTCCGCGGCCTCGAGATTGGTGTTGGTCGCAGTGGTCTCGATGTCACCGCCGCGGGTCGCGCGCGCGGAGTTGATGTCGATGGACACCAGCGCTTCGGTGTAGTCGATCACGATCGAGCCGCCCGACGGCAACTGCACCTTGTGCGCGTAGGCCGATTCGATCTGGCTCTCGATCTGGAAGCGGGTGAACAGCGGGATGTCGTCGTTGTAGAGCTTGAGCCGCCGCTGCCCCTCGGTGGGAACGAAGCGCTGCACGAATTCCTGCGCCGTCCCGAACGCGGCCGGTTCGTCGACCAGGATCTCGCCGATGTCGTCGCTGAGGTAATCGCGAAGCGCGCGCGTCACCGGATCGCTTTCCCGATAGACCAGGAACGGCGCGGGGCGCGAGAGCACCGCCTTGACGATCTCGTCCCACTGGCTCTTGAGGTGGTCGAGGTCCCACTGCAGTTCTTCGACGGCCCGACCGACCCCCGCCGTGCGGATGATGGCGCCCATGCCGTCCGGGATCACGAGTGCATCCATGACCTGGCGCATCGATTCGCGGTCTTCGCCCTCGATGCGGCGGCTGACGCCGCCGGCGCGCGGGTTGTTGGGCATAAGCACGAGGAAGCGGCCGGCCAGCGAGATGTAGGTGGTCAGCGCCGCACCCTTGTTGCCGCGCTCTTCCTTCTCGACCTGGACGACGATGTCCTGGCCTTCCTGCAACAGCTCGCGCATGTTCATGCGGCCGCCCTGCGGGGCCTTCAGGAAATACTCGCGCGAGATCTCCTTGAGCGGCAGGAAGCCGTGGCGCTCTGCGCCGTAGTCGATGAAGCACGCTTCGAGCGACGGCTCGATGCGCGCAATCTTCGCCTTGTAGATATTGGCTTTCTTCTGTTCCCGGGACGGGAGGTCGATCGAAAGGTCGTAGAGTTTCTGTCCGTCAACGAGTGCGACGCGCAGCTCTTCCTGCTGCGTTGCGTTGACCAGCATTCTCTTCATGGGCCCTTGTGCTCCTGGAAAGGGCCGACAGAACGGGGAGCGCAGCGGACGCAGGACGCGCCACCACGAAGTCACTCAAGGAAGGAAGGCCGGACCAGACGGTCTCGTTGAAGCGCGGCACCCGATTGATTGGAATCGCGTTCATTTCAGAGTCTGCAACCTCGCTGCAATCGCAGTGATGCGGTGTCGCGAGCGGGTTGTCCGGAAACCTTAGATTAAGTGCCTGCCCGGGGATGGATCGGGGAGCCTTGCAGACTCGACGCCGATCACAGCCTGTCGGCCGGACTCTTGCGATGGCCCCGTTGCCGAGGACCAACTAACATGCGTCGCGCTGTATGCCACAGCCGGCGCGTGATCGTACACCGGCTCCGGCGATTGCCGCAGCTGTGGGTGACCTCAAGACTATATGACAAAGACCATGCAAAAACAAGGCGTTACGTCGGAAGAGGCGGTGGCACCTGCCGAACCGAGACGCGGCGCACGGCATGCGGTCGTGTCCGGGGAGGACGCGGGCATGCGTCTGGACCGGTTCCTGGGTCGCGAACTGGCCGAGGTGCCCCGAACCCGGCTGTTCCGGCTGGTGCGCAAAGGCGAGGTGCGCGTCAATGGCAAGCGCGCCACCATCGACCAGCGTCTGGCCGAGGGCGACGATGTCCGTATTCCACCGGTGCGGGCGGAAGCGCCGGCAGCGGCGGCGGACGCGGGCGGGGTTGCCGGGGCGCCGGCCGCGGCCGGGCGGCGGGTCATGCGCGTGCCGGCGTCGCTGCTTGAGACCCTGCGCGACGCGATCATCTTTGAAGACGATCGCCTGCTGGCAATCAACAAGCCGGCGGGCGTCGCGGTGCATGGCGGCAGCGGCCTCAGCTTCGGCGTCATCGAGGCCTTGCGTGCCGCCCGTCCCGACGAGGCGGACAGCCTCGAACTCGTGCACCGGCTGGATCGCGACACCAGCGGCGTGCTGCTGGTCGCGCGCAAGGCTTCAGTGCTGCGCATGCTGCACGCCTCGCTGCGCGAGGGCGATGACTTCGAAAAGCGCTATCTGGCGCTGCTCGCCGGCCACTGGCAGCTGGGCAAGAAGCGGATCGACGCGCCGCTGCGCACCGATCTGCGCGTCGGCGGCGAGCGCACCGTCAAGGTCGACGCGTCGGGCAAACCGTCCAGCAGCGCGTTCGCGCCGGTGCAGTTCTTCGGCACGCTGGCGACCCTGATGGAAGTGTCGATCGATACCGGCCGCACGCACCAGATCCGCGTCCACGCGGCGTATGCGGGCCACCCGGTCGCGGGCGACACCAAGTACGGCGACGCTGCCTTCAATGAACGGATGCGCGAGCTCGGCCTGAAGCGCATGTTCCTGCACGCCTCGAGCCTGTCGTTCACGTGGCCGGATCGCGGCACGCCGTTCAGCGTCAGCGCGCCGCTGCCGCCGGAGTTGTCGGGCGCGATCGACGCCCTGAGCCAGCTCAGCCGGAGGGCATCGCGCGGACCTCGCGCAGCGCCTGTGCGACCCAGATCAGGGGCAAGCCGACGAGGGCGGTAGGGTCTGCGCTATCCACCCGTTCGAACAGCGCGATGCCCAGGCCTTCGACCTTGAAGCTGCCGGCGCAGTCGAGCGGTGCTTCCGCTGCGACGTAGGCCGCGATCTCGGCGGCTTCCAGCACGCGGAACGTGCAGCGCGTAGCGTCGACGTGCTGGCGCCAGCAGCCGGCCGCGATACCGACCAGCGCGACGGCAGTATGGAAGGTGACGACCTGCCCGGACTGGGCGGCAAGCTGCTCCCGCGCCGCGGCGGCATCGCCAGGCTTGCCCAGCACCTGATCACCCAGCGCGCAGACCTGGTCCGAGCCGATCACGAGCGCGTCCGGATGCCGCTCGGCCACCGCCCGGGCCTTGGCCAGGGCCAGCCGGCGCGCGAGCTCCGCCGGGGCCTCGCCCGGCAGGCGCGTTTCGGCCACGTCCGGCGCGGCGACCTGGAACTCCACGCCGAGCCGCGCCAGCAGGGCGCGGCGGTAGCGTGACGTGGATGCGAGCCAGAGCGGGCGTGGCGGCTGGAGAAACAATGAGTTAGCTCAGGTATTTTTGACTCGCCGGGGAGCCGCACCTATTATACGCGCCCCATGCCGCCCGCCCGGTCCTTGGAGATCGACATCGATCGGCTGCCGGCTTACGGCGAGACGCGCTCGGTCACGTTGCCGCAGGCTGCCATGCCGCGCCTCGCAGCCGGGCTCGCCGCGGTGGGGGGGCAGGTCGAGGCCGACATCGTGTTCGACCGGTTCGAGGCGACGCCGCTGCTCGAGGTCCGAGCCAGCACGATGGCGACGCTGGTGTGTCAGCGTTGTCTGCAGCCGATGCAGCTGCCGCTGCACGGCCAGTCGCAGGTCGGTCTGGTGGAATCGATGCAACAGGCCGATCGGCTGCCAGAGGACGTGGAGCCGGTCTGGGTGGAAGGCCGCAAGGTCGATCTCGGCGAAGTCGTCGAGGAAGAGTTGCTGCTGGCGTTGCCGCTCGTGCCCGTGCATGAGCGCGATGATCCGCAGTGCCACGAGGTCGCTGCGATCGCGCCAACTGAGCAGGGTGCGTCGCCGTCATCGTCCGGAAGCCATTTGCGGAGCTCGGCGAGCTCCTCAAGCGCAGGAAGTGAAGGAGTAGATTCATGCCAGTTCAAAAGAGCCGCAAGACGCCGTCGAAGCGCGGCATGCACCGTTCGCACGACGGGCTCTCGAAGCCTGCGCTGTCGATCGATCCGCAGTCGGGCGAGACGCACCTGCGTCATTGCATCACGCCTGACGGTT
>CAZPJE010000345.1:0-42253 GCA_964586725.1 uncultured Steroidobacteraceae bacterium | reverse complement strand
AGGCGGTCACGCCCGTCGACGTGATCGAACGCATGCAGATCGGCTCGCGGCCCGCGATGCGCGAAGGCCGTGCCGGCCTTGCAGCGTTGCGGGCGGTGCCCTGGGTCTTCGCGTGGACGCAGACGCGCCTGCTGTTGCCGGGGTGGTTCGGCGTCGGTACCGGCCTGCGCGCCGCCATCAAGGCCCACGGGCTTGCCGACGTGTCGCTGGCCTGCCGCGACTGGCCGTTCCTGCGCATCCTGCTGGACGATGTCGAGGCGATGCTGGCGCGCAGCGACCTGGAGATCGCGGCGGCCTACAACGAGCTTGCGCCGGAGGGGCTGCGCTTCCATTTCGACGCGATACGGGTCGAGCACGATCTGGCCACGGAAGTCGTGCTGGTCATCAAACAGCAGGAAGAGCTGCTCGATGCCGATCGCACGCTGCAACGAGGCATACAGCTGCGCAATCCCTACGTCGACCCGATGAACCTGATGCAGGTCGACCTGTTGCGGCGCTGGCGCGCCGGCGGCCGCGAGGACCGGGCGCTGTTCGATGCGCTGGTCGCGAGCATCACGGGCATCGCGCAGGGCCTGCAGAGCACGGGCTGAAGCGCAGGATCGCAACGTTGCTCACGGAGGAGTCGAGGATGAAACGGATCACAACGACCGCCCACGGGGGCTGGGGCCGATTCGTCGGGATTCCCTTGGGACTGCTTGCTGCATTCGTGCCGCTCGTCGGCGCCGCGGAAACCGTCGCGGTCGCGGCCCAGGGTGGACCGAGGCTGCTGCTCGAGACGCAGGTCGCATGGCAGGGCCGCAACGATGTCCAGTCGCCGAACGACGCCGGCGGCACCCGCTTCGCCCTCGATGAGATCACGGGCGATGGTCCGGCGATCGCGCCCCGGGTGTCCTTGCGCTGGCCGCTCGGCGAGCGGTGGGGCGACGGGCGGCATGAGGTCGAAGTGCTGCTCGCGCCGTTGCGGCTCGAGGAGACCGGGGCGTCTGCCGGCGCAGTGCGCTTCGAGGGGCAGCACTTCGTGCCCGGGCCGCTGCGTGCGAGCTATCGGTTCGACTCGTGGCGCGTCGGCTGGCGCTGGCGCTGGATCGACCGGCCGGATCTCGTCGTGCGCGTCGGCGCCACGGCCAAGATCCGCGACGCCGAGATCGAGTTGATCCAGGGCGCGCTGCGCGCCAGCAAGGACAACACGGGCTTCGTGCCCTTGCTGCACGCGTCCGTGGAGCGGCCGCTGGCGCAGGGCTGGTCCTGGGCGCTCGATGTGGATGCCCTCGGCGGCGGGCCGGGTTACGCGATCGATGCCGGTGCCGTGCTGCGTTATGGGTTCGAGGGTCCGTGGATGCTGCAGGGCGGCGTCCGCTTCCTCGACGGCGGCGCGGACAACGACGAGGTCTACGCCTTTGCCCGCTTCACGGGCCTCACACTGGGTATCGCCTACCGGTTTCAGTGACGAGTTCGCGCTCGGGCCAGCGTAGCGCCGCCAGTGTCGTGAAGGTCCCGGGCTCGTGGCCGTCGCGGCGCTCGCGAAAGCGCGCGCCGACCGAGTAATCGACGCAGAACACGCTCTTCTTCGGCCCGAGCCAGTCGCGCGCGTCGTGCGCGCCGAACAGGTCGGCCGTGCCATGGCCGTAGCGATCACGGCCCGCGGCGGAGAACCAGCGCCAGTAATGCCCGATGACGACCGGTGTCGCGTCCTCGTAGTCGTGCCACCAGGGCACGCGGGCGACCATGCGCCACTTGCCGCTCGCGAAGAAGCTGCGCGTGGCCTGCCGTTCGACGCCTGACGTCAGCACGCGCAGCGGGTTGCCCATCTGGTAGGTCTCGTTGGCGAAGGCCAGTGCCGGCAGCAGTGGCACTTCGGCGCGTTCATCGTGCAGGTGGTCGCCCCAGCGGTGCAGTTCATCGCGCACGGCCTTGGCCACGTCGCCATGCACGACAGCCGTGATGCGCCGCTCGAAGGCGGCGTAGCGATCAAGGTGGGATTCAGGCGCTGCGGATTCCACCGCTGCGAGCGCGGCGTTGTCCCAGGCCGCATGGGTGACGCGCAGGTCAGGCCGCTGCAGCGCGAGCGGCAGGCCGGCGAAGAAAGCGCGGAACCTGTCGCGCTCGCGGCTCGTCGCGCGCTCGGAGTGCTTGAAGTCCGGATGTTCATGGTCGGGATGCGCGGCGAAGTACCAGCCGTTGCCACGCTTGCGCTCCTGCCGCAGCACGTTGAGCTCGTGGTTGCCCAGCACGCATTGCGCCACCCCGGCTTGCACGGCGGCGCGGACGAAGTCCACGACCTTCGGGCTCTGCGGCCCCCGATCGCACAGATCGCCGACGAACACGAGTCGCCGACCTTGCCGGTGCTCGCCCCGCGCGTCGTAGCCGAGATGGCTCAGCAGCGAGCGCAGCGCCAGCCACTCGCCATGGACATCGCCGACCAGGTCGAGCGGGCCGTCGAACAGCGTTTGGACTACGGCAACAGGCGTGTCGAAGGGCGAGGGCATGGCCGCAGCGTACCCGAGACGGCGATCCCCGTAGAGTGAACAGGCCCTAGCGGGGACAGTCGTCCTCGTCGTCGAGGATGCTGCGCGCCGGGTCCTCGAGATCGTCGAACTGGCCGGCGTTGACGGCCCAGAAGAAGGCCCAGATACCCAGCCCGATCAGCACGACCGACAGCGGAATCAGCAGGTAGATGCTGTTCATCGTTCATCTCCAGCCGGACGCGCCAGGCGCCGCGCATTGGCGACCACCAGCAGCGAGGATAGCGACATGCCCAGGGCGGCGAGCCAGGGCGGCATGAAGCCGAGGGCCGCGATCGGCACCGCCATGATGTTGTAGGTGGCGGCCCAGCGCAGGTTCTGGCCGATGATCACGAGCGTGCGCCGCGCCAGGCGCACGCTCGCGGGCAGCGCGGCGAGCGAATCGCGCAGCAGCAGCAGATCGCTTGCGGCATGGGCGATGCCGGATCCGCGCCCCATCGCCGCCGAGACGTCGGCAGCTGCGAGCACCGGGCCATCGTTGATGCCATCGCCGACCATCAGCACGCGCCGACCGCGGGCCTGCAGCCCGCGCACGATGTCGAGCTTGTCCTCGGGGCGCAGGCGACTGCGCGCCGCGGCGATGCCCAGCTGGCGCGCCGCACCGCGCACGGCTGCCTCGCGATCACCGCTCGCGAGTTCCACCTCCAGGCCGAGGTCGCGCAGCGCGGTGATCGTGGCGCGGGCGTCGGCGCGCAGTTCATCCGCGATCGTGAAGAATGCGACTGGCCCGCTCGCGTTGCCCAGCGCGATGTCACCCTCGGCCTGCCAGGCACCAGCGCCCGCCAGTGCCGCCACCCACTCGGGGCGACCGATGCGCCAGTGCACCGCGTCGATCGTGCCCTCGATGCCGCAGCCAGCCACCTCGCGCGCATCGGCGCAGGATGGCGCCGTGGCGCCCGGCAGGGCGCTTGCGGCGGCTGCAGCGCGGATCGCGCTCGCCGTGGGGTGCACGGACTGCGCCTCGAGGGCGGCGGCGACCTGCAGCGCCGGCCCGGCATCCCAGCCGTCGCGCAGCTGCAGCGCCACGAGCCTGGCCTCGCCCTCGGTCAGCGTGCCCGTCTTGTCGATGACCAGCGTGTCGACTTGCGCGAGGCCCTCGACCGCATCGGCGCGCGTCACCAGCACGCCGAGCCGCGCAAGCCTCGATGTCGAAGCGGCGATGGCCACGGGGGTCGCCAGCGACAGCGCGCACGGGCAGGTGGCGACGAGCACGGCCAGCACCGCCGGCAGCACGCGGCTGGGATCGAACCAGGCCCACGCCAGCGCAACGAGCACGGTGAGGATCAGGATCCGGACGATGAACCAGGACGCCATGCGCTGGGCCGCGATTCCGATCCGTGGCCGCTCGCTCTGCGCGCGCTCGAGCAGGCGCACGAGACTGTGCAGCGTGGAATCCTGCGCCGCGGCAGTGACGCGCACCGTGAGCGCGGCACCGGCATTGACGGAGCCGCCCAGCAGCGCGTCGCCGCGGCGGTGGCGTTGCGTGACCGACTCGCCCGTCACCAGCGCTTCATCGAGCAGGGCGGCGTCGTCTTCGAGCACGCCGTCGAACGGCACGATCTGGCCGCTGCCCACGCGCACGCGATCGCCGACCGCGACCGCCGACAGCGCGACCTGTTCGGTCTTGCCGGTGGAACCCAGCCGCGTGACCTCGGCTGGCAGCGCGCGTGCCAGCGCATCGGTGATGCTTGCAGCCTGATGCCGGCCGAGCATTTCGGCGTGCCGCCCCAGCAGCAACAGGAACACGAACATCACCACGGAGTCGAAGTAGACGTCGCCGCTGCCGGTCAGCGTGTTCATGACGCTGGCGGCGAACGCCAGCACGAGTGCGATGGACACCGTGACATCCATGCCGAGCACGCGGTTGCGCACGTCCTGCAACGCGCCGCGCAGGATCGGCGCGCCCGAATAGAACAGCACCGGGGTCGCGATCAACAGGCAGGTCAGCTTCAGGAACTCGGCAATGCGCGGGTCGATGCCGTCGAACGCGCCGGTGTACAGCCCGCCTGCGTACATCATGACCTGCATGCTGCCGAGGCCGGCGAGGCCCACGCGCTTGAAGGAGGCGCGGCGCTCGTCGCGGCGCACGGCGGCCGCTGACTCGCCGGCGAGCGGCAACGGCCGGAAGCCCAGTTCGGCGACGGCGCGCAGGATCGCGGGCAACGACGTCAACGCCGACTCCCAGGTCACGGATACGCGCCCGTTCGCTACGTTGACGTCGGCCGAGCGTACGCCGGGTGTCCGGCGCAGGGCGGCATCAATGGATCGGGCGCAGTTCGCGCAACGAATGCCTTCCGCGTTGAAGACGGCGTGGCCTTCGCCGCCGGATTCGCTGGTCCAGTGGCCTTCGAGCAGCAGCGAGGCTGTGCCCGCTGCGCTCATCGCGCCGCCACTCCCATCTGCAGGATGCCCGCTGCGCCCTCGAGCCGGCCGCGCAGGCGCCAGACGTCGCCGTCGGCGATCTGCACGAGCCAGGGACCGCCTTCGAGCGCGACGTCGCGGGCGCGGTAGCGTCCGTCCTCGCTGCGCCGTAGCGACAGCACACGGTCGCGTGCCGGCAGCGTCGCGTGGGTGATGCGCAGGTCGAGAGCCGACGGCGCCGCGTACGCAGGCGTTGCCGCGACGCTGAGGTCCGCGACGATGTCGCCGGTGCGTTCGACCCCGAGGTCGACATGCACGCCCAGTTGCAGCGCCCGCTGGGCGCGCGCGAGGTCGGCGTCGAGGTCCCGTCCTTCCGTGTAGTAGTGCTCTGGCAGTTCCGGGTCGGCACCGCCGAACGACTGCCACAACAGCAGCACGCTCGCGATGACCGCCATGGATGGAATGCCGATGATCGGCCAGAGGGCTGGGATGCCGCGCGTCGTCGTGTCCGTTTCCTGCATGTGACCAGACTCCTGTCGTGGGGGCGGGGCGTGTCAGCGCGCCGGCGCGAAAAAGCGCGCTTCGGCGCTGGCGGTCAACTTCGGGTTTGCTTCTGCGACGATGGTGAAGCGGATCGTTTCGTTGCCGGTAGTGTCGAAAGCGTCGCGCTCGACACGCACGGCCGCGTTGTAGACCTCGCCGGAGCCCACCGCGAACACCGGTGCGACGGGCGACAGTTGCACGCCCGGCGATCCGGCGACCGACACGCGGAAGCGGTGCGGCCGCTCTTCCTTGTTGATGATCTTCAGCGTGTAGACGTTCTGCGCCTTGCCCGTGTCGGTCATCCGGTACAGCGTATTGCGATCATGGATGGCGTCCAGCGCAACGGGCTTGCGCATCGCGAGCGCAACGACGAACCCGGCGGTCAGCAGCGTCAGCAGCGCCGCATAGATGATCACGCGGGGGCGCAGCAGGCGGGTCTGCTTGCGTTCGAGCGCGTGCTGCGTCGTGTAGCGGATGAGTCCGCGCTGATAGCCCATGCGGTCCATCACGCCGTCGCAGGCATCGATGCACATCGCGCAGGCAATGCACTCGTATTGCAGGCCCTTGCGGATATCGATGCCGGTCGGACACACCTGCACGCACAGCGTGCAGTCGGTGCAGTCGCCGAGGCCCCGGGCGCGCGGGTCCTCGCCGCGCTTGCGCGAGCCGCGCGGCTCGCCGCGTTCGGCATCGTAGGTGATGATCATCGTGTCGCGATCGAACATCGCGCTCTGGAATCGGGCATACGGGCACATGTACTTGCAGACCTGCTCGCGCAGGTAGCCCGCGTTGCCGTAGGTGGCAAAGCCGTAGAAGGACACCCAGAACGTTTCCCAGGGGCCGATCGAGAAGTCGAGCAGGTTCGCGCCCAGCGTGCGTATGTCAGAGAAATAGCCGACGAACGTGAAGCCGGTCCAGGCCGCGAACGTGATCCACAGGAATTGCTTCAGCGCCTTGCGACCCAGCTTCTGTGCCGACCATGGCGCCTTGTCCAGCTTGATGCGCTTCGACCGGTCGCCCTCGGCGAGTCGCTCGAGCCACAGGAAGGCCTCGGTCCAGACGGTCTGCGGGCAGGCGTAGCCGCACCACAGCCGCCCGCCGACCGCGGTGAAGAAGAACAGGCTCAGCGCGGCGATGATCAGCAGCCAACTGAGGAAGATGAAGTCCTGCGGCCACATCGTCAGGCCGAACAGATAGAACTTGCGCGCGGGCAGGTCGAACAGCACGGCCTGGCGGCCATTCCACTCGAGCCAGACCACGCCGTAGAACAGGCCGAGTAACGCCCAAACCGAGATGTTGCGCAGGTTCGCGAAGCGTCCCTTTACTTCGCGCGGATAGATCTTGCGATGCGCCTCGTAGTAGGAATCGGACTCGGCTGCAGCAGGCGCCGACGTGAGTGTGTTCATGATCGATGCGGTGCCAGCATCCAGGCGGCGATCGTCGCGGCGACCGCGCTGACGGCCCAGAAGAACAGGAAGCCGAAGCTGTAGATGGTGGTCCGAGAGAACGGCTCGCCCGACGGCGCGAACTGGGCGGCGATGGGCGCCGGGTCGACGAGCGCGAAGCACACCATCGTCGCCACTGCCGCCGACAGGAACGAACTCCAGGACAGGGTGAAGAACAGCCTCAGGAAGCCGGGCAGCTCGCGCTGCCCGGGATAGACATCATGCGGGTCGGTGCCGTTGCGCCCGCCCGGGGAGGGCTCCAGCGGCGACGGGTCCATGGGTTCAGGGGCCACTCGGCGCAGCACTCGCCTGACCCAGGCTCATGACATAGGCCGCGAGCAACTCGACGCGCTGCGCGCCCAGGCGGTCGCCCTGCGCGGGCATCATGTTGTTGACGCCGTTCGCGATCACGCGACGCAGCGCCTCCGGTGAGCCCCCGTGCAGCCAGGTCTTGTCGGTCAGGTTCGGCGCACCGAGCGCCGTGTTGCCGGTGCCGTCGGCGTTGTGGCAGGCAGCGCACAGCAATTCGAACTGCGTGCGGCCCTCGGCCACGTTGCCGGCCGACGGCTGGCGACCCGACAGCGTCAGCGTGTAGGCGAGCACGTTGTCGACGCCTGCGCTGCCGAGCACGGCTTCCCAGCCCGGCATGGCGCCGATGCGGCCGTCATGGATGCTGGCGCGGATGGACTCCGCATCGCCACCCCAGAGCCAATCGCCGTCGGTGAGGTTCGGGAACCCGAGCGCCCCACCGCCATCCGAGCCGTGGCAGGCCGCGCAGCTGTTCGCGAACAGGTTGCGGCCCACCGCCAGCGCCGCCGGATCGGTCGACAGTGCTTCGATCGGGCGCGCGGCAAACTGCGACAGCATCTTCTGCGCCGTGCTCTCCTGCACGGCCTGCATGTCGGCCCATTGCTGCTGCTGGGTCCAGCCCAGGCTGCCGCGGTTGTTGCCGAGGCCGGGGTAGAGCACGAGATAAACGACCGCGAAGACGACCGTCAGGATGAACAACCACAGCCACCAGCGTGGCAGCGGGTTGTTGTACTCCTGCAGGTCGCCATCCCAGACGTGGCCGGTCGTGTCGGTGGTCGTGGCGGACTCGCCATGCTTCTTGCGCATCCACCACAGCAGCCACATGGCAGCAACGACGTTGATGACGGTCAGGACGATGACATAGATGCTTAATCCGCTGCTCATGTTGCCTCGCGATCGCTCGCGCCTCGACTCGAAGTGGTGTGGCCGCTGGTGACGGGACGCACGGTGTCGTCCTCTTCCAGGGGCAGGTTCGCGGCCTGCTCGAACTCGTCACGCCGGCGGCGGCTCCACGCCCAGGCGACGACGCCGACGAAGGCCACGAACGCCAGCACGGTCGTGACCGCGCGCAGCAGGTTGAGGGTGTCGTCACTCATGATGGCTGCTCACTGCCACTGCTTCGAGGCCAGACCCAGCCCCTGCAGATAGGCGATCAGTGCTTCCATCTCGGTGCGTCCCTCGACCTCGCTGCTCGCCGCGGCGATCTGCGCGTCGGTGTAGGGCACGCCGAGCGTGCGCAGCGCCCGCATCTTGTCGGGAGTGAGTTCCGCATCGACCGTGTTCTCCTCGAGCCACGGATAACCAGGCATGTTCGACTCCGGCACCAGGTCGCGCGGGTTGAGCAGGTGCAGCCGGTGCCATTCATCGGAGTAACGGCCGCCGACGCGCGCAAGATCAGGGCCGGTGCGCTTGGAGCCGAACTGGAACGGATGGTCGTAGACCGATTCGCCCGCCAGCGAGTAGTGGCCGTAACGTTCGGCCTCGCCGCGCAGCGGTCGCACCATCTGCGAGTGGCAGTTGTAGCAGCCCTCGCGCACGTAGATGTCGCGCCCCTCGACCTGCAGCGCGGAGTAGGGCTGCACCCCGGGCGCTGCCGCGGTCGCCTCCGACGAGAGCGCGAGCGGCACTATCTCCACGAGGCCGCCGACGCTGATCACGACTGCGACCAGCACGCCCAGCAGGCCGACGTTCTTCTCTATCTTCTGGTGATTCATGCTGCGCTCCGCGCGGCATCCGCCGGGGCAGGCTGCTCCCGGCCGGCGCCTATGGTCTTGATGACGTTGTAGGCCATGAGCAGCATGCCGGCGAACACCAGCGTGCCGCCGATCAGCCGCACCGCGTAATACGGGTAGGTGGCCTTCAGGGCTTCGACGAAGGTGTAGGTCAGCGTGCCGTCGGCATTCGTGGCGCGCCACATCAGGCCCTGCATGACGCCGGCGATCCACATCGCCGCGACGTACAGCACGATGCCGATCGTCGTGGTCCAGAAGTGCCAGTCGATCAGCCGCGTGCTCCACATCGAGGTGCGGCCATACAGGCGCGGGATCAGGATATAGAGGCAGCCGACGGTGATCATGGCGACCCAGCCCAGCGCGCCGGAGTGCACGTGGCCGATCGTCCAGTCCGTGTAGTGCGACAGCGCGTTCACCGTCTTGATCGACATCATCGGCCCTTCGAAGGTCGACATGCCGTAGAACGACAGCGACACGATCATGAACTTCAGGATCGGATCGGTGCGCAGCTTATGCCAGGCGCCGGAGAGGGTCATGATGCCGTTGATCATGCCGCCCCAGGACGGCGCGAGCAGCATCAGCGAGAACACCATGCCGAGCGACTGCAGCCAGTCAGGCAGCGTCGTATAGTGCAGGTGGTGCGGGCCCGCCCACATGTAGATCGAGATCAGCGTCCAGAAGTGGACGATCGAAAGCCGGTACGAGTAGATCGGCCGGCCCGCCTGCTTCGGGATGAAGTAGTACATCATTCCGAGGAAGGCCGCCGTGAGGAAGAAGCCCACGGCATTGTGGCCGTACCACCACTGCACCATCGCGTCGACAACGCCGGCGTAGGCCGAGTAGCCCTTGGTCAGCGTCACCGGCATCGCGGCGCTGTTGACGATGTGCAGCACCGCGATCGTGATGATGTAGGCGGCGAAGAACCAGTTCGCCACGTAGATGTGGCTGACCTTGCGCTTGACGAGCGTGCCGAAGAACACGATGCCGTACGCAACCCAGACCACGGCGCTCAGGATGTCGATCGGCCACTCGAGCTCGGCGTACTCCTTGCCGGAGGTCCAGCCCATCGGCAGCGAGATCGCTGCCATCAGGATGATCAGCTGCCAGCCCCAGAACGTGAACGATGCCAGTGCCGGCGCGAACAGCGGCGTGTGGCAGGTGCGCTGCACGATGTAGTACGAGCAGGCGAAGATGCCCGAACCGCCGAACGCGAAGATCACGGCGTTGGTGTGCAGCGGTCGCAGCCGACCGAATGAAGTCCAGGGCAGGTCGAGGTTCAGCGCCGGCAGCAGCATTTGCGCCGCGATGACGACGCCGACCAGCATGCCGACGATGCCCCAGACCACAGTCATCAACGCGAACTGCCTGACCACCCCATCATGGTAGGTCGCGGGCGCTGCGTCGGTGCTGGCGGCATGATCCGCGCCGCCAGCGACTGCGGCCGCTTGTCCAAACTGATACGCCGTCATGTATGTCTCCCTTGCCAGACAGCGGAGATACTCGAAGTGATGCCGCAATGCAGGAATACGTAAATCACGCAGCAACGCGTGCGACTAGGTACATCTCACGATCGCTGCGCGCCGGATCGGGCCTAGAGTCGAACCTGCTACACCGCACGCAACGAGGTGAATCGCATGGCCCGCACTCCGCTCCTGACGGGATTCGTGACTGCCCTCGCAATGCTGGGCGCGCTGTCGTCAACTCGCGTGAGTGCCGCCAGCGAGCTGTCCGCCGCGCTCGCGGCGACGCCGGATCCGGTGCGCGGCGAGCAGCTGTACCGCACCTGCGCGGCCTGCCATGGCGACGATGGCGGCGGTGTCGCGGATGGCACGGTGCCGGCGATCGGCGGCATGCCGCCGGCGTTGGTGATGCGCCAGCTCGTGAACTTCCGCAGCGAGCGGCGCAACGACATCCGCATGCAGCACTTCGCCGACGCGAGTCACCTGGGTTCTGCGCAGGAGATTGCCGATGTGGCAGCGTGGATCAGCACCCTCGTGCGGCGCACCCCGGCAGGGATCGGCGACGGCCAGTCGCTGCAGATCGGTGCCCGTGCCTACTTCCGTGCCTGCCAGGGCTGTCATGGCGCGCTGGGGCGGGCCACGCGCGACGGCTTGATGCCGGGCCTCGCTGGCCAGCACCAGGGGTACCTCGAGCGTCAGCTGCGCGATGCCGCGGCTGGGACTCGTCCGAGCATGACCGCGACCCACCGTGGGCCGCTGAGCCGGCTCAGCGACCCGGAGTTGCTGGGCCTGACCGACTACCTGTCGCGCATGGTCGTGGCGCCAGCGAGGTAGCTCCGCCGTGGGGTCAGCCCTGCTCTAGATCGAGCACCATACGCACCAGTTGCGCGAGCGAGGCGGCTTCCATTTTTTCCATGACGCGCGCGCGGTGGATCTCCACAGTGCGCTGGCTGACCCCAAGGTCGCCCGCCATGACCTTGTTGGCCTTGCCCGAGGTCACGAGCGCCAACACCTCGCGCTCGCGCGGGGTCAGGGATTCCCAGCGTGCGCGGATGCTGTCCTTTTGCAGGAGCTGCGCGCGGTTCGCCGCATCGCTCGCAATGGCTTTCTGGATGCGGTCTATCAGGTCCTGGTCGCGGAACGGTTTCTGCAGGAAGTCGAAGGCGCCATGCTGCATGGCTTCGACCGCCATCGGGATGTCGCCGTGGCCGGTGATGAAGATCACCGGGATGATCGCGCCGCGGCGGTTCAGTTCCTCCTGCAGCTCGAGGCCGCTCATACCGGGCATGCGCACGTCGAGCACGAGGCAGCTCGGCTGCTCAGGGTTCCACGCGGCGAGGAAGTCGCGCGCGGAAGGGTAGGCGACGGCAGCGAGTCCCACCGACTTCAGCAACATCCGCAACGAGCTGCGGACTGCGTCGTCGTCATCGACGATGAATACGGTGGCGGGACGCTGGTTCATGCGGCTATCTCCCCGGTGTCGAGATCAGTCTTCAGGCGCTCGCAACGGCAGGCGCAGCTGAAAGCAGGCGCCATGCGGCTCGTTGTCCCGGTACGACAAGCTCCCGCGATGCGCTTCCGCTATGGAGCGACTGATCGCGAGCCCCAGTCCCGTGCCGGTCTCCTTGGTCGTGCAGAAAGGGTCGAACACCTGCGCGACCAAATCCTTCGGGATACCGCATCCATTATCAGCGACCTCGATGACGATGTCAGAGTCCCGTTCGACTCGCGTCCGGATGACCACCTCGCGGTCTGCGAGGGCATGCCCGGAAAAGGCCTCGATGCTGTTGCGGACCAGGTTCAGGATCACCTGCTGGATCTGGATGCCGTCGGCATGCAGTGCTGGCAGCCCCGCGGCGACTTCGGTGCGCAGTTCCACGTTGTGCAGCCGCGCGTCACCGCGGGAGAAGGCCATGACCTCGTCGACCAGGTCGTTGACCGAGACGTCTTCGCGGCGCTGGTCGCGCTTCTGCACCAGGCTGCGCAGCCGCCGTATCACCTCGCCGGCGCGCAGGGCCTGGCTGGAGATCTGCGCCAGTGCACTGCGTACATCGTCTTGGCTCTCGGCGTCCGCGTCCGGGCCGGTCGCCATCGGCAGGATGCGCGCCGCGGCGCTGGCGTAGTTGGCAATGGCGGACAGCGGTTGATTCAGCTCGTGCGCGATGGCCGCAGCCATTTCGCCCATCGTCGCGAGACGCGCCACATGCGCCATGCGCTGCTGCGCGGCCGCCGCTTCCTGTTCGGCGCGCCGCGATTCGGTGACGTCGACCAGCGTGCCGACCAGGCGGGTGCGGCCATCGGCAGTGGGCGCGCTCTGGAACTGGCTGCGCAAGTAGCGCAGTTCCCCGCTCGCCGTGCTGATCCGGTACTCCGACGTCACTTTGGCTGGCTCTTGGGTCGCGTCGCTCCACTCGCGCTGGCAGCGGGCCCGGTCGTCAGGGTGGATCAGTTCCATGATGCGCTGGACGCTCAAGGTGTCGAGCGCCGGATCGAGGCCGAAGGTGCGGTACATCTGCGGCGAGAAGAAATCGTCGCCGGCGCCGGGCACGTAGACCTCGAAATTGCCGATGCGCGCGATCTCCTGCGCCTCGTTGAGCAATGCACGCGTGCGCTCGGCGAGCGCCTCGATCGAACGGCGGGCGGTGATGTCCTCGCCGGAGGCGAGAAAGCCCGTCAGTCCGCCTTCGTTGTCGCGCAGCGCGACGCAGTGCCAGGCAATCAGCCTGGGCACACTACCGGGGCCGCGCACTTCGTACTCGCAGTAGATCTCGGTGGCGCTGTCTGGCTGTGCGAGCCGGCGCAGCGACCGCTGCACGTGCGCGCGCCACTCGGCGGCGACCACGCTCTCGATCCAGTCGCAGCCGAGCAGATCGATTTCCCGCCGACCGAGCACTTCGCAGCCCTTGCGGTTGATCAGCTGGACGCGCCCGTCGATCGACAGCGCCAGCAGGATGACCTGCGCCACTTCGAGGTAGGTGTTGGCCCGATCGCGCTCGCGGCGCGTGGCCGCGAGCGTCTCGCGGCGCAACGTGATGTCGTGCAGGAAGCCGACGTAGCGCGGCGGTTGGGCGCCATCGATACGTCCCACCGACAGGAAGGCGGGGAAGGTCGAGCCATCGCGGCGACGGGCCTCGACCTCGCGACCGATGCCGATGATGTGCGGCACGCCGGTGTCCTCATAACGCTTCATGTACGCGTCGTGCGACGTGCGGTCGCGGTCGGTCATCAGCAGGCTGACGTTCTGGCCCAGGACTTCGTCCGGGCGATAGCCGAACAGTCGTTCCGCAGCGCGGTTGAACGTCTCGACGCGACCGCGGTTGTCGATGATCAGGACGGCGTCGACCGTGGCATCGAGCAGTGCCTGCATCTCCGGTGAGATCCCGAACCTCAATGAAGCTCCCCAAGCTGATCCCGGTTTGACCATGCTAACACGCAAGGCATACGTAGAATCCGCAGCCGCTTAGGCGTAGTCGCGCATGTGCCGTCGCCGTGCCTGGCCTGACAATCCATCGCAAGTCGGGGTTGTGGGAGACGATGACGTGGACACAGACAAGTTTCGCAGCCGGCTGGAGGCGCGGCGTGCCGAACTGGCGGCGCGCGCATCGCGCGCCGCATCGGATCTGCGTCGGGAGAATGAGCCGCTGTCAGCGGATTTCAGCGAGCAGGCGGTGCAACGCGAGGATGACGAAGTGCTGCAGGGCATCAGCGATGCCGCGCACGACGAGTTGCTGCTGATCGATCGCGCGTTGCGCCGGGTGCGGGCAGGAGAGTATCTCGAGTGTTCGCGCTGCAACGCGCCGATCGGCGCGTCGCGCCTCGAGGCAGTGCCATACACCGACCTGTGCGCTGATTGCGCGCGGCGCGCGCAGGGGTAAGGCCCGCTCCAGGACTGGATCGTCCGTCATGAACAGGATCAAGACCGTTCTCGTCATCGCGCAGCGCTCCGGCGAAGTCGCCGAAGCCTTGCATAAGGCCTGCATCGTCGCGCGGCACTTCGGCGCAACCATAGAGCTGTTCGCCTGCGATGCCGAGCACGCCTACATGGCGGAACATAGCTACGACAAGCGGGGCGTCAGCGCTGCTGTCGCGCAGTGCCTGCTCGACAGTCGGCGCTTTCTCGAGGCGGTGCGCGGGTCCGTGGTGGCCAGCGACCTCGAGATTCGCACCAGCGTTGCGTGCGAGACGCCGTTGCACGTCGGTGTCCTCCACAAGATCGAGGAGCTGCAGCCGGATCTCGTGATTCGCTGCATCGAAAGGCCCGGCCAGCAGCGACAGTCGGCGCTCACGCCGACGGACTGGCAGCTGCTGCGCAGTTGCCCCGTGCCCCTGATGCTGACTCGCGGGCAGACCTGGAATCCAGTGCCGCGCATCGTCGCGGCGCTGGCCTTGCAACCGGACGATCCGGCGCTGGGCCAGCGCGTGCTGGCTGCGGCGAAATACCTTGCGAGCGGCTGCGGTGGTTCGATGGACCTCGTGCACAGTCGTCCGTCCGACGCCGCGGACCCGGATGCCGTTGCAGCGATGCGCGCAATCGCCCATCCTCTGGGTCTCGACGCCGTCGCTCCACGGCTGCTCGCCGGCACGCCGGAGCACACGCTGCCCCAGCTGGTCCGCGACGAGAACATCGATGTCGTCGTGCTCGGTGCGCTCAGCCACCGAGTCGGCGCGCTGGGTGATGCCGTCGGCACGCTGACCGAGACGCTGATCGAGACCCTCGACTGCGACTTTCTGCTCGTGCGCGATGGTCCAGCTCCGGCGGGGAGTGGGGATCGGCAGCGTGACGCACGCCCCGGCGATCTCAGGATGCCGGCATGAAGCTGGCGCGTGTGCTGGTGGCGATCGAATTCCCCGGTGAAGCCGATCAACCGGGGCTCGACAAAGCCATCGCGCTGGCGAGCGGCAGCGGCGCGCGCCTCGAGGTGCTGCATGTCGCCTACGATCCGGGTGCCGGTCGGTACGGCGTGGGCACCATGCAGCGCGACATCGACTATGTGGTGGGCTTGCGTCGCGCCCAGCTCGCGCGGCTCGTCGAAACTCGGCAGCGTCACGGCCTGCGCGTCACGACCCGCATCGTATGGGGTCGGCCGGCGCATGAGTTGATCGTCGCCGCCGCCACGGCGTTCAAGGCGGACTTGATCGTCGGGCAGTCAATGCGTCGCGGCGTTGCGCGCCGCCTGCTGACCTACACCGACTGGCAGTTGATCCGGCACGCGCGCCAGCCGGTGCTGCTCGTCAAGGGTGCCGACGACTGGCAGCGCCGCCCGGTGCTCGCCGCGATCGATCCGCTGCATGCCCACGACAAGCCGGCGGCGCTCGATCGGGCGATCCTGGCCGCCGCTGCGACGCTCGCCGAGGCGCTCGGAGCAAGGTTGCACGCCTACCATGCCTACGCGCCTGCGATGCGTTTCGTGCCGGGGACTTCCCTGGAGCCGCTGCCAGTGCTGGCGCCACCCGCCGACCAGAAGCGCCATCAGAAAGCGGTGCGTGAACGCGTGCTCAGGGTGACACGCGCGGCTGATGTGCCGACCAGCCGGGTCGAGCTGGAGTGCAGCGAAGCGGTGCGCGGCCTGCCCAGGCGGGCGCGCGATCTGCACGCCAGCGTCGTGGTGCTGGGCGCGGTTTCGCGCGGCTTGATCGCGCGCTGGCTGATGGGCTCCACCGCAGAGAAAGTGCTCGATGCGCTCAGCGGCGATGTGCTGGTCGTGCCGCCGTCGCGACCGGCGGCACGGCGTCGCCCGAAGACGAAGACGAAGACGAAGACGGCGACGCAGCGGTTGCGGCGCGACTGAACTGGTCGCGCTCGCGCCGGATGCGCGCGACCGTCATCCACAGGAATGCCGCGATCACGCTGACCAGCACGGTCATCAGCAGCGCGAGACCGGGGTGGAAGCGGGCTGCTTCGATGATGCCCCAGACGACGCCCACTGGCGTCGACACGAGCAGGATGGGTTTGGCGGTGCGCATCCCGATATCCTAGGGGCTTTCGTACTGCATCGCGACTGGGTAGGCTCCGAACATGAAAGCCGCCCTGAATCGCGCGTCGCGACGCGCCCTCGTTCTTCTCTGCGCCGCCATTCCGCTGCAGGCAGCTGCCGCCGAACGACGCTACAGCGATGCCGATGAGGCCCTCTACCAGCAGCGCTTCGAGCAGCTGACGGCCGCGTTCCGGCTGGGCATCGGGCTCGAGAATTACGCACCACTGGAAGCCGTGCCGGGTGCCGCCGACTGGCGCCCGATGCCCGTCGCAGCGCCGCCGGCCGCCAGCGCGCTCGCCCGGGCGCTGGCCGAGGCGCGCGACTACGCGCAGAAGAACCGTTCCAGCAGTCTGCTGGTCTGGCACCGCGGTCGCCTGATCGAAGCCAGTTACTTCGGCGAACGGCGCGCCGAGCAGACGTTCGCATCACGCTCGCTGGCGAAGCCGATGACCGCAGTCGCCGTGGGGCGCGCGATCCAGCTCGGACTCATCCGCTCGCTCGACCAGCCCGCTGCGGATTTCCTGACCGAATGGCGCGGCGATCCGCGCCGCTCGAAGATACTGGTCCGCCATCTGCTCGACATGCGCTCTGGCTTCCTGCCGCAGGCGGTGGCGACCACGGCCGAGGACATCCTCAACCGCGCCTATCTGCATCCGCGGCACGAAGAAGTGATCCTCCACGACTATCCGGTCGTCGACGAACCCGGCAGCCGCTACGAGTACAACAACGCGACCTCGGAAATCGTCGCGCTCGTGATCGAGCGCGCGACCGGGCAGCGGTATGCCGAGTTCGTCGGCCGGGAGATCCTGAACCGCATCGGTGCGCCCGGCGGCGAGGTATGGGTCAATCGGCCGGGCGGCCTCGCGCATTCCGGCTGCTGCATGATGCTGCCGCCCGAGGCCTGGCTGCGGCTCGGACTGCTGGTGATGCAGGACGGGCGCTGGCAGGACCGGCGCCTGCTGCCGCGCGGCTATGTCGACGAGATGCGGCGCGGGACGCCGCAGAATCCCTGGTACGGGCTCGGCGTCTACGTTTCCGGCAACTACATCGCGCGCCGCGGCTTTGCGAACCCGGCGCGCGTCACCGACGCGCAGAAAGTGCTGCACTCGGAGCCGTATCTCGCGCGCGACCTGTTCCTGTTCGACGGCAATGCGAATCAGGTGGTCTACATCGTGCCCTCGGCGGAGCTCGTGATCCTGCGGGTCGGCGATCCGCCGCCGCGCGCCACTGGCGCCGAATGGGACAACACCCGGCTACCGAACCTGCTGCTTCGTGCGCTGCAGGCCGAGGACCGGCGTTATCGGTTGCGCGCCCCGGGCCCGCAGCCGCGGGACGGCGGCTGAGCGTCGTCAGGCGATCCAGACGGCCGCGGACGGACGCACCCGGCGCCTGAGCTGACCGACGCTGCCAGGCGCATCGGCGTACAGCGTGGTGCGTTGCTGCGGCCTGCGGCCCGCCGCGACGATCAATTCGCGCATCCGCTCTGCATCCAGTTCCTGACCGTGGCTCGCGCCCGCGGCGCGCGAGATCGATTCGTTCATCAGCACGCCACCGAGGTCGTTGACGCCGGCAGCCAGCAGTGTCGCTGCGCCCTGCGGCCCGAGCTTGACCCAGGACGCCTGGATGTTGCCGATCAGTGGATGCAGCACGAGCCGTCCGACGGCGTGCATCAGCACTGCTTCGCGCCAGGTCGGGCCGCGGCGCGCGCGACCGCGGCGATACAGCGGTGATTCCATGTGCACGAACGGCAGCGGCACGAACTCCGAGATGCCGCCAGTCCGGGCCTGCAGGTCGCGCAGCGTCAACAGGTGGCGCGCCCAGCTGTGTGGGGACTCGACCGAGCCGAACATGATCGTCGAGGTCGTGCGCAGTCCGACCGTGTGCGCCGCTTCGAGCGCCGCGACCCACTCATGGGTGCGCAGCTTGTCGGGGCAGATCAGGTCGCGGATCGGGTCATCGAGGATCTCGGCGGCGGTGCCCGGCAGGCTGCCGAGGCCCGCATCGCGCAGCCGCTCGAGGTAGGCGTGCAGCGACAGGCCCAGCGTGCGCGCGCCGTGCGTGACTTCGAGCGGCGAGAACGCATGCACGTGCATCGTCGGCACGGCGCGCTTCACGGCGCGCAGCAGTTCCAGGTAGGTCTCGCCCGTGAACGAGGGGTGGATGCCGCCCTGCATGCAGACTTCGGTCGCGCCGCGCGCAGCGGCTTCGACCGCGCGCTCCGCCACCTCGTCGCAATCGAGCAGATAGGCCTTGCCGCGCAGTGACTCGTGCGAGCGGCCCTTCGAGAACGCGCAGAAGCCGCAGCGGTGCGTGCAGATGTTGGTGTAATTGATGTTGCGATTGACGACGTAGCTGACCACGTCGCCGTTGCGCAGCCGGCGCAGGCTGTCGGCAGCCGCGACCACCGCATCGACGGCGCCGCCGCGCGCGTCGAACAGGGTGACGATGTCGCGCTCTTCGAGGCGGGTGCCGCCGATCGCGCGCGCCAGCACCGCGTCGAGCGGCGTCGCGACGCGCAGCCGCCGGCGGCGGTCCGGCGCCGGCGTGCCGACGCCCGCTTCCCAGCGATCCTCGCGGGCGAGTCCGCTCGCATCCGCGCGGCGCAGCACCGGGGCGCGCATGGGCTCGGCGAGCCAGCGCTGCGGCGCCTGCGCGTAGCGCGGGTAGATCGTCAGGCGCGGCACGAGCGCGCGCCCGGTGGCCTGGGTATCGCGCGCGAGCGAGGCAAAGCCGGGCCACGGCGACTCCGGGTTCACATGGTCAGGCGTGACCGGCGACACGCCGCCCCAGTCGTCGATACCGGCGGCGACGAGGCGGCGCAGGCCATGGCGATTCAGGTTGGGCGGTGCCTGCAGGCTGATCGCAGGCCCTACGATCAGGCGCGCCATCGCGATCGTCCAGCACAGGTCATCGAGCGATGCCGGCGGGATGTCGCGCATCGGCGTGTCGGCCTTCGGCACGAAGTTCTGCACGATCAGTTCCTGCAGGTGGCCGTGCGCAGCATGCAGGTCGCGCAGCGCAAACAGCGCCTCGAGTCGTTCGCGGCGCGTTTCGCCGATGCCGATCAGGATGCCGCTGGTCATCGCGACGCCGACGCGACCCGCGGCGGCGAGCGACGCGAGGCGCGCTGCCGGCTGCTTCGTCGTGCAGCCGTGATGCGGTCCGCCGCGCTCGCACAGCCGCTGCGAGGTCGATTCGAGCATCAGGCCCATCGACGCCGCGACGGGCTTGAGGCGGCGGTATTCGTCTTCGTCGAGCAGGCCGGCGTTGATGTGCGGCAGCAGCCCGGTCTGTTCGACGACGGCTGCCGCAGCGGCCGCGAGGTAGTCGACCGTCGAGGCGTAGCCATGCTCGGCCAGCCAGCGCCGCGCGACCGGATAGCGGGCTTCCGGCCGGTCACC
This sequence comes from uncultured Steroidobacteraceae bacterium, assembly GCA_964586725.1. Lineage (GTDB taxonomy): Bacteria > Pseudomonadota > Gammaproteobacteria > Steroidobacterales > Steroidobacteraceae > UBA964. The sequence continues at coordinate 22,504 of CAZPJE010000345.1, read as the reverse complement.
GAGCGTGAACAGCGCTTCATCGCAGCCCGCGTCGCGACCGGCCCGCGCGATCGCGAGCACTTCGTCCAGGCTCAGGTAGGGGGCCGGCAGATCCGACGGCGTCGTCGCGAAGGTGCAGTAGCGGCAGACGTCGCGACACAGGCGCGTCAGCGGGATGAACACCTTGCGCGAGAACGTGATGGTGGTCGGCGCGAGCTGGTCGCGCAGGACCCGCGCCTCGGCGCACAAGGACTCGAGCGAGCGCTCCGCGGCGTGGGCAAGGGCGGTGTCGACGTCGGGCAGCGTCGCGTTCATGCGCGGGGGTTCCGTGCGGCGTGACGGTGCAGGTCCGCCACGGTGTCGAGATCGCGCGCCAGCGCGGCGTTGTGGATCCGGCGCGCCGTGAGCCCGGCATGCCGCGCCCGCGACAGGTGCCGCGCGCCGCTGCCTGGTCCGAAGGCCAGCGGCAGGCGGCGCGGCAGGTCGCACAGCAGCGCGTTGGTGCCGCCGTCGCGGGCGGCGGCGACCAGCGAGACGCCAACCGTGTGCTGTGCGACAAGTGCATCGAGCTGCGCGGCAGTGACCTGCGGCAGGTCGCTCGCGACGTACAGCGCCGTGGCCGCCCCGGCCGCCCCCAATGCGTCGAGCGCCGCACCGATGCGATGGCTGAGGCTGTGCCGGCCGTCGTCGCGCAGCGGCGTCGCGCCGCAGCGCCGCGCGAGGTCCGCGGCGGCGCGATCGGCGCACAGCGCATAGACACGGTCGATCCCGTGTGCCTGGGCCGCTGCGCGCAGCGTGCGCTGCGCCATGGCGCGCGCGAGACGGGCGCGCTGTAGCGGCGTCAGCGCGGCTGCGAGCCGCCGCTTGGCGCGCGCGAAGGGTTTGATCGGCACGAGCGCGTACACGGGCTTCATGCTCCGCCGCGACGCAGTTCGGCGGCGAAATCCAGCGCCGCGCGCGCGACCCGTTCACGGTCGGTGTCGCTGCGCATGATGGTGTCGCAGGTCGCGATCCGCAGGCCGTCCGCCTGCAATCCTGCGGCGAGGGGCTGGTCGACGCGATCGATGACGAAGCCATCGAGCAGCGAGCCGTAATGGCGTGCGACGGCCGTTGCCGAAACCTCGAGTCCGAATTCCGCCATGAGCTTCGCCGCGCAGCCTTTCAGTGCCTGACCGCCCACGATCGGGCTGACCCCGACGATAGGGCAGTCGAGCCCCGACAGCCAGTCCCGCCACGCCGGAATCGCCAGGATGGGATCGATGCTGAGCCAGGGATTGGACGGGCACAGCAGCACGGCCTCCGGCTGCCAGCCCGCGGCCGTCGCCTGCTGCAGCGGGGCCGGCAGCCCCGCGGTCGCCGCGCCGACGTACTCGAGCCGTGCGACCCTTGGTTGCGCGCGCCGCGCGACGAAGTAGTCCTGGAAGTCCAGCAGCCCGGCATCGGTGTGCAGCAGCGTCCGGACGGTGTCGTCCGTCATCGGCAGCAGGGTCTGGTTGATGCCGAGCCGGGTGCAGACATGCGTCGCCACGTCGCTGGCAGTCGCGCCGGCGCGCAGCCGCGCGCTGCGCCAGACATGCAGCGCGAGGTCCTGGTCGCCGAGGTTGAACCAGTCGGGCCCGCCGAGTTCCCGCAGCGCGGCCATGAACTGCCAGGTCTCGCCGCGGCGGCCCCAGCCGCGCTCGCCATCCGCGAGACCCGCGACGGCATAGGTCACCGAGTCGAGATCCGGGCAGATGGTCAGATCGAGGTGGGTGAAGTCGTCGCCCGTGTTGCATACCACGCACAGCTCGCCGGCACCCAGCACGCGCGCCAGACCGCGCGCCAGTTTGGCGCCGCCGACGCCGCCCGACAGCGCGAGGATGCGGGCCTTCACCGGAACAGGTCCTCGCGGCGGTCCCGCTGCAGCACGCGCGCGCCCTGGCCGGCGTCGGCGGCCCCGAAGCCGCGCACCAGCACCGCCGGCCGGCCTTCGTTCGCCTGGCCCATCAGCAGCGATGCCGCTGCGGCGATTTCGTCGGCGACGCCGATGTCGGTGCGGCGCAGTTCGCGACCGAACAGGTCGGCGCGGCCGCGCGCGTCGACGACGACCGGCAGCCCGGCGGCGCCAATGGCCTGCCCTACGGTGCCACGTCGCCAGGCGCGTCCGATGCTGTCGATGATCAGCACGCCGCAGGCGACGCCTGTCAGCGCGGTGAGCTCGGTGCGTAGCCGCGCGGCCGACGCATCCGGATCGACCGGCAGCAGCAGCGCATGCGCGTCCGCGCCGGATTCGTTGACGTTCGACTGGTCAATACCGGCGTTCGCCAGCACGAAGCCGGACTGGTGCTCGACGATCAGCACCTCGCGCCCGACGCGCAGCACGGCGCGCGATTCGCGCAGGATCAGTTCGACGAGGCGCGGATCCTTGCCGGTGCGCTGCGCGAGCGCGCGGGCGCGACGCGACGGCGTCACGCTCGCGAGCGCGACGCGCCGGCCCTCGGCCTTGGAGACGATCTTTTGCGCCAGTACCAGCACATCGCCTGCCTGCAAGGACAGGTTCGCGGCGCGCAGTGCGGCGCCGAGCAGCGGCGCGAGCGCATCGCCCGCGTTGATCAGCGGCAGTCCGGGCAGGCCGAGCAGCTCGAGTCGGGACGGGGCCGCGTAGGTCATGCGTTGATCACGCGCTGCGCGGCGGCGAACCGCGCGTCAGTGCGAGGCGCCGTCGGTGATCCGGATGCCGGCACCCTGGAACTTGTAGCGCTTGTTCATGCCGATCAGGATGGACGTCAGCGCTTCGGCGGCGGCCGAGTTCGCGAGCGGCCCCGCGTGCCAGGCCCGCAGTTGGCCGCGCGCGAGCAGCTCGATGACGAGCTGCCGTGCCGGCTCGCTGTCGCCGGTGACGAGCACGTCGCAGTCGGGCACGACGCCTTCGGCGAGGTAATGCGCGGAGATGTTCTGCAGCGCCGAGACGACGCGCACGCCTTCACCGAGTGCCTGCTGCGCTTCCACTGCGGCGCTGCCGGCGGCGGGCAGCTGCACGCGCATGACTTTGGGCGGGCGCAGCGGCACGGTCGTGTCGACCAGGATCTTGCCTTGCACGGCATCGCGCACCGCGGCCAGCGTGTCGGCATGCGCGGCATACGGCACGGCGAGCACGACCACTTCGCCCGCCTGAGCGGCTTCGGCCAGTCCGGCGCCGCGGGCGCTGGCGCCAGGCAGTTCGGCGGCCAGTTGCGCCGCTGCCGCTGCGGCACGCGTGGCATCACGCGAACCGATCACGACTTCAATGCCCTGGCGGGCGAGGAACCGCGCCACGCCGCCGCCGAGATCGCCAGTGCCGCCGAGTACGGCGACGATGCGGGGCAGGGGCAGCGGGGCTGGCTTGTCGGTGGCGGGTGCGCCGGTCGCGGGAGTCGTCATGCGTCAGGCTCTCAGTTGCCGCACGACGTGCTCGCCGATGATCCGCAGGCCGTCCATCGGATCGTCGTGCAGGCGCAGCGCGACTTCGGTCAGGCCCGCCTTGCCGAACAGCTTGAAGCGTTCGATCTCGCGGTCGAGGTCCTCGAGGCCGCCCGTCGACGTGAAGTACTCGCACAGCCGGTTCGGGATCTCTTCAGGCATGCCCTTGATGTGGCCGGAACGGTCGAACCACGCCGCGACGCAATTGTCGTAGTTGGCGCGCACGAGTTGCACTTCCTCGGGCGACAGGACGTGCGCGAGCAGTTCAGGGTCGAGCTTGCGCGCCCGCCAGGCGAGTTCGCGACGCGATTCGCGATAACCTTCCTTGCGATCGCGCTTCAGGTGCCAGGCCCAGAACGTGTTGGCGCGCACGGGCGCCATGCCGGCATCGCGCTTCGCAGCGCCTTCGCGCACTTCTTCCATGGCTGCTGCCATGACCTCGGGCGGCGTGCAGCCGATGAACACGCCGTCGGCGACCCGGCCGAACATGCGCATCATCTGCTCGCGATAGGCCGTGCCGTAGACCTGCGGCGGCGGCGACTTGGCCCACGGGTACGCGCAAGGCAGGCGAATCTGGAAATCCTCGCCCTGGTAGCCCTTGGCGATATGGCCCAAGGCCGCGCCGCGCACGATCTCGATCGACTCGCGCACCGCGCGCACGACCTTGGGCGGCTTCGCCAGGTTCATCGCGTCGACGTTGCCCTCGCCAGCGCCGACCGCAATGACGGCGCGGCCGCCGCTCATCTCGTTCAGCGACAGCAGCGAATTGGCGATCTTGAGGGGGTGCATTTCGAACGGGCTGACCGCGAGCGGGCCCATCAGCAGCTTCGTGGTCCGCTCGGCGAGCACGGCGGCGGACAGGAAGGCGTCCCAGTGCGCGAAGAAGTTCGAGGTCCACAACGCGCGGATGCCGTACTTTTCGGCCTCGACGCCGAGTTCGGCGACCTGGCGCGGGGTCAGGTCCGGCTCGAGAATGATGTCGACTTCCATCGTCGTTCCTCAGGCAAAGGGACTGTGGATTCTACTGAATGGCGCTGGTCCGCCTGTCCGACAGGCGGCGCAGTATCAGGCATAAAGCGGCAATCGGACACCCTCGAATACCTGCGCGACCCCCTGCGGATCGAGCGCGGCCGCGGCGCGATTGACCCGCTGCCGGTCGAGGTGCGGGGCCAGCATGTGCATGAAATCGTGGGCGTAGCGCCGCAGGAAGGCGCCGCGCCGGAAGCCGACCCAGGTCACGTGGCGCGGGAACAGGTGCTGGGCGTCAATGGAGACCAGGTCGGGATCGTCGGTCGGGCTGACCGCCATGGCGGCGACAATGCCGACGCCCATGCCCAGGCGCACATAGGTCTTGATGACGTCGGAATCGCGTGCCGTCAGCGCGATGTCGGGCTCGAGCCCGGCGCGCTCGAACGCGTTGCGCAGCGATGACGGGCCGCTGAGGCTGAACACATAGGTGACGATGGGGTGCTGGGCGAGTTTTTCGATCGTCACGTGCTTCGCGCGCGCGAGCGGGTGGTCGCGCGGCACGACGAGCCGGCGGTGCCACTCGTAGCAGGGCAGCAGCACGCAGTGTTCGAACTCGGCGTTCGAGCCCGTGGCGACCGCGAGGTCGACATGCTCGGTGTGCATCATGTCGGCGATCTGTTCCGACGTGCCCTGGTGCAGGTGCAGGCGCACCTTGGGGTAGCGTTCGCGAAAGCGCGCGATCGCCGGGGGCAGCACGTAGCGCGCCTGCGTGTGCGTCGTGGCGATCGACAGCGTGCCGCGCTGGTCGTCGCGCAGGTCGAGCGCGAGTCCCCGGATCGCCTGCGCTTCGCGGATCATGCGCTGCGCGCGTTCGACGACCCGCTGGCCATGCTGCGTCAGGCGCTTCAGGGCGCGGCCTTCGCGCACGAAGATCTGGAAGCCCAGTTCGTCCTCGAGCAGCTTGATCTGCCGACTGACGCCAGGCTGCGAGGTGTGGAGCGTGTCTGCGGCCGCCGAGATGTTGAGGTCAGACTCGACGATCGCGACCAGGTAGCGAAGCTGCTGCAGTTTCATGGGGTGGCGCCGTTTCGATGCTCAGCCAGGGTCAGGGGCGATCCGATGGACCGTTTTGCCGACGTTGCGGCCTTCGAAGGCACAGATCAAGGCGTCTGGCGCATCTGCCCCGCCTGCGATTGCAAATTCCTGCCTCGCCAGCCGTTCTGCGGCGCTCCCGCTCATGGCAGGATTGTAGGGGCATGAACATCGAACGTGGTTACTTCAGGGCGCCTACGGGCCAGGTTCACTACCGGATCGCCGGCGCCGGGCGGCCCTTGCTGTTGCTGCACCAGTCGCCGCTGTCGGGCGCGCAATTCCATGCCGTGCTGCCGCGGCTCGCGGCGCGCGGCTTTCACGTGCTGGCGCTCGACATGCCCGGCTTCGGCATGTCTGACCCGGCGCCCGAACCGCTGACGCTGCAGTCCTATGCGAGCTGCCTGCCCGCCGCCCTCGATCACTGTGGCTGGGCAGAGGCGGCGCTGCTCGGGCATCACACCGGCGCGGTGATCGGTGCGCTGTTCGCGGTTGCGCAGCCGCAGCGCGTGTCGTCGCTGATACTGAACGGATTTCCGTTGTTGACGGACGCCGAGCGCGCGCATTTCGGCACCTTCTATTTCGGCCCCAAGGAGCCGCAGGCGGATGGCTCGCACCTGCTGGTGGCCTGGCAGAACCGGCTGCGGTCGACGCCCGGCTGGAGCGACCTGGCGCTGATGCATCGCTACACCGTGGAAGGGCTCGTCAGCGGCGCGACGAACTGGAAGGCGTTTCCGCTGATCATCAATGCCGACCTGACGGCCTTGCTGCGCGCGATCCGCGTGCGCACGCTGCTGCTGACCAACACGGGTGAAGACCTCTACGATGCGACCCGCCGCAGCCACGCGATCCGCACCGACTTCGCCTATGCGGAGCTCGTCGGCGGGTCGCACGACATCGCCGATGAACAGCCAGACGCCTGGTGCGACGCGGTGGCCGCGTTCCTGGCCGGCTGACGCCTGCGCCTCCGCATGAACGCCGAACCCGAATTCCGCACTCCGCCTGCGCCGGTGCCTGCACTGCGACCGCTCGAGTCATTCGATTTCGATGCGCGCTTCGTCGCCGCGCTGCCGGGCGATCCGCTCGCGGACAACCACGTGCGGCAGGTGGCCGATGCCTGCTACAGCCGAGTTGCGCCGACACCTGTTGAAGCGCCGCGCCTGCTGGCCTGGTCCGACGCGCTCGGCGCCGAGTTGGGCATCGCGCGGCCGCGCGCCGCCGACGCGCCGGCCGTGCTGGCCTTGGCGGGCAACCTCGTGCTGCCGGGCATGCAACCCTATGCCGCGCGTTACGGCGGGCATCAGTTCGGCAACTGGGCCGGGCAGCTCGGCGACGGGCGCGCGATCACGCTGGGTGAACTGGTCGCGAGTGACGGTCGGCGCCATGAACTGCAGCTCAAGGGCGCGGGCCGCACGCCGTACTCGCGCTTCGCTGATGGTCGCGCGGTGCTGCGCTCGTCATTGCGCGAATTCCTGTGCAGCGAGGCGATGCATCACCTCGGCGTGCCGACGACGCGGGCCTTGAGCCTCGTTTTCAGCGGCGAGGGCGTCGTGCGCGACATGTTCTACGACGGCCGCGCGCGCACCGAACCCGGCGCCATCGTCTGTCGTGTCGCGCCGTCGTTCGTGCGCTTCGGCAACTTCGAAATCCACGCCGCGCAGGGTGAGGCGAAGACGCTGGCGAAGCTCTGCGAGCATGTCATCGCCACGCATTTCCCGCAGCACGCCGCAGGCAGTGCAGAGACGCGCATCGGCGACTGGTTCATCGAAGTGTGCCGCCGCACCGCGGACCTGATCGCGCAGTGGATGCGCGTCGGCTTCGTGCACGGCGTCATGAACACGGACAACCTGTCGATCCTCGGGCTGACGATCGACTACGGCCCCTATGGCTGGATGGAAGACTACGAGCCGGGCTGGACGCCCAACACGACCGATGCCAGCGGCCGCCGCTATTGCTTCGAGGCCCAGCCCCAGATCGGGCAGTGGAACCTGGCTCGCCTCGCTGGCGCATTGCTCGAACTCGTGCCCGAGCGCGCGCCGTTCGAGCAGGGGCTGGCCGAATACCGGCGTCGCTTCGAGGCAGAGTACCGGCGCCTGTATGCCGCGAAACTCGGGCTGCCGCGGCTGCAGGGGGAGGCGGACGACGCGCTGCTCGGCGACATGTTCGCGTTGATGGAAACCAGTGCCGTGGATTTCACGATCTTCTTCCGCCAGCTTGCCGCCCAACCGCTCGCGGCGGTCAGCGCGGCGCAGCGGCTCGAGCTGCTGGCGACGGCGAGTCACGCCGAGCCCGCGTTCGACGAACCGGCTGCAACGCGCTGGCTGGCATGGCTCGAGCGTTACGTCGCTGCGGTCAGCGCCGCGCTGCCGTCGGGATCAGCGGCGCGCGCCGCGGCAGTGGCCGAGCGCGATGCCCTGATGCGCAGCGCCAATCCATGGATCGTGCCGCGCAACTATCTCGCGCAGCTGGCCATCGATGCGGCAGAGCAGGGCGACACCAGCGTGCTCGAGCGCCTGCTGGCGGCGTTTCGCGATCCCTGCATGGAGCGGGCGGATTGCGCGGATCTGGCAGCGCGCCGGCCGGACTGGGCGCGCCAGCGCCCGGGTTGCTCGATGCTGTCCTGCAGCTCCTGAGCGGCCTGCCCAGGCTGGCTCAGGAGAGGCTCGCGCGCGCTGCCGCCGGTGGCTCCGCGCCGCGGGCAATGCCCCAACGCTCCAGTTCCGCGGCCAGGTCGCGAGGCGCTAGCGGCTTCGCCAGGAAGCCATCCATGTCGGCTGCGATGCAACGCTCGCGCTCCTCGCTCATGGCGCCCGCGCTGAGTGCGACCACGGGCGTGCGCCGGCCCAGTGCCTTTTCCAGCTCGCGAATCTGCTGCGTGGCCTCGAAACCATCCAGGACCGGCATCTGGCAATCCATCAGCACGAGCGACCAACGGCGCTGCTGCAGCGCTGCGACGGCTTGCGCGCCATCTTCGGCGGTCTCGCTGGCAACGCCCAGTTTGCTGAGCACGCGCTGCGCCAGCAGACGGTTCGTGGCGTTGTCGTCGACGATCAGCACCGTGGCGCCCGTCGCCGCGACAGACGCCGCCGCAGCCGCGCCCGCGGGTGCCATCTCGACCGCGCCTGCCGGTGTCGCCGGCGGCGCCGCCAGCAAGGCGTCGGCGAGACGCGCCGAGCGACGCGCGCTCGCGGTGGCGATCGAGTCGAGCAGCCGGGTTGCGCGCGTCAGTGGCTTGGTCAGATAGACGTCGTAGCCTGCTTCGAGCATGCGCGTCGCCTCGCCGCGCTGCGCGCTCGAGGTCAGCATGATCAACGCGAGGTCGGCTAAGCGCGGATCCGCGCGCAGCGCGCGTCCCAGCATCTCGCCGTCCATGCCTGGCATCAGGTAATCGATGATCGCGACATCGAAGGGCGCGCCTTCCTCGAGTGCTCGCTGCATGCGCTGCAATGCGGTTGCGCCATCTGCGACCGTTTCGTGGCGCATGCCCCAGCGCGCCAGATGCGTTGCGAGGATGCGGCGGTTGGGCTCGACATCGTCGACGACCATGACCCGCGCATCGCGCAGCGTTGCGGAGTCGAGCGCTGCCACGGGCAGCGACGCGACGGGATTGCGCGCCCGCGGCACCGTGAACCAGAACCGCGAGCCCGCGCCGGGCTCGCTCTCGACGCCAATGCGGCCGCCCATCAGCTCGACCAGCTGCTTGCAGATCGCAAGCCCCAGGCCCGTGCCGCCGAAGCGCCGGGTCGTGGTCGAGTCGGCCTGCACGAACTTGCGGAACAGACTGCGCTGCACGGCCTCGCTCATGCCAATGCCAGTGTCCTTGACGTTGATCAGGACGTCGCCAGCGGCATCCGCGCCGATCTCCACCAGGATATGACCGCGCTCCGTGAACTTGATCGCATTGCCGACCAGGTTGATCAGCACCTGGCGCAGGCGCGTTGGATCGCCGTGCACGTGCAGCGGCGACTGCGCGCCCGGGTCGACGAGCAGGTCCACGCCTCGCGTGCCCGCCTGCGGCGACAGCAGGCTCGTGACCTCCTCGAGGATGGGGTCGAGCTCGAAGTCGAACTGCTCGACGGTCAGGCGTCCAGCCTCGATCTTGCTGTAGTCCAGGATGTCGTTGATCAGGGCCAGCAAGGCCTGGCCCGAGGATTCGATCGTCCGCACGTAGTCACGCTGCTCGGTGTCGAGCGGCGTGTCGAGCAACAGTTGCGTGAATCCGAGCACGCCGTTCATCGGCGTGCGGATCTCGTGGCTCATCGTGGCGAGGAACTCGCTTTTCGCGCGGTTGGCGCTGTCTGCGGCATCACGCATCGTCGCGAGCTCCGCGGCGCGTTCGTAATCCTCCGTGATGTCCTGGGCGGACAGCAGCAGGCCTGATGCGCCGTGCCGCTCGTCCGCCCACGGACGCGCTTCCCAGCGCAGCCGCCGCACGCCCGCGTCGAGGGTCGGGTGCCAGCACTCGTCGTCGACGCGGATCACCTCGCCCGCGAGCACCTGCGACAGCGTCGCGCGCCAGCCGCGAGGGGGGTTGGAGACCAGATCGAAGAACGGCACGCCCACCAAATCGGTCGTCCTGTTCGCAAACATCTCCAGCCAGCGGCGGCTGGCGCAGACGAATTGCAGGCGCGCGTCGAACATTGCGATCGCCGCGGGCGCATGCTCGATGAAGACCGCAAGACGGGCGCGTTCCGCCGCGATCTGGGTGGCGCTGTCGGCACGATGAATCTCCGCCAGCTTCCGGTCGGTGATGTCCGTCAGCGAACCGCACAGGCGCTGCGCGACACCGGCCGAATCCCGCAGCGCCTCGCCACGCAGCAGGAACCAGTGGAAGTCGCCGCGCGCATGCAGGATGCGGCATTCGACATTGAGGCTCCCGTGGCCGGCGAGGTGGGCGTCGCGGGCGGCCGCGACATGGCCGCGGTCATCCGGGTGTATGCGGCGCATGAACGCGCGCAAGTCGGTGATCGAGCCCGGGTCCAGGCCGAGCACCTCGTGCAACCGCTCCGAGACATACAGTGCGCCATCGCTGGCACTCCAGTCCCAGATGCCGTCGTGGCTGCCGCGGGCTGCCAGCTCGAACCGCTCCGCATTGCGACGGCTCTGTTCCGCCATCAGATCGTGTTCGCGATGGGCGTCGCGCCAGGCTCGGCTGCCGCGCCAGCCGTAGAAGGCGGTAAGCAGCATCACGAGCACCGAGACTGCGGCGAGACCGTATTGCAGACCGCGGAGCCTGGCGGCCCGCGTTGCGATCACGGCCATGTGCGATGCTTGCAAGGCCGCCACGCTCGCTTGCACATGCGCCACCGAGCTCGAGAAGCGCTGTGCCTCGCTGTTCAACGCCGTCAGCGACTCTTCGGCCTTGTCGATGTCGCCCAGGCGCAGGTGTGACGAGAACTGCAGCGACTGCACCTGCAGCCTGCGCAGCGCGCGCTCCGTCGAGCCGAGCGCTGCCGCCACTTCGGCATGCGCTTCGTTGACGAAAGCGGCTGGCAGCTCGTCGCGCAAGCGGCGGATCGCAGCCAGCAGGACCTCGCCAGTGCGATCCAGTCGCGACAGTTCCATCGACACCTGCTCCGATGTCGGGGCGCGATTGGCGGTCTCGGCAAGTTCACCGACCAGAGGCCGCAGGGCCGCGAGTTGCGCTTGATAGGTGCCGTGGCGCGTGCTGATTGCGGTGGCAGTGGCGAACTCGCGTTCGAGGACCAGATTCAGCAGCAGGCTGGAGCCCAAGGTGCCGCAGCCCAGCACGCCGACGACGATGATCAGCAGACGCCATCGGGTCGAAGTTGCGGTTTTTGTCGTTGTTGCCATATTCCGACGGTCAGTCAGGGTTTTGCTGATCCCTGGCTCGGTATCGGCGTCCGGTCGCCAGCCTTGAGCGCATCATCGGAAGCACGGCGGCGGTCGCGACTCAAAATGTGGCGGACGCCGCCGATACAGCGGCTACAGCGGGACTCGTCCCCGGCAGATTGGAACTACGATGTCCCCCCTAGCGGAGGGCGCGGCCCCCGGGCGTGTCCTCGTTGTCGATGACAATCCGGTCAACCGGCAGGTCGCCACAGGCCTGCTGCGACGCTTTGGCATCGACGCTGATACGGCCGAGGATGGCGTGGAGGCACTCGATGCCTTGCGTCGCCAACGTTACCTGCTCGTCCTGATGGACCTGCAGATGCCGCGCCTCGATGGGATCGAGGCCACGCGCCAGATTCGTGCCGGAGGCGCGGGTGTGCTCGCGCCGGACGTTCCTGTCATCGCGCTGACGGCCAATGCCTTGCCGGAGTGCCGCGTGCAGTGTTTCGCAGTCGGATTCAACGATTTCCTGACGAAGCCCGTCAGCGCCCGCCTGCTCGCGGAAGCGCTCGAGCGAATCGCGCCAGGCATGACGCGCTGTGAACTGCCGGCGGCGGGCAAGCTGGCGCCGCCAGCGGTCGCGGGGTCGTTGCCGGGGACGAATCCGGGCGCCGACCCCGTGCTCGATCGCGATGGTCTGCTGGAGCGCTCCATGGATGATCCAGAACTTGCGCGCGAAGTGCTGGACGCCTTCCTGAAGGAGTCCCTCACGCTCTATGTGGCTCTGGCGCGTTCGCTGCGCGCCCCGGATCCGCAGCCATCGCTTGCAGCGGCGCACTCGATTCGCGGCGCCGCAGCCAACGCCGGTGCCGTCCACGTGCGCGATATCGCCGGCTTCATCGAGGCGCGCGCGCGCGCCTCGGACTACGATGCCGCCATCGCGAAACTCGGCGAACTCGCGGCGCAGGTGGAGCGGTTCCGCGAGCATGCCGTTGCTGAACTCGAGGCGCCCAGGCTGCGCCGAAGCGGGGTCGCATGACCACGCTGCGCGGCGGCGCCTTCGAAGACCTGAAGCAGAGCGGAAGGCTGCCATCGCCGGGTGGCGTCGCGCTCAAGCTGCTGGATCTGGCCAACCGCGAGGACGTCACCTCGGCTGAACTCGCGCGTGTGCTGCAGGGCGACCCGTCGCTCGCCGGTCGCGTCCTCAAGGTCGCGAACGCGGGTGCCGTCGGCTCGCGCCCCGTGGTCTCGATCGGCGATGCGGTCGTGCGCATCGGCTTCCGCAGCGTGCGCCAGCTCGCGATGGGCTTCTCGCTGATCGAACGCAGCCACACCGGTGACTGCGAGGGCTTCGACTACGCGCGCTACTGGTCGCGCTCGCTCGCGACCGCGGTCGCGGCGGAGCGCATCGGCCGCGACGCGCGCTCGATCCCCGCGGACGAGTGCTTCACGCTCGGGTTGCTGCACGACATCGGCTCGTTGGCGCTCGCCACGCTCTATCCGCGCGAGTACGCCACGCTGCTGGCGGACGCCGGCGCCCGGGACGAGTCGCGTCGCCGGGAGCTCGAACGCGCCGCGTTTTTCGCCTGTAGCCGTGAAGTGACTGCGCTGATGCTGCGCGACTGGCGCATGCCGCCGCCGCTGGTCGAGGGCGTGATGCTGCGCGGCGCACGCGACGAGCAGCGCAATGCCCGCACGCAACGACTCGCGGACCTGCTGCACCTCGCCGTGCTGATCGCGGATTGCTGCATCGATTCGAGCACGGTGGCACCGGCGCCCGCCGAGGTGCTCGCGCAGGGCCTGACGACGCTCGGCATCGACGCCGAGCAGCTGAACCTGATCCTCGGCGACGTGCTGCACGACTGGCGCGCCTGGGGCGAGGAACTGAACGTCTCGACGCGGCCCATCACCGTCGCGGAACTGCTGTCCATGCAGGGCGAGCAGGAGCTGTTCCATGCGCTCGATGCGCGCACCGATGTCCCGGCATCGACGCGCCCCTATCCCGAGCAGGGTTTGCGGGTGCTGGTGGCCGAGGACGTCGCCTCGCAACGCCTGACCGTGACCCGCCTCCTGCAGGCGCAGGGGTTTCTCGTCGACGACGTCGCAGATGGACTGCAGGCCCTGGCAGCCCTGGGGGAGCGACGCTACGACGTGGTCGTGACCGACCTCATGATGCCCGGGCTGGATGGCATCGGGCTGTGCCGCGCGATCCGCAGCAGTTCCGCCGGCGCCATGACCTATGTGATCCTTCTGACCGGCAACGGCGATCACCAGAAGCTGGTGGACGCGTTCGACGCCGGCGCCGACGACTACATCCAGAAGCCGATCGTGCCGCGCGAACTGCAGGCGCGTCTGCGACCCGCGCGGCGCGTCGTCGGCATGCAGCGCCAACTCGCGCGCGAGGCCGAACAGGTGCGCAAGGCCAACGCGCGACTCGAGGCGCTCAATCGCCAATTGGCGAGCGTCGCGCTCACGGACGCCTTGACCGGCCTGCCGAACCGGCGCCACCTGCTCGAACGCATGCGGCAGGACTGGGCGCTCGCGCTGCGGCAGCAGCGCAACTTCTGCGTCGTGTTCGTCGATCTGGATCACTTCAAGCTAGTGAACGACGAACGCGGCCATGAAGCCGGCGACATCGTGCTCGAGCGGACCGCGCGCGTGTTGCGCCGCACGGTGCGCACCGAGGATACGGTCGGGCGGTTCGGTGGCGAGGAGTTCGTGATCATGTGCCCCGGATGTGGCGTGGATGACGCGATGATCGTGGCCGACCGGATTCGCGAGTGTCTTGCTGCCGAAGAGTTCAGCATCGGTGGGCAGGAGTGGCGCGTCACCGCCAGCTTCGGTGTGTCGTCGGCGCTGGCGACCCCCGCGCTGGACTGGTCCGATGTGGTGCGTAGCGCTGACGAGGCGCTCTACCGCGCCAAGCAGCTGGGCCGCAACCGCGTCGAGTCGCAGGCCGTGCGCGTGCGACCGGGGGGAGCGCCACTGTCGCGCGCCGGCTGAGGCGTCCGGCCGCCTGATTCTGAACTTTGCTATCCTTCGGCCCACTAACCACAAGGCAGGCCGTCCCCACCGCGCAGTCCCGCTGCGCCGTCGTGGATTGGCGGCTCTCGTTTCGGTCGCAGGAAGTACTTCATGAGCAGCGTGTCTGAGCGTCTGGGCCCCGTGTCGGTGCGCGCGCGGCGGTGGGTCAGGGTGCTGATGGCTGCGCTGCTGCTATCGCCTCTGGCGGCTTGTCTGGGCAGTGACGGCGCGGACGCGCCCACGATCCTCCAGCAGCCGCGCGACCGGTCCGCGTTCGAGAACCAGACCGGCTACTTCGATGTGGGCGTCGAGGGCGCTACTCCCCTGAGCTACCAGTGGTTGCGCAATGGCGTGGTGATCGCCGGTGCCTCGGGCCCGACCTACACGACGCCGGCGCTGACGTCCGCCGACAATGGGGCGCGTTACTCGATCCGGGTCTCTAACGCCAAAGGCTCGGTCACGAGCAGCGAAGCGACGCTGACCGTGTTGCCGCCGCCGACGATCACGGCATCGCCCGCGAATCAGACCGTCGCCGTGGGTGCGACGGCGACGTTCAGCGTCACCGCGACCGGCAATTCGATCTCGTATCAGTGGCGCCGTGACGATCAACCGATCGCGGGCGCCAACGCCGCGACCTTCACGACCGCTGCGACCGTTGCGGCCGACGATCGCGCCGTCTACACCGTCGATGTCGGCAACGGCGCGGGATTCGTCACGAGCGCGCCTGCGACCCTGACGGTGCAGGCCGCCGCGGCGATCGCGACCCAGCCGCTCAGCCAGACGGTCGCGGTCGGTGATACCGCCGCGTTCGCCGTCGCGGCGACCGGCGGCGAACTCAGCTACCAGTGGCGCCGTGGCGGCACCGACATCGCTGGCGCGACGGGCCCGATCTACGTCCTGCCTGCAGCCGCGCTGGCTGACACGGGCGCGACGTTCAGCGTCGTTGTCACCAACACGCGGGGCACGGCCACGAGCAGCGCCGCGACGCTGACCGTCGGCGCCGCAGCACCGCGCCGCCGCCGACCCTGCCCGCGGATCTGGCGGCAGCACGCACCCCGGCCGCCACCGAGAGCTTCGTGCTCGTGCGTCGCCAGAATGGCGCGATCGCCAGTTGGGGTTACAACGGCGACGGCCAGCGCGGCGACGGCACGACCAGCGTCCCCAGCGATACGATCGGCACCGTCACGCTGCCCGCAGGCCTCACGGCGCAGCGGGTCGTCGCGGGTGGCAACCACGCGGTGGCGCTGCTGTCGAACGGCGGCGTCTACGCATGGGGCCGCAACGCCAATGGCCAGCTCGGCCTGAACGACCAGGCGACGCGCAGCGCGCCGACGCGCGTGACATTGCCGCGCGCCGCCGTGGCGATCGCCGCCGGCCGCGATTTTTCGGTTGCGGTGCTCGACAATGGCGAGATCTACGCCTGGGGCCTGAATGCATCCGGCCAGCTCGGCATCGGCACCCGGCAGATTGCGCTGGCGCTATCCCCGATCCAGGTCGCCGGTGTCACGACCGCGCGCGACGTCACCGCCGGCAACGAGCACGTGCTCGCGCTGCTTGCTGACGGCAGCGTGCTCGCCTGGGGCGCGAACGCTGCCGGCCAGCTCGGGCTCGGCGACCTGAAAGTCCGTCGCGCGCCGGTCAGCACGCCCGTCCGCGGCGCGCGGGTGATCCGCGCCGGCGGCGACATTTCCGTCGTCATCACGGCGCAGCGCACCGTCCTGGCTTGGGGCGAGAACACCGACAACCAACTCGGCCTCGCGGGCAGCGTCACGACCGACGTCTTCGTGCCGACGGCGGTTCGCACCGATATCGTGGATGCGGCTGCGGGCGATCGCGTGCTGCTGCTGGCAGGCAGCAATGGCACCGTGCTCGGCGCCGGCTCGAACGAGTCAGGTTCCATCGGCGACGGCACGACGACCGCGCGCAACGCGTTCACGGCGGCGATTGGCGTCAGCGGTGCGATCAGCGTCGCGACCGGCGGCCGCAGCTTCGCGCTCGCCCTGCGCAGCGACGGCGCCGTGTTCGGCTGGGGCGACAACTCGGGTCGGCAGCTCGGCAACGCCAGCGTCGCGGCGGCGGGCACCTCGACGCCCACGCAGGTGCCGAACTTCGACGCCACGCCCTGAGTCGCCTGCGGGGCTATGGCGGCTGCGCAGCAGAACTTCTACGCGCGCTTTGCCGCCGTTGCGGCGCGGCGCGGTTCGGCGGACTGCTGGATCGAGCCGGGGCGGAGATCACTGAGTTGGCTCGAGGTCGACGCCGCCGCGGCCGCGAATGCCGCGGCGTTGCGCGCGCAGAGCGTGCGCCCCGGCGATCGCGTGCTGGTGCAGGTCGAGAAATCCGCGAGCGCGCTGGCCTTGTATTTCGGCTGCCTGCGCGCGGGGGCGGTGTTCGTGCCGCTGAACACGGCCTACACGGATGCTGAGCTGCGCTACTTCATCGGTGATGCGCAGCCGGCGCTGATCGTCTGCGATCCCGGGCGCGCGCCGGGCGTCGGTGCGCTGGCGAGCGCAGCGCTCGCGGGTGCGACGGTGGCCGTCAGCACGCTGGATGCCGACGGCTGCGGGGCATGGGCGCAAGCCGTGACCCGGGTGGCGGCGGCCGCGACAGGCGATCCGATCGAGCCGCGCAGCGCGGAGCACCTGGCGGCGATCGTCTACACGTCGGGCACGACGGGTCGCTCGAAGGGCGCGATGATCTCGCATGGCAATCTTGCCGCCAATGCCGATGCGCTGATCAGCGCCTGGCAATTGCGCGACGACGATGTCCTGCTGCATGCCTTGCCGACGTACCACGTGCATGGCTTGTTCGTCGCGTTGCACTCGACCTTGCTCGCGGGCGGCGCCGTCGTGCTGCTGCCGAAGTTCGATGTCGATGCGGTGCTGGCGCAACTGCGGCGTGCGACCGTCTTCATGGGCGTGCCGACCTACTACACGCGCTTGCTGGCGGAGCCGCGGTTCACGCGCGATCTTGCCGCCACCGTGCGCGTGTTCATCTGCGGCTCTGCGCCGCTGCTGCCGGCGACCTTCGCGGATTTCGAACAGCGGACCGGCCAGCGCATCCTCGAGCGCTACGGCATGAGCGAGGCGGGCATCATCACGTCGAATCCGCGCGACGGCGAGCGCATCGCGGGCAGTGTCGGTTTCGCGCTGCCTGGATTCGAGCTGCGGGTCGTCGATGCGCAGGGCCGTGAAGTTGTCACCGGCGAGACGGGCATGCTCGAGATCCGGGGCCCGAGCGTGCTGGTCGGGTACTGGCAGCGGCCTGAGCTCGCAGCAACGGAGTTCCGCGCCGGCTGGTTCAAGACCGGCGATCTCGTGACCCGGGCGCGCGACGGTCGCGTCGCTATCGTCGGCCGCGCCCGTGATCTCGTGATCAGCGGTGGCTTCAACGTCTACCCGAAAGAAATAGAGCTCGAGATCGATGCGTTGCCGGGTGTCGTGGAGTCGGCCGTCATCGGCGTGCCGCACCCGGATTTTGGCGAGGCCGTGGTGGCTGTCGTTGCCCGCGAACCTGGCGCCACCCTCGATGAAGCCGCCGTGCTCGCCGCTCTGGCGCAGAAGCTGGCGCGATTCAAGCTGCCGAAGCGAGTGCTGTTCGTCGCTGACCTGCCGCGCAACGCGATGGCGAAAGTGCAGAAGGCGACGCTGCGCGCCACGCACGCCGGGTTGT
Source organism: uncultured Steroidobacteraceae bacterium (assembly GCA_964586725.1). Lineage (GTDB taxonomy): Bacteria > Pseudomonadota > Gammaproteobacteria > Steroidobacterales > Steroidobacteraceae > UBA964. The sequence goes on along the minus strand of CAZPJE010000345.1, from coordinate 4,540 downwards.
TCACCCGCGCCTGATCGCGGCCGCGCGCGCGTTGCGCGCTACAGGCCCAGGGCGGGCAGGTCGGCGGTGGCAGCCGCGAGTTCAGCGCGAGCCTGCAGCTCGCGCCACTGGACGTCGATGGTGCGCAAGCGTGCCGAGGCCTCCATCTCTTCCCGCTGCTGCACGCGCAGCAGATCGCTGGAGCCGAGTTCCAAGCGGCGCCGCTCCGCACGGGCGAGCTCGGCGGCTCTTGCCTGCTCGGCCCGCGCCAGGTCTGCCAGCTGCCGCATCGTCAGGAGCCGGCCCTGGATCGTTTCGAGCTCGACGATGGCCTGCTCTTCGATCTGGCGGCGACGCAGCGCCTGCGTATCGAGATCTGCCAACGTCGCGGCCTGTTGTCCGCGCGCCGCGCTCTGCTGCAATGGCACCGAGAACTGCAGGGCAACCTTTGGTTCGGTGCCGGATCGCGACGGACCTCCGGGCCCCGGGTCACCGAAGTCACGGGAGGTCTCGAGGACCAGGTCGAGGCGCGGCAAGCCGGCGTTGCGGTTCAGCGCGAACCGGTCGCGCGCCTGCCGCATCCGGATGTCGATCACACGCAGGTCGGGGCGGGCGGCCACGAGCGCGCGCAAGTCGTCGGGCAGCGGCGGCGGCGGTGGCAGGCCTGCGGGCAGCTCGGCGGGCGGCGGCACGCGCGGCTCGCCAGCCGCATCGCGCAGGTACAGGGACAGGCGCGTGGCCGCGATGCCGAGGTCGCGCTCAGCCTCCACGACGAGCGTCTGCCGACCGAGGATGATCTGCTCGTTCTCGGTGAGCAGGATCGACGGCTTCTCGCCGCGTTGCACCTGGCGGCGAAAGCCCCCCTGGCGCTCCTCGGCCAGCGTGAGCAGTTCGCGCAGCGCGGTCAGCCGCAGTCCCGCGGCGACCCAATCCCCGTACGCATCGATCGCGCGCCGCTGGACGCCGATGGCCACCATGAGCTGTTCGTTGCGCGTCAACTCGATCTCGGCTTCGGACTGGCTCAGCGCGAAGCGGCGCTCGTCGATCATGCGGTCCCGCAGCAGTGCGAACAGTACGCCAACCTTCAGTTCGCCCAGCTCGTTCGTGAAGCTCTCGTCCTCGTAGATGGGGAAGCGGCCATCGGAGACGCGATAACCCGCGTACAGCTCGCCGCCGCGCGAGCGCAACGGCCGCGTGATGCTGCCGCCCAGTGTCTTGCCGTCATAGAAGCCGCCGAGCCTGCTTTCGACGCCGCCCTTGAACACGACGTCGAACGCGCCTTCGGATGCCAGCCGGCGGCCTTCCGCGGCGCGCACGCGAGCCATCGCTTCGAGCACCTGCGGCGAATGCTGGCGCGATGACGACAGCACCTCGCCCAGCGTGAGACCCTGCGCCATGACGACGCGCGGGGCGATTGCGAGCAGCGCGATCATCGCAAGGCAGCGCGTCGCGCGCGCGATCGCCGTCCGGCGGCGCAGTCGCGAATCAGCCGGCATCGGCCTGTGACCGCGCGCCGCCCGGCGCGTCCTGCTCGCGATCGATCGGCCGCTGGAACTGCAGCGGGAAGTCGTTGAGCTGGCGCCAGAGCTCGTAGCCGACCGGCACGGTGTCCATCATGACCCAGCCGCGAACCTTGGCGCCGAGGCGCACCGACGGCTCGCGCGGCCAGTTGGGCTTGCCTTGCGCCTCGCCTATCAGCACGCGGTAGAGGCCGTTCGGCGAAGCAGCCGCGTCGACGGTCAGCACTACGCCATCGAAAACGCCCCGCGACACGGAGGGCCAGCCGCTGAACTGCACGGCGGGCCAACCCTCGAACTCGAGCCGCGCGAGCCGGCCGGGATGCACGAGCGGGATGTCGCGTCCGTCGAGATACAGCTCGACGGTGTGCTGCGTGCCGGTGGGGGCGAACGTCGCGAGCGGATCGCCTTCCTTGACCAGCGTCGCGCTGTCGCCAGCGACGAGTTGCTGGATGCGCCCATCGCGCGGGGCCGTCACGATCTGCGCGCCCTGCCGGGTCAGGCGGATCTCGATGCCCGTGAGCTTGGAGCGTGACTGCGCGACCTTCAGTCGGTAGTCGCTGACCTTGATCTGCGCCAGTTCCAAGTCCTTGCGCGCGGCGAGACCCTCGGCGACGAGATCCTCGAGTCGCGCGACGTCGCGCTGCGCGACCTGCAGCGCAGACGCCGCGGCGGCGATCTCGGTCTCCACCTGGACGCGCTCTTCGCGCAGCCGTTCGAGCAGCAGCGGGTCGTTGTCGATGATGCGCGCGATCGGGTCGCCCTGGCGAACCTTGCTGCCCTCGGCGACGTACCACTCGGCCACGCGGCCGGGAACCAGCGCGCTGATGGTCTGGATGCGATCGCGCGGATCCAGCGCCGTCACGCGGCCCTGGCCTTGGGCGTTCTGCACCCAGGGAATGAAGATCAGGAAGGCGACGGCGAGGGCGATGCCCAGCAGCAGCATGATCGCGAAGTTACGGGCCACGCGCGGCGTGCCGATGCTGCGATACGTCGCGAAGTGCCGCAGGTCTTCGTCAATCATGCTCGAGCACCGGCCCCTTGCCGACCTTGGAGCGCAGCCGGTCGAATTCCTGGCGGCTGGCGAAGATCTGCTGGTTCTCGCGGCCGAGCCACAGGAACGCGTCGAGCGTGACGTCCTCCGGCCGGTTGGAGAAGTAGATCACCGTGGTCTTGCTCGAGGCGAGATGCGCGAACACCGCGTTCAGGCGGTGCAGCGACACCATGTCGAGCAGCGGTGACAGCACCAGGATGCGCGGCCGCGACAGCAGGGCGCCTGCCAGCTTGAGCTGCATGGTCTTGGGCAGCGACAGCGGCCAGCCGGTCGACGACAGCGGCGTCTGCAGTCCCTCGGGCAGCATGGCGGTGCGTTCCAACAGGCCCACCAGCTTCAGTGCCGCGATGACATCGGCCGGATCGCCGCTGGCGTTGGACAGGTTCAGGTACTCGATGATCGTCGTCTCGACGATGTTGGGCCGGTCCAGCACGATGACGTCGCTGCGCAGCTCGAGGATGTTGAGCGCGGTGATGTCGACGCCGCCGAGCAGCGTGATGCCGCCGTCAGGCCGGAGGTGGCGCTTCAAGAGGTGTGAGAACAGCCGCTCCATGCCGGGATCGCCGGAGGCGATCAGGTTCGCTCCCTCCGGTATCGTCAGGTCGAAGCGCACGGGGCCGTAATCGTGCTTGAAGCGCACGTTGTTCATCTTCAACGTCGCCGACGGCGGGCGCGCCGGGTGCCGCGCGGCGACGCCCCGGTTCTCCTGCTTCAGCGCGTAGATCATGCCGAGCTCGTCGAGGCCGGCCACGAGGTCGTAGAAGTACTCGAGGTAGGCGCCCATCTGGGCGACGCCGAAGAACACCCCGGACAGCACCAGCTCTGCGGCAACCAGCTGGCCGATGGACAGCTGCTCGCGGATCACGAGCCAGCCGCCGAGCGCGAGCAGGGCGGCACTGGCAATCGCGTAGAGGATGTACAGCGCGATGTTCTGCGGAAACAGTCGCCGGAAGTGGTTGCGATGCGCAGTGATGTAGTCCGCTGTCAGGCGTTCGGTGCGCTGCATCGCGAAGTCGAGGTGCTGGCCGGACTTGTAGAACCCGTCGGAGCTGCCGACGCTCTCGAGCCAGTGCGCCATCGCGTACTTCTGCCGGCAGGCCTCGATCGACGTGCGCATCGCGCTGCGCGCGAAGATGCGCCAGATGATCCACAGCAGCAGCGCAAAGAGCAGGTTGAAGAGCAGGAAAAACGGATGGTAGAAGGACGTCAGGATCAGGCCGACCAGCCCCTGCAGCAGGATCGCGAAACCGCCGACGAACAGCGCCGGGATCGCCTTGTGGATGGTCATCAACTCGAAGTAGCGGTTGATCAGGTCCGAGCGGCGATCGTCCTGAAAGAACGGGTTCTCCGCGTGGATCACGCGCACCGTGATTTCCGCCGAGAGCCGTGCGACGAAACGGCGGCGGAAGATCTCCATAAGGTAGGTGCGGAATCCGCTCAGCAGTGCCCAGAGCAGCAACAGCACGAGCAGCACGCCAGAGAGCGTCAGTAGCGGCGTGACGAGGCCCGTGTTGCCGATGCTGTTGATCAGCACCTGCACCGATATCGGGGTGGCGAGCGAGAGCAGCCCGATGCCGAGGCCGTAGATGACGGCGAGCACGAGGAAGTCGCGATCCGGTCCGATGATGGGGCCGGCCCACACGAACATGTCGCGGAGCCGCGGGATGTTATCGCTGGCCATGGCGCAACTTCCTTACAGGGCCTCCTGCCCACGCGCGAATTGCGCGTTCGAGTCTATCCTCACTGTATTGCCGCGGCCCAGCCAGATGTGGACGATCCGGACGGCGAGGCTGGCCCTGTACGCGCGACCATGGGCGCGGCAGGATGGGGCAGGACGCGTCCCGGAGCGCTGCCAAGCGCTGTAACCGCGTGCCGGTAGTGGCGCGATTCTTCCAGTTTAAATCTCTGTCTTAATTTAATTTATTCATGCACTTAAGCGATTGTTCTAAATTGAATCTCTTTTCACGAACGACCGATTGCACCTTGCGGC